>DKVF01000018.1:22055-32302 GCA_002491065.1 Peptococcaceae bacterium UBA7185
CAGCGGTTCGATCCCGCTTATCTCCACCAAATGTAAAAAATCCGCTTAACTGATACGGTTGAGCGGATTTTTTTATTATTCAATAAAGGGATATGACTCCATCATCTGCTTTGATGCTGAAACCATATCCCTTTATCATGTATTTGTTTTTTAACGATAGTCTCTAAACACTATTCATAGCCAGAGAAAAATCTATGCTGCAAACTCAGTGTTTATAAAACTCGCTTTTTCCCAAACCACATACTGGGCAAACCCAGTCTTCCGGCAGATCTGCAAATGCAGTTCCCGGAGCGATACCAGCCTCAATATCTCCATCAGCGGGATCATAAATATATCCGCATGGGCATTCATATTTATCCATTTTTTCACTTCCCATCTTTTTTAATTATATTATTATTATACCACAAACAGGCATGCTTTAAACAATGTTTCTTGTGTTTTCTCAAGTCATAAATCACCGAAAAGTCACTTTCTATTTTTCCTGTAAAATTTAGAAATACGTAGATCTGGCATTTCATAAGGTTTCCTTTGGCTGGGAATCGTCAAATCGCAGCGTTTTCATCAGGAGATTTTCTCCGCATTTCGTATTGCTGAAAATTTTCTGCGTCTGTGCTAAATATTCTGCTGGTTCACGCATAGCTGGACTATAATGGGTCAGCCACAATTCCCGCACATGACCTTGCTGCGCCATGGTTGCCGCTTCAGAAAAAATCATATGTCCCTTTTCCGCCGCACCGCTTTGCTTTTCTTCATCACCATATAGCCCTTCCGCTACAAAAAGATCGCTGCCTTGAGCCAGCCGGACCAATTCGCCGCTGGGACGACAGTCTGTAGCATAGGTCAGTTTTAATCCTCGCCTTGATACCCCCAACACATCTTGGGGATAATATGTGCGCCCTTCGTAAGTAATGATTTCTCCATGCTGTAAAGGCGCCCAATATTGTACAGGAATCTGTAACTGCTGCGCTTTGGCCACATCAAACTTTCCCGCCCTCGGCAAGGATAAACTGTAAGCCAGACAAGAAACCCTGTGCTCTACCGGCAGCGCCTGTACCTGCAGATTGCCCAGCTGAAATTGATACCCCAGTTCTGCTACATCATGACAATGTACTTCAAATGGCAGTTGCGGACAAACAACCAGCAATCCATCCAGAATCTGCTGTAAACCCGGATTCCCCCAGATATGCACAGGCTCTGTCCGACCATTGTTTCCCATGGTCATAAAAAGCCCAGGCAAACCCACCACATGATCTCCGTGAAAATGCGTAATCAAAATATGGTCAATCCGCTTCACACTCCAACCGCACAAATGCAGCGCCACCTGCGTACCTTCCCCACAATCTATCAAAACGCTGCTGCCATTTTCCCGCAGCAAAAGCGATGTCAAAAATCGGTCCGGCAATGGCAGCATTCCACCGCATCCCAACAAACATACCTCTAACATGATGCGCCACCCTTTTCTGCTCGACTGTGCAGTTTCTTATTTTTTTCATATAAAATGTGCAGACCCTGCAGCGTCAGCATTTGATTTACTTCCTGTATGGTTTCCGAATTGGCGTAAATCAATTCAGCCAATCCACCGGTCGCAATCACTTTTATCTGCTGCAGCGGCATCCCCAACTCATCTGCAATTCGATGTACCATACCGTCTACCAAACCGCAATACCCGTAAAGTAAACCAGATTGAATGGCATTGCTGGTGTTGCGCCCAATCACATGCTCTGGAATGCTCATCTCCACCTTAGGCAACTGCGCCGTTTTTTCCACCAACGCATTCATGGAAATGCCAATGCCTGGAGCAATGGCACCTCCCAAATATTCACCTTTTTCATTTACTACACAAAAGGTAGTGGCCGTGCCGAAATCCAAAATAATCAACGGCGCGCCATACTGTTCAATGGCCGCTACCGCATTGACAATCCGGTCGGCACCTACTTCTTTGGGATTCTCATAACGAATAGGCATGCCTGTTTTTAAGCCATTGCCCACAATCATGGGCGTTAACTGAAAATAATATTCACACATCAGTTTTATGATATCTGTCAAATTCGGCACTACGGAAGATATAATGATATCTGTCACGTCTTTCCGCTGCAAATGCCGACTCTGAAAAAACTGCTCCAACAATAACCCGTATTCATCAAAGGTTTTCTGACGGTCACTGGCTACCCGCCAGTCCGCCAACAGTTTGTCCTGCTGAAATACCCCTATCACGATATTTGTATTTCCAATATCAAATGCCAATAACACTCTTCATCATCCTCTGCGCGCAAACGCTTTATTCAGGACAACAATTAAAATTACCGCCAGAACCATTTCAAAGGGCATCTGTGTCACCATGACAGTAAGGGAAGCTGCCCATGGCATATAGCCAATCAGGCTGGCCAATCCCAAATACCCAATGGTATTGGTTAGTGTTCCCACAATAGCCGCCGCTGCTGCGCCGATGTTAGAGCGACGGAACAGTGCAAACGTATAGTAAGAGGTCACACCAATCAAAATGCGGGGCAAAATCCGCACAATGGGGTCTGCCGGAATCGCGCCTACCGGTGTCATAAAACTATACAGACCGAAAATGAATCCAGTGAAAGCGCCGACCACCGGTCCTTCCAAAATAGCCGCCAGAATTACCGGAACATGCATAATTGTAGCTCGTCCTGCCAGTGTAGGCATGGGAATCATACCCAAACCCGTTACACTGAGAACTATCGCTACTGCCCCCAGCATCCCTGCTACAGCCATTTTTCTGGTAGAAATTCTTTGTCCTGTTGTGTTGCGTGTTGCTTTGTTTTCTGTTTGTACTTCCTGCATACATCTCACCTCATTTGATTTTTTGCGGTAAAGCCCAAATGAAGTAAAGAAAAAAGAGCTGTCATGCATCGTAATCCTGAAACACTTTTATGTTTCCCCTGCGCTCCGGATGACATCGCATAACAACTCCACCATATTCTTTCCTGTCATCCATCCCAGTCTTTCGCAGATCTAGGTGGCTCTCCCAAATTGTTCTTACTGAAGAAGTTTCTCCTGTAGGGCTCCAGGCTCCCACGGATTGTTTTCATTATACACTAGTCGGCGGCTTATGGTCAACATATTTCACCACATATTCTTCCAGACAGGTTATTCCTAATTCGTGCATTCTATTGGACACTTCCTTACCCACATAGGTAATATGCCATGGTTCATACTTATATCCAGTCAATGGCACAATATCTTCCTGATAGCGCACGATAAAACCATATTTATAGCAGTTTTCCTTTACCCATGGGCCTTCCGGTGTATTCACAAAATCATTGAGCGAACCGAAGGAGCCACACAGATCAATGGCTCTGCCCGTCTGATGCTCACTGTGTCCAGGCCGCGCACTATAGGTGTCCACTCGCGCTACGTTGCCGCCTTCCTGTTGCAGATATCCCTGATAAAGTCGATTCTGCAACGCATAAGAACGATATGCAGATGCAGCGTAAAGAGATAGCCCTTCCTTTCGCGCATCCCCGGCCATTTCCTTGTAAGCTGCGCAGGTATCCTTTGTGGCAGGTTTCCCCGACGGCAGTTTTGTCAAATCCGCCGGTACATAGTCAACGGGCAGTTGATAATATTTATTGACCAGCAAAGGCATCGCTTCTGTATCTGTCACCGACTGGATAGCGGCATAAAATTCGCCGTCCAGTCCGGCATTCACGCGCCACACCACATCCTCAGGCGACAGCGTCTCATTTGCTGCCTGGTAAGCTTCATAACGCTCCTGTTTATCCGCTTCATAATAATACAGTGCTTTGTATGGATTTTTTTCAAAAATAGCAAGGGCAGGAATGGCATGATCCAACGGCGGCGGCAATTCATCTGATACCAGGTTGGCACCGGCTATGGCTACAGCCAGCACCGTTGCAGTCACTGCCGCAACAGCCAGCATAACTCTACCCTTCTGTAGTCCCTTTGTCCACCTGATTTCTGCAGCTAATTGCATCATTCTACCCACTCCTTACAATTTTCTCACAATCCGCGTAACTAACGCCTGAAATGCAGCGCCCGATTTTTCTCCGGTGAGCAAAACTTCTTCCTCCGTAAGCGGTTGATCCAAAATACCGGCGGCCATATTGGTAATGCAGGAAATTCCCAACACATTGATTCCGCAGTGATTTGCCGCAATTGTTTCCGGCACTGTAGACATCCCCACTGCGCTGGCACCCCAGGAACGAAACATTTTGATTTCCGCAGGGGTTTCATAGCTTGGCCCAGTTGTCGCCACATAAACGCCTTGCTGCAAATTTTGCCCCAGCTCCTGTGCCGCTTCCAATGCAATCTTTCGCAAGGACGGTTGATAGGCATAGCTCATATCGCAAAAGCGCACGCCGAATGCATCTTCATTCGGACCCATCAGCGGATTTTTCCCCATAAAATTAATGTGGTCGGTAATCAGCATTAAATCGCCTGGCGCAAAATCCAGATTGATTCCCCCGGCTGCATTGGACAGCAGCAAATTTTTTACTCCCAAGCGCGCCATAACCCGCACTGGATACGTAATTTCCTCCATACTATATCCCTCATAGTAATGCAGTCTTCCCTGCATGCACACCACTTCTTTGCCATCTAACAGGCCAAATAATAATCGCCCGTTATGCCCCGGAGCTGTACTGGATTTCCAGTGAGGCAGTTCCTTATAGTTAATTGCATCCACGTGCTGCAGCTGCTCTCCCAGCTGTCCCAAACCTGATCCCAACACAATAGCAATCTCCGGCTTGTACCCTGTTTTCGAGCGAATATACGCTACTGTTTCTTCTGTCTGCTGTAATAACTGACTCATAAAATTCCTCCTCTGTTTTGCTTCATCTATATGTATTGTACCTTATTGCCCGCGTTCCTGCCAGTATTGAAAAAATATTCCGCAAAATTTTTCTCAAGCTGTTGATTCTGCTCCCCAATCCCGCTATACTGAAAGCAATATCAAATTTTTCGAAAAGAGAGGATTTCTCATGCTGCCCCAGCCAGACTGGAACACAATCAAAAAAAAATTACATTTTCAATTAAACTATAGCAGCCTTTACGTCACATGGTTTTTGCGTTGGCTGATTTTCGGCGCAATCACCGGCGTAGTCTGCGGTTTGGCAGGCGCCGCCTTTCTCGTCAGTATCAATTGGGTTACCGCCGCCCGCCAAGCCAACGACTGGCTTATTCTTCTTTTGCCCTTTGCCGGTTTGCTGATCGTGTTTACCTATCACCGTGCAGGATTTCGACAGGACCCTGGCACCAATCTGGTGCTGGCTTCTATACAGTCCAAACAGCACATTCCCATCCGCATGGCGCCTCTGATTTTTTTCGGCGCTGTCATCACCCATCTCTGTGGCGGTTCCGCCGGTCGAGAGGGAGCCGCTCTGCAAATCGGCGGCAGTATTGGAGAAGCGCTGGGACGATTGTTCCGGCTCCACGATACCGATATCAATATCATCGTAATTTGCGGCATGAGTGCGGTATTTGCCTCTTTATTTGGTACGCCCATCGCCGCTACAGTATTCAGCATGGAGGTCATCAGCGTCGGCGTGATTCATTACAGTGCATTTGTACCCTGTATCGTTTCTGCCTCCATAGCCTATGGAATTATCCAAAAACTGCACATCAGCAGTTCTATTTTTCCGCAGATCTATGCGCCGGAATTCACCGTCTTTTTATTTATCAAGGTCATTCTTCTGGCTATGCTCTGCGGTATTGTCAGTATGCTTTTCTGTATTTCTGTTCATGGCGCAGAACATCTTTACAAAAAATATATTCCCAATGACTACCAGCGTATTTTTGTCGGTGGCTGTCTGGTGGTCGCACTGACTATGTTCAGCGGTACCCGAGCTTACAACGGGCAGGGCGCCGATATGCTGCAGCTCGCTATGACCGGCACCTGTCCACCCTTTGCATTCTTTCTAAAAATCCTTTTTACGGCGCTTACATTGGGCGCTGGTTTCAAAGGCGGCGAAATCGTTCCCACCTTATTTGTAGGCGCCACATTGGGAAACGTGATAGCGCCGCTTTTGGGATTAGAGCCAACATTGGGCGCTGCCATCGGAATGATTTCTTTATTCTGTAGTGTCGTGAATTGCCCTCTGGCTTCTGTCTTGCTCAGTATAGAATTATTCGGGCACAGCAGCGCTCTGCTCTTTTGTATTGCCTGTGCAGTCAGCTATGTTTTCTCCGGCTACTACGGTCTATACAGCAGTCAGAAAATTATGTATGACAAACTGCACCCGCAATATATCAACACACGCTCTCACTAAATGCTGCGGCTTTGTTTATTTTATACACAATTCTAAATGAACCATGGAGGCGAAATCACGCACAGCCGGACTGGCATCTTTGCGAAACACCGCAGCATGAATCAACGGTGTTTCGTTTTCCTCCAACGGCAATGCGACATATTTTTTCCCAGAGAAAAAATATTGATAGGCTAACCCAGGCATCAACACCAAGGTCCGTTTCTGCTCCAGCATTCGCCGGTGAAAATCTACATCATTGGACCAGACCACACTGGTATTCTTGGCGGACTCCAGCATGCTGTCAATCGGAATCACATTATATATGGAATAGCGATAATCAGAAAGAGCCTCTCGGGGAATCTGCGCGACAACATCCTTGCAAAAACGCTTATTGACCACTGCGACAAGTTCATCCCGCGCTAATATTTCCAATTGCAGCTCCTCCTGGTAGGCAGCAAACTTTTGCGGCAAGTACTCGGCATTAAAGGTCAACAGCCCCAGATTGGCGTCCTCCGTCCGCAGACTTTCAAATACTTCTGCGATATCATCTTTCAAAGAAATCCGCAGAGAGATGGGAATTTGTTTTGCATCTAACTTTTCAATAATATCCGGCAGTACAATATTGGTCACAGAGGACGTAGAGCAGACTTTCATCTCTATGGTTTCTTCATCCTCCTCCATACGCATCCGACTCACAAATTCCTCTTTGTCTGCCAATATTTTTCGTGCAAAGTTTACGGTTTCCTCCCCTTTTGCCGTAAAAGAGATTCCTGATTTATTCCGTACAAACAGAGTTTGTCCCAATTCCTGCTCCAATTGTTTCACGCTGGTACTCACGGCCTGTTGAGAAATAAACAGTTTTTGCGCCGCCGCTGTAATAGAACCGGTTTCCGCAATCTCGAACAGACAATTCAACTGTTCAAAGCGCATCCCCGACACCTTCCTCTTTTTTCTTTTCATTATACCATAAACAGAAAACAATTTACCTATAAAATACAAAAGACCGCCGCAGGCCAAGAAAATCTTGACCTGCAGCGGTCTTCCCGACACATAAAGAATATGCCTTCCCCGCAAAGATGAATTTTTACATTTTTTCTGTCAAAATCTGATATGCTGGCGCGCCTTCACAATTTTCAGGAATATCTACACCCAAAAGCACCGCTGCGGTAGGCGCAACGTCTACTTCCCGCACATACTGTTTGATTTCATAGCCATCCTTTACTCCAGGACCTGCTGCCACGAAAATCGGAGATACAGAAGTATCATTATGACCGCAAGCTGTAGATAAAGATTCGCCATGGTCAAAATTGTAGTTTTCGTGAATCATCATCATGATATCACCTGCATATTCTCCACCCATACCTAACAAAACTGCATCTTTGTTGTGCAGAGCCAGGGACACGATACGTTTCCCGGTTTTCTTATCCCGATATCCGTACAGCGCCGTGATAATCTGCTCTTCCACTTCATATTTATCAGCGGGATCTACAATTCCATACCGGTCGCGGCCTTTCAAATTCAGATGAATGGTATTTGTCGCACTCTGTACGGCAACTGTCTTCTCCCAGTCGATTTCATGCAGCTCATTGCCGTTCTCATCTTTTTTCAGCACTGTAAAGCCCAGTTCTTTCATCACACCGATATTCACACCGCTGTTATCGCAGATTTCATTTGGCTCTGCTTCCGGACAAATCAATGCATGGTCAGACACCAACAAAATTGTCCAGCCTTTGTCCATATATGGCAGAAAACGACCAATATAATCATCAGTCCATTTGTAGGTATTTTCATGCCAGGAACGTACCACTTCTTCACTATATTTAGAAGTATCCCGATTCTTCAAATATTTCATATAAGAATGTCCAGACAAATCTGGGCCATGGAAATGGCTGAATACAACCTCTACGCCTTCATTATCCATCATATACTGCATTGCATCAGCCTGCCACTGCGCGCACTGATTCCACTGCTCCTGAGAACATTTCAAAATCAGATCTGTATCCTGACAAGCTACCATAGAAGACGCCGATGGAGGACCGCAGGCCGCTTTTACTTTATCAAATACCCAGCGAGGATACCAGCAGTCACTGTTGTCACTGTCGCTGGCATTGCTGGCCCACATACGTACATAAGTGCCATCCTCCGCAATTTCCAGCACACGCATATTCCGAACGACATTGCAAATACTGCCGTCCTTCCAGTGAACCGTATCGGGACAGTTTGGCGTATATACATCATGCTCCAATACACACAATGGTTCTTCTGCATCCTTCGAAGCATAGATTGCAACTTGATTATATACAGCGCCATTTTTCAAAATCAATGCTGGACGGGTTGTTTTTCCCCAGCCATAGTAGATTGTAAATTCCTTGGCATCAGCCGGCGCATTTGCCCAGCCTTCCGGTTCACTGATGGGCGACATGGATAACATAGTCGGCCAATCTGCTAAGTGGAACATATTGTTATCTTCCCAAAATACGCCATTACGAACAGAAGATTTTCCTGGGACATAATCCTGGAACACATTTCCCATATCCAAGAATTTTTGATAATATTCTTCCAAACGTGGGTCTTTCGCATCCCCTTTTGCAAAATATAATTTGGGCATAGCAACTTCCGAAATGTCACAATCTATATGACTGCCATCTGTCGAACCATAGGGAATGCAACCGCCTGCTTTTGTTTTCGTAGTAGCGATAATCACTCTCTCATCGTCCCGTTTATGTGTAGTATTCCCCATAGCACCGGGGGAAGTCCCATCCACAACGTACAAGTTTTCGCTGTCACTGCTTGGTGGCCATGCACCACCTGGCCAGTGGAATACCAAGGTCTTTTTACCGGCCGCTGCTGTTACATTCCACAGCTGTTCTGCTTTACAAAACGGAGATAAGAAAGCTTCCATACGCATATCCGGTTCTCCTGGAATCGGAATCGCATAGTCAATAATTCCGTGGGTCATCGGATAAGCGCCGGTGGCCAATGTGGCCCACATAGGCGGAGTAATAGTAGGCATCCCGCCCAGCAGTACAAGATCCTTCCGGGCAGAACCCTTTTCAATTAATTTTTTCAAATTAGGCATTTTCCCCTCATCCACCATCGCTTTGGAGAATCGCGGATCCATACCGTCAATCCCTAACACAATCAGCTTGTCTGTCAATCCCTTGCTTCTTAACATGTGCATACTTCCTTTCTTGAGTTTCATATATAAATGTAGCTTATATACTAAATTATACTCAAGATCTTTGCCCACACAATCAGTTCCTCTTTGTCCTTATTTTTTCATCCACAACTTAAAATTGTTATTGCGCAACATCGCCCATTGTACACTGTCATTAACTCAGTTCGTTTTCCGATAATCAGGAAAACATTCCAAAAAGGCATTCACTAAAACCGAATCTCCATTCCGACTGACACACCCCAACGTACCGCCCCAAACCTCTTTGATATTTACTGTTGCCAATTGCTGCAGAGTGTCATAATGCGCTGTATTTTTGCGACAGGCCACCTCATGTATAAAACCAACACCCAAATTGTTTTTTATCGTTTCCACCCACAATTCAAAAGAGTCAACCGACAAAGAGATATGCGGTGTTTTATAACCTTTGAATAGTCAAGTCAAGTGCAACGAAATATTAAAATAAATTTCATAAGGAGATTTCCATCCTAAGCATTTTCGTAGTCATGTATTAAGTTGGAAAACATATTGAGAAATAAGCGTGTCAAAAGCCTTAGAAATATCAGCGGCTTTCTTGTGTAAAGTAAACTTTCTTTGATACTTTTGTATGGTGGTCTGACACGAAAATCAATAATCATACAAATCTTCTCCTTTTTTATAATTGGGGCCTCGAGAGTAACTTAAAAAATATAAGTTTTATTGACTTTTATTATAGTCCTTTTCCCCGTTCTGTCTAACAGTGAAATCAAGACGCAATGTCTCACCACATTTTTTTGTTGTGACAAAATTTTATTCAAAAAAGAGCCGCAAACAAAAAAGGCTCTACGTCAAATGTT
>DKVF01000013.1:0-578 GCA_002491065.1 Peptococcaceae bacterium UBA7185
AGACAGTTTGATCGAGAAGAAATAAATGAAATAAGTAAAAAAATATCGTTGTATTTTAAGATGATAGTTTTTGTGGTAATTGCGATTTTTATAATATCCGTCCTATTGTTGTATAATCAATCAATCTTATTTTATCTTGTGTTTACGCTTGTGGTTGCAATTGGAGAATATGGAACAGATGCAAGTATCCGATATTGGTCTTTAATACGGAATCAGGAAATAGAGGATGTCAAATTTGAAAGAGTGATGCGATATTATAGAGCCATGGGAATACTATTTGGTGCGATATATTTAATAGATTTATTGTTTTGGACCTATGGCAGAACGATGATTTTTTCTATTATCCTGAATTTTATTGTATTGTATATATGTCTTATGATAAAAAAAGAGGTAAAAAAATATCATACATGTGATTGGAACGATTAATTTGTGGAAGACAAATTTTTTACCTAGCGTTGTTGGAATTTTTTTTAATTTACTTCTATCACCCACTACGCATCCCGCCTGTTTTGTTTGCTTATCAAACGGAATAGGCGGGATTATTATATTTTCGAGATGAATTTTGCAATTGCTTCACG
>DKVF01000013.1:860-4042 GCA_002491065.1 Peptococcaceae bacterium UBA7185
GATGAATTTTGCAATTGCTTCACGTGAAATAATTTGCATAAGCCGGAAGATTCTATTTGACGCGCTTTTGGAGAATCAAGTAAAATAAAAGTATCGGGTCACTGAAATATGTTAATAGAATTATAAGACAGAAGAATGGGCACGAAAAATGTTCATGCTGTTTGTATTGATGAGGACTGTAAATGCAATCCACGACAGTTTAACGCAGATGAATTGGGAACGGGTGGGATCATATGAAAATTAGTAAAAAACATGTTGTTTTCGGGTTGCTGATACTTGTCCTCTTGTGGGCAGGCTTCCAATGGCTTGCGCATAGGCAGGGTACTTCAGATGAATATTCTGCATCGCAGGGAGCGCTTCTATATGGGAATGGAGTTTCTTCTGAATCCTTGATGGCAGGACAGGAAGAAAATGTTTTTTTGAATGAACGGACAAAAATAAGAATTGCCTGTACACAAAATGATTTAGATGAACAACAGAATCGATGGGTAAAGGGAAACATTGCGTTTGTCGTGTATGAGCCTGTGCAGCAACAGCGCGCCCCAAAATGCGAGATGGAGTACACGGTACTTCGCACAGATTTTTGTTTGCAATATCAACCGGATACGTTGGAAATCCTCTCATTTTCTGTGACAAGTGAATCGGGTACGCCCCGTGGAGAACTGCTTGAGCAGACAACAGATCCCATCGCGTCAAATTATATTGCCTATGACACACCTTTACAGGGAGAACACAGTGTCCAATTCATAAATTATCAATGGGGAATCGGAATGGTTTATCATTGGCGATATGAAATGATACTCCATGAAGATGGAACAGTGAAGTTTTCACTATTTCCGTGTGAAGATGAAAAAACCTTTCAATAACGAATAGAAGGAGGGCGTGGGCAGAATGGGGAAAAAGGCAAGAGTTTTTTATGTACTATTTTTGGTATGGCTTATTTGGCGGATGTTTAATCTCAGTTTCCCAGAGCCACAGCCAGAGAGAATGCTGACAGAAATTTATATTGGAACGATTACAGAGTATGAACAGACACCGGCAGGGCTGCAGTTCGTAATGGAGTCTTATAATCTTACAATGGAGGGTGAGCCTTTAAAGATAAAATTTGTAATTACAGAAAATACAATATGGAATAGGGGAGAAATTGGAGAGAGACTCAAGAACTGTGAAACTGGTCTGTTTGTGCGTGTTTGGACAGAATATCTGCAGGGAAGCATAGAAGATGAACGATGTGGACCATTTCCGCTCCTAGCTTTTGGCGAAGTTGAAGAGGAATGAAGTAAGAGCAAAATATATTTAATTTCGTCTGGCACAGTTTTTTTACAGCCCCGTTATTATATTTTCGCGATGAATTTTGCAATTGCTTCACGTGAAACATTTTTGATAACCAGTTATTGTCTGAAATAACCAAGCACACAGTTGTTTTGCGCAGTGTTGCCATTGCAATCAGAAGGGAAACCTGTCTGCATTGCCAATTCTGCTGAATCCGGCTACGCTGGTCTTTTTCGCATCTGGCGTCGTTGTTTTGGATTTTCCTCGCCTTGCGTACCATTAGTACGCGTCGCTCAAAAAATCCAAAGCCGCCTAGCCAGATACAAAAAATCCTCCGCTTAGGCTATAGCGACTTTCAACAAAATGTTATTTCAGGGCACTTGCTGCCGCTCTATGGTTTTCCTTCTCCCGCTACCTTTGCCAAAATTCCGACTTGGGATGGATATTGACGATGGGTGTCCTAGCTGCGGCAAACGCAGTTTGACAAAAGCGGACAACCGAGGAAATGTCCAGAGCCGCGGAGGAATAGGGCAAAGGATAGCAAAAAATCGATGGGTAGCAAACAAAAACAATCTGCCCACCGCAGGTGAGGCCTCCTATTGCAAATAGAAAACATATCCTGTAAAATAAAAGAAACTTCTAATGAGAAGTTACAAACCCGACAGGGTTTGTAGAAAAATGTATCTGGATGTAGTTTGATTTATTGTAACAGAATTGGATAGAATGATGAGATAGAGGGGGGAGCACTGATGTTCCATTTTGTGTATGCTGATGAGGACGGAGACGGCTATATTGATGAGGATTATTTTGGTCTGGGGTTGCTGGGAGCTAATTTTGTAGAACCCGGCGAAGAAGAGGTGATTCCGCTGCCGGAGGGCGCCAGCTTGACAATGATTCCCAATCGGGAGCCGGTTGTGATTAATGATGAGGACCAGTTTGTGCTGTATCCCGGCGAGGGCTGGGTGATGGGCGCGCTGCTGCCGCAGGGCTATACCCGCACGTTACTGCCTGCTTTTATGAATCAGGAAGGGGCGGACAGTCTGCCGCTGTTTGGATATTCGGCAGTGTTTGCCCAGGATGGAGAACTATATGTGGCCGCAGTGCCCACGGATGAGGATTATAAATGGAATCCCCGCTATTTTAATACCGATGAACTGGCGGAACTGGTGGAAGGATTACAGAATAAGTTCCCTGAAAATAGACTGCTCAAACAACTGGGGCACTGTGCGCTGGAGTATGGATGCTTTACGGCGCAGAATATTTTTTATCATCGTTGGGAAGGGGGCATTCCGGTGTCGCCGGTATGCAATGCCCGTTGTCTGGGATGTATCTCGCTGCAGTCCAGTGAGTGTTGTCCGTCGCCGCAGAGCAGGTTGACGTTTGTGCCAACGGTGCAGGAGGTCGTGGAATTGGCGGTGCATCATTTGCAGGATGCGGAGGACGGGATTATCAGCTTCGGTCAGGGCTGCGAAGGAGATCCCAGCATGCAGGCAGAGCTGATTGCAGAAGCAATCACAGAAATTCGCCGCCAAACCGGTAATGGCACCATCAATATGAATACCAATGCGGGCAATACAGAGGGAATTAAAAAAATTGTGGATGCTGGAATTGATTCGTTGCGGGTTAGTCTGAACAGCGGCACCGATGCGGTGTACAATGCGTATTACCGGCCTACAAATTATACGCTGGACAATGTGCGGCAGTCGCTGCGCTATGCTGCCGACCATGGTGTGTATACTTACNNGTGTTGTCCGTCGCCGCAGAGCAGATTGACGTTTGTGCCCACGGTGCAGGAGGTCGTGGAGCTGGCGGTGCATCATCTGCAGGAGGCGGAAGACGGTATTATCAGCTTCGGTCAGGGCTGCGAGGGATACCCCAGCATGCAGGCAGAATTGATTGCAGAAGCAATC
>DKVF01000013.1:4309-39054 GCA_002491065.1 Peptococcaceae bacterium UBA7185
TGGTGCAGGATTGCGGGGTAAAAGCGATTCAGGTGCGCAATTTGAATATTGACCCCGAAACGATGAAGCCTATTTTTGCATTGCTGCAGGGGGAGCCCTTGGGTGTACCGGCCTTTTTGGAAATTTTAGAGGAGGAACTGCCGCAAGTGGCCATTGGCAACTATACAAAACCTTTTCGGAGAAAACGCTAGGAGAGAAAAAAGGGCGTTGTATCAGGGTGTGTTTGTGAAAAAGAAAAATTTTTGAAAATTTTTTTGAAAAAATATGAAAAAAACCTTGCAAAACGAAAAATCTGTGTTATAATATGACTTGTGATTTTCGTTGGGGTATCGCCAAGCGGTAAGGCAACGGACTCTGACTCCGTTATCCCTAGGTTCGAATCCTAGTACCCCAGCCAAGGAAATTCGCGGTATGAGTTGCTCATACCGCTTTTTTATTTGTAAAACAGACAGCCAACGTGCACGGTAGTGGCTTGTGAAAAAATTCATAGATTTTTCTGCGATTTTCGTTGACTTCGGGGAGAAAGAATTGTATAATTCTATTTTGTAGGCACTGTGTGCCGAAACCGCGCGGGCTGGGTTTGAAAACGCAGGATCAAGACGGCGTTACCTAAGTGCAGGCGAGTATTTTGAAGGAGGTGCAGAGAATGTACGCAATTATTGAAACAGGTGGGAAACAATACAAGGTTCAGGAAGGCGATGTGATTACAGTAGAACTGTTGCACGCTGAAGTGGGCGAAACTGCTGTGATTGACAAAGTATTGATGGTAAACAAAGACGGTCAGCTGACTGTTGGCGCTCCTTATGTGGCTGGCGCAAAAGTAGAGCTGAAGGTTGAGGAAAACGGCAAAGCTCCAAAAATCGTTGTATACAAATACAAAGCGAAGAAAAATTCCCGCAGAAAGAAAGGCCATCGTCAGCCTTTCACAAAAGCAACTGTTGTAAAAATCGAAGCGTAAGCTTATGATTCGAGCAAAAATAGTCAAATCGGGAAAAAAGATAGAGGGATTTCAGATATCGGGACATGCCGGGTATGCGCCCAGCGGTCAGGATATTGTCTGCGCGGCAGCTTCCTTTTTGTCCATTACGGTGGTCAATAGTTTGGAGCAGCAATTAGGCGTAGAGGGTTCTGTGCAGAGTGAGGACGGCTATTTGTCTTATCAGCTGCCTGAGAGCTTAACTCAGGAACAACAGCAGATGGCGCAGATTATTCTGCGGACACTGGTTACAGGGCTGCAAAATCTCCAGGAAACGTATCCCAAATATATTTCTATACAAAATGTACGAATTAAGGGAGGTGCATTGAAATGATGAAATTAGATCTTCAGTTATTTGCATCTAAAAAAGGGGTAGGTTCTACCAAGAACGGTCGTGACTCCGAATCCAAACGTCTGGGTGCAAAAAGAGCAGATGGACAGTTTGTGTTGGCAGGTAATATCCTGTACAGACAGAGAGGTACCAAAATTCATCCGGGTAACAATGTAGGCATTGGCGGCGATGATACTTTATTCGCAAAAGTGGACGGTATCGTAAAATTTGAAAGAAAAGGCAGAGACAAAAAACAGGTGAGTGTATATCCTGTTGCCGAATAAGCCGAAATATTGCAAGATGGAAGGCCCAGTAGTGTAGCTACTGGGCTTTTTGTGTTGCCATTGAAAGGATTTCTTATCTTTTTCCAGGATTAGAATATGCGGTTTTGCAACATGCCTTGTGTTCCTGCTCTTATTGTGTTTCCTTGCGCTAAAGAAGCTTCTCTGCTTGGTTCAAACGATTAATATAATCAAGTTTCAAACTGATAAAATTATTCTCCGTCAAACTTTTTAAGTGCTGTCTACATTCTGATTTGGTGGCTCAAGAGATAGAAAATAAGGGTATACTGCGGATGGTTTTTCCCGTATAATAGAAATACATGAAAAGAAGGGGAGAATGTTTATGAAATATATTGTTGCATTGGATCAGGGTACCACCAGTTCCCGTGCCATTGTATTTGATCATGAGCAAAGAATCGTGGCTGTGGGACAAAAGGAGTTTCAACAGTTTTATCCGCAGCCGGGGTGGGTGGAGCATGATCCGATGGAAATTTGGGCGACACAGTACGGCGTGCTGCAGGAGGCTCTGGCTAAAGCGGATATTACGATGGCGGATGTGGCGGCGATTGGGATTGCCAATCAGCGGGAAACAACCATTGTATGGGAAAAGGAGACAGGCAGACCTATCTATAATGCGCTTGTGTGGCAGTGCCGACGGACTGCGGCGCTGTGTGATGAGCTGAAGGCGGAAGGATGGAGCGATTATATCCGGGAGACTACAGGGCTAGTAATTGACGCTTATTTTTCGGCGACGAAAATCAGTTGGATTCTGGACCATGTGCCGGGCGCCAGAGAGCGGGCGCAAAAAGGCGAGCTTTTATTTGGTACAGTTGACAGTTGGCTGGTGTGGAAGCTGACAGGGGGCGCTGTGCATGTGACGGATTACACCAATGCTTCCCGCACGATGCTATATAATATCAGAGAACTAAAATGGGATGACAAATTGCTGGAGCGCTTGCAGATTCCCAAATGTATGCTGCCAGAAGTGCGCAATTCCTCAGAGATTTACGGTTATGTTCAAAGCGAGGGCGTTCAGGTACCCATAGCGGGGATTGCTGGTGATCAACAGGCGGCGCTGTTTGGTCAGGCTTGCTTTACCAAAGGGTCGGCAAAGAATACTTACGGCACAGGTTGTTTTTTGCTGATGAATGTCGGTAGAGAATTTATTTCCAGCAAAAATGGACTCATCACAACGGTTGCCGCCACGATGAATGACGAGGTGGAGTATGCGCTGGAAGGCTCCATTTTTGTAGGCGGCGCAGTGATTCAGTGGCTGCGGGATGAATTGCGGATACTGGAAACGGCGGCGGAAAGTGAAACCTATGCGGCATCTCTGGAAGATAATGGCGGCGTTTATTTGGTACCGGCCTTTGTAGGATTGGGCGCGCCTTATTGGGATATGTATGCCAGAGGCAGTATTTTTGGCTTGACGCGGGGCACAGGGCGCAGCCATATTGTGCGGGCAGCGTTGGAGGCCATTGCTTATCAGACCAATGACGTGCTGCAGGCGATGGCAGAGGATGCTGGTCAGACAGTAACAGAACTGAAAGTGGACGGCGGTGCGTGCCGCAACGATTTTTTAATGCAGTTCCAGGCGAATATTATAAATTGTGTAGTGAAACGGCCGGCCATTACGGAAACCACAGCGTTGGGTGTTGCGTATCTGGCTGGGCTGGCAGTTAACTATTGGAGCAGTAAGGAAGAGATTGCGCAGCGGTGGCATGCTCAGCAGCAATTTGCACCGCAGATGGAGCAGGCGGTACGAGAGGAAAATTGCCGCGGGTGGCAAAAGGCGGTAAGTAAAGCGATGCATTGGACAGAATAGGGGGCATTGGGATGAAAAAAATTATGGTTGCAGCGGTGCAGATGGACACACAAAATGATAAAACGGCCAATTGGCAGCAGATGGATGCTTTTATTGATGAGGCGGCGGCAAAGGGAGCGCAGTTGGTAGCTTTCCCAGAGGTTGTAAATATTCTCAGCGAGGAACCCCAATATGCGGAGACCATTCCCGGTCCCACCACAGCATTGCTGGCAGAAAAGGCCAGAATGCATCATATTTGGATTCACGGAGGCAGTATCAGTGAGGTGAATCCAGAGGGTACACGTACGTATAACACGACTGTACTCATCAATCCACAAGGGGAAATCGTGGCGCGTTACAGCAAGCTGCATAATTTTGATATGACCTTGCCTGATGGCAGCAGCGTGCGGGAATCTGCCAGAAAAGAGCCGGGACATGAAATTGTCACTGTGAAAACGGAACTGGGACATTTGGGGTTTGCCATTTGCTATGATATGCGTTTCCCTGAATTGTTTCGGCTGATGCGGCTGGAGGGTGTGGAAATTATTTTTTTGCCTGCCAATTTTACGATGCCTACCGGAAAGGATCATTGGGAAGCCATTTTGCGGACGAGGGCCATTGAAAATGGTTGTTATATTGTAGCGCCCAATCAGGTGGGACAAAAGGAAAACTTTTTGGCTTATGGCAACAGCATGATTGTGGACCCATGGGGAACTGTGATTGCACGTGCATCTGACAAGCCGGGTGTCATTCTGGCGGAGATTGATTTAGAGTATCTGGCTGATGTAAGACGGCGGAATCCTTCTGTGGAAAACAGGCGCATAGATGTGTATGCGCTGCAGCGATGCGGTGAAAACAGCAAATAAAATTTTTTAGCTTTCGTATTAACAAAAGTATTTAATGAAAAATGTAAATATTAGACTGGCGTATTGAGATAGCAGAGTGAGAACGCTCATAAAGAGGGCTTTTCCACTCTACTATCTCAATTTTGCTTTTCACAGAAATGTAGCCAAATTTTTTCTGAATTTTGTGGAAAGTGTCAAGAAAAGTGCAAAAAATAGGTTGAATTTTGAATAATCTTCGGGAAATAGTAAAAAAAGAGGAGGAGCCCTTGCATTCTCAGGTTGAATCGCGTACACTTATAATAGAACAACAGAAAAGATTAGTTATTGGCAGTATGATTTGAATTATTGGGTGAATACTATAGAAAATATGGAAATTCTATTTTGAAGGTGACAAAAGATGATTTATGAAAATATCGGAGAATTAATTGGGCGCACGCCGTTGGTGCGGATGCATTTGAAAAACCCAGAGATAAAGGCAGATATTCTGGCAAAAGTAGAGTTTTTTAATCCGGGCGGCAGCATCAAAGACAGAGTGGGTGCGTATATGCTGCAGGATGCAGAGGAAAAGGGAAAGATACAGCCGGGTGCTACGATTGTAGAGCCTACCAGTGGCAATACTGGTGTAGGATTGGCACTAATGGCAGCAGTAAAAGGATATAAAATGATTTTGACCATGCCAGAGAATATGAGTCAGGAGCGGCAAAGTCTGTTGCGGGCTTACGGAGCAGAGATTGTGCTGACGCCGGCGGCTGATGGGATGGCAGGTGCTATCGCCAAAGCGGAAGCCCTGCTCAAGGAAATTCCGGGCAGCTATATGTGTGGCCAGTTTGACAATCCGGCAAATCCTATGGCACATTATGTTTCGACAGCTCAAGAGATCTATGCAGATACAGAAGGCAAAGTGGATATCGTAGTTGCTACCATCGGTACTGGCGGCACGATTACTGGGATTGCCAAAGGTTTGAAGGAATACAACCAGGATATAAAAATAATTGGCGTGGAGCCGTTGCAATCTGCAGTGATTAATGGGCATCCAAAGGGTGCACACAAAATTCAGGGGATTGGCGCTGGATTTATCCCGTCCATTTTAGATTTGAGTTTACTAGATGAGGTATTGATGATTGATGGGGATGAAGCGATGGCAGAATCCCGCATGCTGGCAAAGACACAGGGCGTTTTGGTGGGCATTTCCGCCGGTGCTGCAATGAAGGCTGCGGAACAGGTTGCTGCTCGTACGGAAAACAGCGGAAAGTGCATTGTGGTGATATTGCCGGATACAGGAGAACGTTATTTGTCTACAGAACTATTTCAGGAAACCGATTAGGAGGAAGTTGCATGGAATTTGCAGATAAGCCGGAACAAGAGATTATTGAGGCAGCGCAGCAGGGCAATGAAGCAGCTATGGAGTATTTGTTGAAGCGATATCAGGGATTGATGAGTTATATTTGTGATAAGTACTATTTGAAAGATGGCGAACGGGACGACTTGATGCAGGAAGCGATGATTGGTTTTATGCAGAGTGTAAAAAGCTATAAACTGGAGAGCGGAAAACAATTTAAGAATTTTGCTTATTTGTGCATCAAACGGGAGTTGGACTCCTGTGTGAAACGTTCTAACCGCAAGAAACATATGGTGTTGAACGAGGCGGTGTCTATGTCCAACTACAATGAAAATGATGAACAAATAGAAGGAAAAGCTGCGTATTTGATTGAACGGGATGCCAGCGGTGAAATTGTATCGCCGGAGAATACTGTGGTAGAACGGGAAACGTATGCGGAGATTATGCAAAAGATCACAGCACTATTATCTAAAATGGAACTGAATGTACTGATCATGCGTATGATGGGTATGAGCTATAATGAAATTACATTGGCGTTACAGTTGGAAAATAAGTCAGTGGACAATGCAGTGCAACGGATTCGCAAAAAAGTAAATAAATCCAAGGCATTGAGTTTTTGTGTAGAGGGAATCTAAACAAGCGTTTCCATATAATGTGTGATATGGTATAACAGATAGCACTGTCGGTGAGCAGGAGATTGTTCACCGGCAGTTTTTTGTAAGAATTTTTGCAAAAAGAAATATAAAGAAAAATTAATCAAATTACCTCAAGATATTACAGTGGTATGATAGTAGGAAACAGAGCCATGTAGGATTATATGGTAGCGGGAGGAAGTATAATGAGTGAAGATTTGTTTGGAAGATGTCCTTATTTTACAGCGCAGAAAGTGCTGCAGGGAAAATGGTGTATTCTGATTATGCATTATCTCAGTGACGGGCCGGTGCGTTTTAATCAATTGTTGCGTAGAATGCCGGAGATGACCCACGCGACACTGAGCAAACAGCTGAAGCAGATGGAGCAAAATGGCTTGGTAATACGTAAAGAATATTTGCAGGTTCCACCTAAGGTAGAATACAGTCTGAGCGAAATTGGACTGCAATTTATGCCGGTATTGGGTAGTTTACAGCAGTGGGGAGAAAAATATATTGCATATTTGCAAACAAAACAAACCGATCAGGAGGGACAATTATAGTTGTGATAATTGAGCCCGACGATCGGCGTGATGTCTATGCCAGTGAGGTATTTTCGATTTGGCTGCGAATATAAGCGGGTACTTCTTCTACAGGAATCCCCAGTGCGATGGAGAGTTCTTCATGCAGCAGAGTTTCGGCCTGCTTTTTATATTGCAGATCGGTTTTACCTGCATTTTTTCCTTTGGCGGTCAGTACAGCGCTTTTTTTGTGAATATTTTTAATTAATTGAATCAATGCTGTACAATCATGACTTTGCAATAAGGTTTTGTAATGTTCATGTAATGCCTTCTGGTCTTTGCTGTAGTCAGGCTGTTCTGGAATGGTGGGAATGGAGGCAATCAGCTCCATTGCCTGCTCTTTGCTGATGACAGGCCGCATGAATACAGTGGAATTTACAGGAATGTAAATAATACCGGAGCCGTGCAATGGCTCTAGGAAATAATATTGTACGTCCGAATCTAATATAGAAAAATTTTCCGGAATGCCGATTTGTACTACCTGGCACACACCGGTGTTGCGATAAATGATATAATCACCAATTTGAAACACAGTGCTCCCTCCTTTGCAACAAATGTTTGGCGCAATAGAAAAAGAGACAAAAAGAGCTGCCGCAGGAACGCCGTTTACAGACGGTAAATGTTTAGTGCGACAGCCCTTTCATAAAAATTTTCACTAACGGAAAATTAATAAGATGACAGGTCATAAAGCGCCAATAATTTTTTCATACTTACATTATAATCTTTTTTTCATTGCTATATAAGAGTTATTTTGAGATTTGTACATAAAATTATTTAATCGGCATGGATATAATTTCTGGAAAGACAGGTCAACGGCGCACGATGCGAATTTCCTGCCCAGTCGCGGCATCTACAAAGACAGAGAAGGTTTCATTGACAACAGTGCCTTGTATTTCATAGGTGAGAATTTCATTGATGCTATATTCGTCTGTGATGAGTGCCAACCGGACCGTTTCCACTTGAAAATTGGGATTCCGGTTTTGCAGGATTTGCTCTTTGCTGAGAACAGGGGTTGGGAGCTGGCGTTGATAATGGCGAGTTGCATAGCTAGTTTGGTCAAAATTGAGTAATGTATTGTCATCTAAAGCGATTTGCAGTTTGACCATATCAGAGTAAATATAAATACCGTTCATTTTAGGTACGAAGGTTAAATCCACGATGTTTTCATCATGGATTACATCTACGCAGGCCATATCGGAAAAGTGAAGCTCGTTTAAAAGATTTTCAGCCTGTGCAATGGCATCTTCTGTGTCATAATTAGCTTGTGCCACCTCTCTGGTTTGATAGAACTGCAGCACTTGTCCTCCTTTTTGACTCACCTCTACATAAAGAATCGTGTCTTCTGATTCATTTTGATAGCGTACTCCATAGATAGGAATTTTGGTGTCTTGGGAGGTAAACTCTACTTTGCCCGGACCATGTTTGATTAACAGCATATCTAAGAAAGTGTCGGCCGAGGTCACTGCTTCAATCGGTGTGATTTGCTCTCCTGCAATGGCGCGAGGCTCCGGTTCAATCCGGCGTACGCCCTCTTCAAATTTTAGTTCAGGAAAAGCATGTACTTGGGATTCGATACTGCGAAAGGTCGTGGCCAATGCGCTTTCTTCATCCTCCAGGGAAATGAGTGAAAGTTGAACATTCTCATTTAAGATGCGGCTTTCGAGTTGCTCCAGTTCATTTTGCACAACGCGGGAACGGTTATAAAATTCCTCCAACTGGTCCCAGTCTTGTTGGGACAATGGCTTTTGTTGCAGCACGTTTTTGCGCAATAAATAGTAGCTGTATTCGGCAACGTCGTTTAAAAGCAAATCTGTGCTTTCCAACTCATTCATAGCGACAGGCAATCCGCTTAGATGATTGATTGCGTTGTATACCTCCCGCCACAAGCTGGAAAGCCCCAGCAACAGTTGCTCTTGACTGGTAGTAACCAAAAGCTGCGCTAGCTGTTCGTTCATGGCGCTGACTGAATCCGAAAGTCCTCCAAAGCTGCGTTGGTATTGTCCTTCGGCCTGATAGGCAATGGCTTGCTGTTGGGATTCTAACTGTTCAATTTTGCGGTTACCCCACCAGAATGTACCTAAAAGGAGCAAAATCAGCAAACTAATAATCGCTAATAATAGATGATTTTCTCGTTTCATAGGTCACACTCCAAATACATGTTTGCCGATTTGCGTGATAATTTTGCGGGACCAAATCCATTTACTAGTGGCAGTGGCAGGGTTCCAGTAATATAGCGCGCCATAGGTGGGGTCCCAACCGTTTATAGCGGCTTTGGCGGCATTGATGGAGGACTGATTTGGCTCCAGATAATACTGACCGTCTGCCACGGCATCAAAGGCACCGGGTTGGAAACATACACTGTATACGTTGTCAGGGAATTTTTTATCTTTTACCCGATTGAGAATTACAGCACCCACGGCGACCTTGCCTACATAAGATTCGCCTCGCGCTTCCCCGTGAATCATTTTTGCCAGAACCATTACATCGTTTTTCCCATAAGTGCCACTGGCGGCATGGGCCTGCTCTTGCTGTGGCGTGGGGATAATTGCTACAAGAGCCGCGCAAAGTACTATGGAAATCAATTTACAGTGGCTTTTGCGGAAGATGAAATATTTCATGGAAATTCCTCCTTTTTGATATGTAGTATGTGTAAAAAGGGGAAAGTCATGTATTTTTGATGAAAAAAGCTTCTGCAAAATAAAAAATGTGTCTACATGAAAAATGCAAACGCATGGGAAACGGGGGGAGAAATTATATTGGATGAATTTTGATTATTTTTCTGCCTGTATGAATTCCCCAAAATTTGACTTATATTATGTAAGTTTTTTAATGATTCAGTGAACTGCCATTTTCAATGATGCGGTAATGGGAAAAACACCGACGCGAGGGTGCGCGAAAAATATGCTTACCTTTGCATCTTGAATACGCAATATGGAATATAAAAAGCGGCGTTTCTTCTCTTCTGAAAGCGGAAGTGAGAAACGCCGCGCATGAAGCAGAATGATTAATCTGTTTGAGAAATTACTTTAGCGGCTTGCAACAATTGGTACAACGCATTTTTGGCAGCACGCTGCCGAATCATGGCGCGGGTAGTCTGTTCTCCGTAAGAAATGTTGAGCTTTTCTACATGCTGATAGTTTTCGCCGACAACTGCGACATATACTAAGCCTACCGGTTTTTCTGCGCTGCCGCCGCCAGGACCGGCAATACCGGTAGTGCTGACGGCTAAATCGGAGCCAGTGGCAAAGCGGATTCCCTGAGCCATTTCCAGTGCAGTTTCTTCTGATACTGCGCCGTGAGTTTCTAATGTAGAGGTTTGTACGTTCAGCCATTTCATTTTCATTTCGTTGGAGTAGGAGCATACGCCACCGGGATAAATGTCTGAGCATCCGGCAATATCAGTGATGGACTTGGATACCAGCCCGCCGGTACAGCTTTCCGCCGCCGAAACGGTGATGTGGTGCTCTAAAAGATAGGTCACTAAGGCAGTTTGTAAATCAGGCACGTCGATGCCGTAAATATACTTTCCTACTACTTGATTGATTGGCTCCATCAATGGCTCCATCATAGCATAACCTTCTTCGGCAGAGGCTGCAGAGGCTGTAATGCGCAGATTCACCTCGCCTTCCTTGGCGTAGGGAGCTAATGTAGGATTGGTGCTTTGCATCATGAGTTCTTTTAGAAGAGTCTCTACCTGAGATTCTCCGATGCCAAATAATTGTAGATCGCGGGAAACAATGATGTGATTTGAAAATTTTTGCAGGTAAGGCAGTACTTCTCGCTCAAACATCAATTTTACTTCTCTGGGTGGACCAGGTAGCATGATGGCTACTTTGCCGTTGTCCTCGATGGCAGCTCCCGGCGCAGTGCCGCTGTGATTGGTAAAAACTATAGCGCCTTCAGGCTGATAGGCCTGTTTTTCATTGTTAGGTGTGATTTTACGTGCTCTGCTGGCATAAAATGCGTGGAGATTGTCTAAGGACGGTTGGTGGAGTACTAAAGGACGGTGAAAATAGTTGGCGATGGTTTCTTTGGATAAGTCGTCATACGTAGGCCCCAAACCTCCAGTAGTGATTACCAGGTCAGCACGCTGAAAGGCGATACGCAATGCGTCTTCCAAACGCTGGGCGTTGTCTCCGACGACACTGTGGTGGTATACTGAAATGCCCAGCCGCGCCAATTGCTGAGAAAGATATGTGGCGTTTGTGTTGACGACATTGCCTAAAAGTAATTCTGTGCCAATGCATAAAATTTCTGCATTCATAAAAAATTCCTCCTGTTGGTCTTATTTACGGATACCCATTGTAATTTTCTTCTTAGTATTATAAAATAATACTGCGAAACTGGCTTAGATGCAAGGGACATTCTTACATATATGACAGAAAGAAAAAATGCGGAATGTTCTGGGAAGGAAGAGAACCTATAAATAATGTAAATTCTTTCAAAAAGATGGAGAAATCTTCTTGCATGATTATACAGAAAGATGTATACTTATTTTTATATTTTCCAAGGAGGGAAAGAAGATGACTGTAAAAGTTGGGATTGTCGGTGTGACCGGTTATACAGGCGGGGAATTAATCCGTTTATTGCTTAACCATCCGGAAGTTGAGATTGTGGTGGCGTCATCCCGCAGCAATGTGGGAAATCCGGTATCTGCGGTACATCGACAGTTGTTTGAATATATGAAATTAGTGGAATGTGAGATCAAAGCGGAAAATTATGCACAATGTGATGTTGTATTTTTGGCATTGCCTCACGGTGCTTCTTCCTCTATGGCAAAAGAACTAGTTGCTATGGGCAAAAAGGTGATTGATTTAGGGGCGGATTTCCGTCTGCGCGATTATGAAACCTATCAGACATGGTACGGTGCGGAACATGCTTGGCCGGAAGTATTGCCGGATACGGTATATGGTTTGCCGGAACTTTATCGGGAGAAAATTAAAGGGCAGCAATTGATAGCCAACCCCGGTTGCTATCCTACCAGTATTATTTTAGGATTGGCGCCGCTTTTGAAAAAAGGCTGGGTGAAACTGGACACGATTGTTTGTGACAGCAAATCCGGTGTGACTGGCTCGGGAAAAAGCTTAACACAGAATACTCATTTTCCTGACTGCAATGATAATCTGTCCGCATATAAGGTAGCGGCTCATCGTCATACGCCGGAGATTGAGCAGGAACTGAGCGCTTTGGCAGGACAGCCTCTGCTTATTAGCTTTAATCCTCATCTGGTACCGTTAAACAGAGGAATTTTGTCTACCATCACCATGCAGGCTGCGAAAGCTGATTTGACACAGGAATTATTGGAAGCGGCTTATCATGAGATGTATGATAAAGAAGAATTTGTGCGTGTGCGCAGCAAAGACGATATGCCTTGCACGAAACTGGTACAAGGCTCCAACTATTGCGATGTGGTACCTATTTGGGATGCACGCACCAAACGAATCGTGGTAGTATCCTGCATTGATAACCTGGTAAAAGGGGCCTGCGGTCAGGCAATTCAGAATATGAATTTATTAATGGGCTTAGATGAAGGCATGGGTTTGCGTTATGGTGTGATGTATCCGTGATGTCATAAAAGGAGAGAATAGAATGAATATATTGGAAAACGGTTCTGTGACCAGTCCGCGGGGATTTACTGCCGCAGCTGTAGCCGCAGAAATTAAATATATTGGGCGTAGTGATTTGACGATCGTTTATTCAAAGGTTCCGGCGCAGGCGGCGGCAGTATATACGTTGAATAAGTTTAAGGCAGCGCCTTTACAGGTGACAGAGCAGAATATCGCCAATGGAATTGCACAGGCCATTGTGGTGAACAGCGGTATTGCCAATGCCGGAATGGGAACGAAGGGCATGGAGCAGGCACGACAGATGGCTGACTGGACCGCGGAAGCGCTGAGCATTGCCAAAGATGATGTGGTAGTAGCTTCTACTGGTGTGATTGGAATGCCGTTGCCGATGGAAAAGTTAAAGGCCGGTGTGGAAAAAGTGAGCAAGGCACTGTATGCCGATGGCGGTCATGATGCGGCAAAGGCGATTATGACAACGGATACCGTCTGTAAAGAAATGGCGGTGCAGTTGCGCATTGACGGCAAAGTAGTAACGATTGGTGCGATGGCTAAGGGTTCTGGAATGATTCATCCCAATATGGCTACTATGTTAGGCTTCATTACTACAGATGTAAATATTGACAACAAAGCTCTGCAGGCAGCGTTCAAAACAAATATTGACGATAGCTTCAACATGGTTTCTGTAGATGGGGATACCAGCACAAACGATATGGTTGTGATTTTGGCAAATGGACAGGCGGGCAATGAACTGCTCACCGAATCCAGTCCGGATTTCCCCGCGTTCAAACAGGCGCTGCGGGAAATCTGTATCGCGATGGCACAAAAAATTGCTGGAGACGGTGAAGGCGCAACCAAATTGGTGGAATGTACTGTAACAGGTGCAGTGAGCAGAGAGGATGCGCGCTTGGCGGCTAAGGCCATTATTGCTTCCAGTTTGGTAAAAACGGCCATTTACGGGAATGATGCCAACTGGGGACGGATTGCTTGCGCGGCGGGATATTCGGGCGCGCAGTTTGATCCTGACAAAGTAAACATTTTTATCGGTGATGTACAGGTAGCACAAAATGGTATGGGATTGGAATTTGACGAAGCAAAGGCAACAGAAACCCTAAAACAAAAAAAGGTAAAAATTTTAGTGAAGTTCAATATGGGTGAGGCCGAGGCCACTGCATGGGGCTGTGATCTGACATATGATTATGTAAAAATTAATGCTGATTACAGAAGCTGAGGCTGCAGTACGGATTTTGTGACAACGGGTGACAGAGAGCTGTTATCGGCACCGCAGATAAACTATCAGATGAAAAATTGTATCATTATTAAAAATATATAAATTTAGGGGTTGATCTTTTGGAAAAGGCAATGAAAACAGCGCAGGTATTGGTGGAAGCACTGCCATATATTAAAAAATTCTCTGGAAAAACGGTGGTAATCAAATATGGCGGTCATGCTATGCACAATGAAATTATGAAAGAAAAAGTAATTTCTGATATTGTGCTGATGAAATTTGTAGGAATCAACCCAGTGATTGTGCATGGTGGTGGTCCTGCAATCAATTATTGGGTTGAAAAAAATGGTGGTGAGCCTGAGTTTGTCAACGGTCTGCGTGTGACAGACAAGGATACCATGGAAGTTGCGCAGATGGTTCTGGTGGGACGCATCAATCAGGAAATCGTAGCCATGATTCAAAAACTAGGTGGCAAAGCCATGGGCATCAGTGGTGTGGATGGCGGTACAATTACAGCGCATAAAAAAGAAATGGTTGTAGATGGAGAGGAAATAGATTTAGGGTTTGTGGGAGAAGTAAGCGGTATTGATGCGGAACTGATTAATCAGGCGATTGCTCATGATTATATTCCGGTAATTTCTCCTATTGGCTGCGATGAAATGGGGCAAGTTTATAACATCAATGCTGATTCTGCTGCTGGCAGTATTGCAGCTAGTCTGAAAGCAGATAAAATGTTCCTGCTCACGGATATTAATGGAGTACAGGATGACAATGACAATGTGATTTCTGTTTTGGATTTTGAAAAAGCAGAAGATTATAAGAAAAAAGGTGTCATTCGTGGCGGAATGATTCCTAAAGTGGACTGCTGCATAGAGGCTATTCGCGGCGGGGTAAACAGCGTACACATTGTAGATGGATGCTTGGAGCACAGTATGCTCTTGGAGCTGTTTACTGATGAGGGGATTGGTACTATGGTAGTAAAAGGAGCCGAGATAAAATGAGCCAGACAACAGAGCAAGTGATTGCAGATGGACAGAAATATGTGATGAATACCTATGGACGGCTACCGATTGTGATTGACAGAGGCGAAGGCTGTTATGTCTGGGATTTGGATGGGAAGCGTTATTTGGATTTAGTGGCTGGAATTGCAGTAAATTCTTTGGGCCATGCTCATCCGGCAGTTGTGAGAGCAATTCAGGAACAGAGCGAAAAGCTGTTGCATTGCTCCAATTTATATTGGATTGAGAATCAGGTAAAGCTAGCTAAATTATTGGTAGAAAAAAGTGGGTTGGGAAAAGCATTCTTCTGCAACAGCGGTGCTGAAGCCAATGAAGCGGCGATTAAGTTGGCTCGTAAGTGGGGAAAGGGCGAAAAATATCACATTATTACGCTGAAAAATTCCTTTCATGGCCGTACATTGGGCTCATTGGCTGCTACTGCGCAGGAAAAATATCAAAAACCTTTTATGCCGCTACCGGAAGGTTTTTCGGCGGTTCCTTTAGGGGATTTGGACGCATTAGAGCAGGCAATTCGTCCGGAAACCTGCGCAGTGATGTTGGAACCGATTCAGGGAGAAAGTGGCATTCATGTGCCGACACAGGAATATATGCAAGGAGTACAGGCAATTTGCCGCAAGCATGGAATTTTACTTATTCTAGATGAAGTGCAGACAGGTCTGGGACGTACCGGCAAGTCATTTTGCTTTCAAAACTTTGGTTTAGAGCCGGATATTGTTTCTTTGGCGAAGGCGATTGCCAACGGAGTACCGATGGGCGCTATTGTAGCAAAAACAGAAGTAGCGGATTGTTTCCAGCCAGGGGATCATGCGTCTACTTTTGGGGGCACACCGATTGCCACTGCCGCAGGGTTTGCTGCCTGCAGTATTTTGCTGGATGATGATTTCCTTGCTGGTGTGCGGGAGACGGGAGAATATTTCCGTGCGCAACTGCGGGAACTAGGAGAAAAACATCCAGGCATGATAAAAGAAGTACGTGGTATGGGATTGATGATTGGCTGCGAGCTGGCAGGTTCTTCAAAGGCAGCTGCCGCTGAATTATTAAAACAGGGAGTTCTGATAAACAGTATTGGAGAACATGTTTTGCGTCTTGTGCCGCCGTTGGTTATCAGTAAAGCTGAAATTGATGAATTTATTCCACAGCTGGAAGCGGCACTGACAAAATAAACAGTGGAATAAGCATAAAAAAAGAGAGTCTAAGATATCCTCAGGAATTTGAACAAATCCAATGAAGGGATAACTTAAGCTCTCTTTTTTATTTTGCCATGATAAATTGCCTGTTTTCCTAAAAACTACATAGTGAACATGCTGCCTCCTATTACTTCATCAGAGGAACAGTAAATTCCTGAAATCCTGATGCATAAGGTGCAATATCATAAGGATGGAAGAAGAAGGTCAAGCCGTCTTCTGTCAGGTAATAGTTGTAACTGTGATGTGCAATGGCTTGCGAGAGTTCTTCCAAAGCATTCTCATAAAAGAGTTCCGGTTTTGCGTTGATTTGGGCAGTGAATCCATCCAGAACCATTTTATCGACCTCTTTTTGCTCACATTTTAAAATATCCGCGGCCGTTTGTATTTTGCCTGTTGTCATATCATAAATTGTTCCATTACGAAATGTCATAGGGTGAGCTCCGCCAGTATTCTGTACAGTTTGGAATAACACAGAGGTGTAATTTCCCTTGTTGTAGGTGACGGCAAAGCGTTCCTCCACAGTAGCAGAGTGAGGTTCTTCTGTTGCCAGTTCCTGCATCAATGCAGTTGCGCGACTGTGCGAAGCAGCAGCCAGCTGTTTGTTCACGTCAGAAAGAACTGTTTGGTTGACATTGGTTTCAGCGGTGAATTGCGGATAAGCCATATCCAGTGATACACCATTTTGATTTTCGGTGTAAGTCTTTACGGTATAGGGGTAGCTGCCCTGGGCGGCACTCTGTACAGTCACTGTTTCTGTTGCGGCATCCCAGGATACGGTAGCCTGCAAAGCTTCTGATACAGCACGCAGCGGTACCATGGTGCGATTATTGATGATTTGCGCCGGTACATCTAAGGAGATGGTGTCCTTTGTGGTGTAGAGTGTATCGTCTCCTATCGTAAGAGAAAGATATTGCAAGTCTTTTTGTGCATAAACTGTTTTTGAGTCAGCATCCCATCTTACTTCACAGCCAAGTGCCTCAAAAATTGCGCGCATAGGAACCAGCGTACGGGAATCTACGATGACAGGTTCTTGGTCTGTGGCTAAGGTATTGCTGTTTACAATTATAGATGGTGCAGCGAATGCAGTAGCTGTGCAGGTCGCGAGAACTGCAGCAGCAGTAATTCCGGTAATGAAAAGTTTTTTCATAAAAAACATCCTTTCTTAGATAATAAGTAATTTTCTAAATAAATTTATTTCAAATGAATTGATTGTGCTCCCCCCTCAGCAAAAGAAAAGATATGCAATCTTATTTATTTAGATGTAATTGGGGCGAAAAAAGTTGCAGAAAGTTTTTTATTTTTCAAAAAATTTAATTGGAAATAAAAGAAATCTCTGAAAGGCTATTCTAAGTAACATTTTCGATAGAGAATTCAACAGTATAATAAGTTTAGAAAGCAAAAAATATGGGGAAAACAAGGGAGCTAATCATTAGTATAGTTATTGCAGTTTTGTAGCCAAAATTCGTGGAAAATATTTAGAAAAAAGTGAGTTATTTTCTGAATAATGTTTTTTTACTTGGAAAAGTATATACATTAGTCAATGATGTGAGATCGAAAAAACAAAAAATTCAAGGAAAAAGTTCAAAGTATAAGTAGAGTGATTTTGATGATGCAGGGAGGGCAGAGTCTGGGTGAAATCAGCAAAATTGGGCGGCCTTTAACTTTTTCCGTTCCTAAACGGGTGATTCATCCATTCGGGTACATACCTATATTGACGCAATTGGAGAGTATGTGGTATCATACAATAGGTATTATTACTTTTTGTAGTGGCACTATTAAAGCATACAGGAATAAGGCAGAACGATACTAATATTTTGGAGCAAATATCTCAGCGGGGTGCTGTTCTGGATTGGAATCTGTAAATGCAATGATGGTGGTCGGGAAGCAGTCTATATGGGAGAAAAATATATGGATGATTCAAGGAAGAATTTTGAGCGGACTGGCGGATGTGTGCCGGTTGTTGAAGAACAGGAACAGCATAATGATGTGCAGAGTGTTCAGAATCTGGAAACCATCATCAATGAGGGTCTTCGGGTTGCTCTGATGAAGGAGACCCCTGATCAATCACTGGAGGTGCTCCTGGAATATCTGGGGAGAGCACTGAACGGAGAACGAACCTATATATTTGAGCAGAATGAATTCGGCGGCGATGACAATACTTATGAATGGGTTGCTGATGGAGTGGAGCCGGAAAAGGAGAATCTTCAAAATGTTCCACCAGAGGTATGCGCAGACTGGTATCAAAATTTCAGCATTGGCAAACATATCGCTATTGAGAGGCTGGAGGAGATTCGTGAGACCGTCCCTCTTCAATATGAAGTTCTGAAGAGGCAAAACATCCATTCTCTCGTGGTGGTTCCACTTTATGATGGTAAAAAGCTTATCGGTTTTTATGGTGTGGATAATCCACCCGTGAAGTCAATGGAATATGCATCAAATATGCTTCAGACTGCGGCATACTTTATTGTATCTTCCCTGAAACGGCGGAATTTGGTTCGAGAGCTTCAAAAGAGGAGCTATACTGTTCTCCAGGCTCTCAGTGTGGACTATCTGGAAATCTGTCAAGTGAATTTCGATACAGGCGAGTGTGAGATATACCGGGAAAGCAAGTGGATGCGTCAAGACGGTGTTATTGATTTTAGGAACGGTTATCAGGCGGCTATGGAACGATATATTTCCAGGTATGTAATTCCCCGGGATCAGGAACGGCTTCGGGCTGTGACAAAAAAGGCCTATGTATTGGCGCAGCTCAAGACCAGGAAGAAGTTCTATGTCCGGTATCAGGTGGAAGACAGTGTGTATGGATTAAAACATCTGGAGCTTCATTTTTCTGCTACAGAGAACGGAAATTGTGTGATTTTTGCTCGGCGAGATGTTAATGCCGTAGTGGAACAAGAAGAAAAGTATAAACTGGAGACGAGACAGAGTCTGGAGGATATTCTGGAGGGGGCCAGAGTGGGCATTTGGACCATCGAGATGGAAGAAGGCTGTTCACCGAGAATGTATGCAGATCGAACCATGAGAATCCTTTTGGGGGTATCAGACGAGATCGAGCCGGAGGAGTGTTATCAGAGCTGGTTTGAAAATATTGAGCCAGACTATGTGGAGATGGTGCAGGAAGCCGTTCAGGATATTATAGAAACCGGACGCTCCGAGGTAATTTACCCATGGGAGCATCCCAAACTTGGAAAAATTTATGTTCGCTGTGGAGGTGTGCCGGATAAAACATTCAAAAAACCGGGGATTTGTCTGAATGGATACCATCAGGATATCACGGAGATCGTGGTGACAAGAAAAAAACAGGAACAGGCTATTATGGAGCTGCTGGAGAAAGTCAGACAGGCAAATTCGGCAAAGAGTGAATTTCTTTCCCATATGTCTCATGATTTGCGTACACCTATCAATGGGATTCTGGGTATGCTGGCTATCATGGAGAGATGCCAGGATGACCTAGAACGACAGAATGATTGTCGCAGGAAGATTCGCATATCTACGGAGCATCTGCTGTCCCTGGTAAACGATGTTCTTCGGGTTAGTAAGCTACAAAGCGGAAGACAGGAAGAGGTGCAGAAACTATTTGACCTTCATGATATATTAGAAAGCTGTATTGCGATCTCCTCTGCTCAGGCAGAGGAAAAGGAAATTCGGCTGATACTGGAGGAAGCCGTCCTGCCGCATAGCAGGCTGATCGGCAACCCAATATATTTGAAACAAATCTTGATGAATATCATTGATAACGCCATTAAATATAATCGTACGCATGGCTCGGTATTTGTTCGGGTAAAGGAAATCGCTTGTCAGGACGGAATTGCAAACTATAGTTTTGTAATTGAAGATACTGGAATAGGTATTGGGGAGGACTTTAAAAAGCATATTTTTGATCTGTTCACCCAGGAAGGTCAAAATGCAAGAACCAACTATAATGGCGTCGGGCTTGGGATGTCCACTGTGAAGAAACTAGTGGACCAAATGAAGGGGACTATTGAGGTAGATAGCCAGATCGGAAAAGGAAGTGTGTTTCGGATTATCCTGCCTCTTCAAATTGATGCGGTACAGAGTGCACAGCTGGCGGATGCAGAGCAGGATGTACAGAATCACATTACTGGAATGCGGGTCCTTTTGGTGGAGGATAATGAGATCAACCGCGAGATTGTGGAGTTCCTTCTTAAAGAGGAAGGTGCTCATGTAGTGACCGCAAACGACGGGAAAGCTGCTGTAGATATATTTGAGGCATCCGCCCAGGAAACATTTGATTGTGTTCTTATGGATCTGATGATGCCGGTTATGAGCGGATATGAGGCAACTCGTGTGATTCGTAGCTTGAATCGACCGGATGCAAAGGCTGTGCCCATCATAGCATTGTCAGCTAATGCATTTGAAGAGGATGTTGCAATGGCAAAGGAGGCTGGAATGAATGAACATTTGGCGAAGCCGGTGGACATCAAAAAAATGTTCCAGCTCATGAGCCGTTTGTGTCATCACGAGCCATAAATAAGCGACAACACAGATATAAATAAATTATAAGCATTTAAGGCCGTGCTGGAAAAGATGTTTGGTGACGTGGCGCGGTTACTGTCAGGGGGGCATCGGTTATCACATCGGTGAAGGTTATCGTGACTAACTCTGGAGTGAATAATTAAGAAAGTTCTTTAAGGCGGGCAAAAAGCGGCGGCATCACTCACGATACCGTCGCTTTTACTTTAGCACGAAAGACATATTAAAAATCCGAAGCCTTCCTCAATTGGAAACGTTTTCGGATTATCATTATCTGGTACAAAAAATAGCGCGAAACATGAACCATTTGTGTTCTGCTTCGCGCTATTGGATGCGGCTAACGGGACTTGAACCCGTAAGGAAACTCCTTAAAAACCGCTTTGTTGAGCGATTGAAAATAGTCCATGGCATATTTTGTGGAATATGCTAAAAAGCATTCTCCGAAAAGAACTTGTTAATCGTTTCTGCTGCCTCCTGACGTTTAAAATCCATTGTATGCTGATAGACAGTTTTTAACATATTATCAGTTGCATGCCCCATAAATTCCATTGCGTATTTATTAGGAATATTGAGAGCAAGCATAATTGATGCGTTGTAATGCCTGAGATTGTGGAATGTAAAGTGAGGCATATTCATTTTTACGAGTAATCTGTGAAAACGCGTTGTCAAAGAATTTGGCGTTATAGATATAACCGTATCATTTTCTTTGCGATATTCGTCTAGGGCAGAGGCTACAGTATCAGGTATAGGAATTTTTCTATAGCCAGAATATGATTTAGGTGCCTTCAACACATATTGGTTTTTATCATCCAAGCATAGTGCTTTAGAAATTTCCAAAGTTTTGTTTTTCCAATCAAAGTCAGACCATTCCAGTGCACAAATTTCGCTGCGGCGTAAGCCTAAATGAGAGGCCAACAAAATTGATATATATAGGTCTGTATTTATGCTTTTGGCTGTTTGCAAAATACTGTTTACTTCTTCTACGGTGGGAATATATACATCTGGCTTTTCTTTTTGTGGAAGAGTAGTGGTCAGCAAAAATTCTGGATAATATTCTTTCAGTACCGCAGAGAGAAATCCATGTACGTTTTTAACTGTTTTTGCAGAACGTCCAATGCAATCCCGATTAATTTCTCGTTGTATCATATCTTTGGTCAGTTTATCCAGCCGGACGCTTTGGAGAGGAAGAAGGTGACTTTTTATGATACTTCGATATCCACGCATGGTAGAGGGGGAAAGTACACTTTCTTTCAAATCACAGTAAGACCGCATTGCGTCTCCTAATGTCATTTTTAAAACAGATCCAGTTTTTGTGTTTAAATACATTCTGTATTCTGCCGCCATATATTCAGATTCCTTTTTTGTTTCAGCTGTGAACGATTTATAAATATTTTTCCCATCAAAGTCCTTTCCGATATAAATTTTGGTGCGCCAGTTTCCTGACGGCAGTTTTCGTGCTTTTGCCATAGTACCAACTCCAAAATAAAATTTGATACTGACAGCAAACTATGCTACAATAAAAGATACTAACTCCGTTGTAACATAGCTGTTGCCAACGGTTTATAAGTAGGCTGCGCCAACAGCCTATAAGAAGCCCTTTCCTGCGCCAACGGGAAGGGGCTTTTATTATTTAAAACGATAAGTCGAAAATATTATCTAAATCAATTTGTAAATCTGGTAAAACATAAGATTTTATTTGTCCTGTGCAACAGTGTTCATGCCTATTCAGCGTAAAACAGAATACATCGACACAGTTCTCTTCTGGTGATACAATCCAATATTCCAAGATGCCCAATTGTTCATATTTGTGACGTTTTACAATGCAATCATGAGAAACACTTCTAGGACTAACAATTTCGATAACGATTTTAGGAGTTTTTTCATAGCGTTTTAATTCACTGATATTTACATCGTCACAAATAATCATCAAATCAGGAATCAGATTATCATTCTCTAAGACTAAATCCATTTCAAGAAGCGGTGCACAGCCTTTTCCACGTAATTTGCTGCGTAGTTCGGAAAATAGATTGCCGCTAATCATTTGATGTGCTCCTGCTGGCCTTGGTGACATCATTACTACACCGTCGATTAATTCGTAGTTCCAGCCATCTTCTCTTGGAAGTTCTTCAAATTCTTTCAACGTATAGAATTTTAACGGCTTCGCTACATTCATAAAATCACACTCCTTTTACGTTTGGATAGGTTATTTTACCTTGCACTATGGGTTACATCTTTTACATGGGACATAGCCGTTGTTGACAGCTTGTTCTCTATTATTAAAGTTAACGATATGGTTAGATTTGATTTCTTTGACCGACGAACAGTATGGGTAATGAAATTTATGTGTGTTAGAATTACCAATATAACTAGCGTTAGAAGTTTTATTATTGTTTTGTGCTGATGCGGCAGCAATTTTCTCCGCTTCTGCGGCTTCTTTTTCTGCCTGTATTTTTTGTACTGTGTTAGTGGCTTCATTTTGAGCAACTTTAATTGCAGTTGGTAATTCTTGACTGATTAAAAGAGCACATGCATTAGATGCATATTCTTTCCCATTCATTTCCGGATTACTTAAAAAATAATCAATGTGGTCGCAAATTAGTTTTGTATCGTAATAAATCTCGTCATGAATAATTGTTTGCAAATTTTGTTGGGCCAATTTATCTTCGGGATAATTGTTAAGTATATCAGTCGATAGTTCTTGCAATTCATTTTTATATGCAGTTAATTGTTGGTCTCTATTTTCGTTTTGCTCCGCGACCGACAAAAGGCTAGGGGCATAAGAAGTAAATTCCTTGGCCCATGTATCATATTCATTACAAAATGTATTAAACTGCTTTATATAATCGTCCGTGCTAACTTTTTGAGTTGGCTTTTGCAGGTTATCAACTAATGTTTCATATTTAGGAATAATAGATGTTAATTCAACAGTTAAAGGCTTTGCATCTAATTCCGAGGTGACACAAATATTCTTTGAACCAGTGATAATTTCTCCAGAATCACTGACTGTTCCGTAGGTGGCTAGAGTAGGGTCACAAGATGCGAAAACAATGCCAGTTCCATCATCACAGATGATGCTAAATCTATCATAATCCTGACCAGAAACACGTTCTTGTAAAAATTCTTGATAATATTCAAGCGTTATAGTATTCAAATTCGTTTTTTCTACTGATATTGTAGCATATTGCTTATCACCTAGTTGATGAGTCTCTACTGTTGCATTCATCAGAATATTGGCGCTGTTCATAAAGAATGGACAGGCTAAAAATATAAGCAAAGACACTGCAGTAACGACTAACGATTGTTTGTTTTTGGTTTTGAAATAATCTATTTCATAAAAAATAAAGAATGGAATGGAAAGCAGGAAAAAAACAAGCGGGAGGCCGCCACCTAACATAATTAAAGAGAACAAATAGTATAAACTGGCAACTACTTTATGCCAAAGAACATCGTTACGAAAACCGGGTATCGGATTTCGTTTTTTTGTTGAATTATTGTCGGGAGTGGGTGGGACAGGAATAGTATCATTTTTCATTTTTTGTGTAACAGACTCCTTTTCTTGTTTTATTTTTTTCGGTGCAGAGTTATTAGAAGTAATATTGATTTTTTCGCGATTATATAGACCTGTTCCAGGAATTGAAACAGTGCGGTGTATTTCTCCTTTTGAGTTCACATTTAATTTTGCACCTTTAGGACCAATACTAAGGCTAGAACCTTTTTTGCTAACATTTAGCTTAACACCTGGTGCAACTTTGATACTTCTTCTGAAATTCCAAGTCATAAGCATTCCTTCTTTCATTATTGCAATATAAAAGTATTTCCTAATTTTGTTATTACTAAGTCAACTGGCACTCAATGAATAGATGCTAAATTCTGATAACTGCTATGCTATTTTTATGGCTTTGCGAAAATAGTTGTATAATGTAGGCTATTTCTTCCTTGGTTGCTTTTGTTCTTTTTCTATTTGTTTGATACTTTTTTTGGGGGTAGGAAGCTCTTCTGGCATCGTACCGCCCAATTCTGCAATCGTTTGACGTACCTTTTTTCCTACTTGGTAATGGGTTTGGTTCGCTTTATCTTCGCCTTGGATTTGTTCTCTTCTTAATTTTTCTTCAGTTTGTGTGATACGGAAATAATTAGCGGCCAATTCGGTAGAACCCATATGATCCAAAATATCTTGATTTTTGCTTAAACCTTTGCGCGATTTGATATCCGCTGCGGTTTCTCCATTGTATAGTCCACGATAACCATAATTTTGAAATTTTCCGAAGTTTTCAACACCTGCTTCTTGTGCAGCGGTAGCTAGTTTTTTATTAAAACCTTTCACATCGTTCCTTAGATATAGGCGGCGCTCGTCTTCCGTCATAATTTGGAATTCATTTTCTTCCACTTCTTGTTTTCTAGTTTGAACCGCAAAATAGGTTTGTCCAAGGGCAATCACTTCTTTTCGTGGGTCTCCATTCATAACTGTTAAATAACAGGCATATCTAGAGAGCATAATGTCCTCAATTTTACGTTCAGAACCAGAGCCAAGAGAAACCATTTTGCCGACGTCGGCAAAATGGTTAGAAACGCTTTGTTGAGCGTTTTTACAAGCTTCTTTTGCCTTATCAATTACATTAAGAAAATTTCCCCATTTTTTATATTCCAACACACCTTGTAGTTCTCTGGCATACCAGAATTCTATGCCCTCTTCAGTGTAATGCTTAATATCCTCGAAAATTTTTTCGGAGTATTTTTCAATATCTGTCATAATGTTTTGATCCCCTTTTATTTTCCCCATTTCATTTTTACTAAATTTTCCGTAACCCCATAATAAGCTGAAATTTCTTTTGCAGTTCTGCCATACATTTCCTCATCTAGCTGATCTGGCAGCAGCATTTCAGCGGCGAACTGTTCAGCTTCTACTTCATACATACTGGTTCTTAGTCTCGTCTTATTGGCCATATAATAACAATTCACAGTTCTGTGACACAAGGCATGTCCTAATTCGTGGAATAGAACACAACGCTTCATATTTTCATCTAAATTCTGATTTATAATGATAATACGCCTTTTATTGATATAACGATATTCCCCAATACCGGTTTCCCAATTAACAAAAAATAGAATAACTCCAAAATAATCCATTAGGTCGTATATTGTATAATTTTTAAATAATTGCTTCAATTGTTTCGCTTTTAGAATCGGATCCAATAAAATCACCTACTCATTGCTGTTATTTTTACGATATTTATTCGGTGTGTAGGTTTCTTTGTTTTTCAATTTTATAATTCGTAATGCTTGCTCTAAAGTAGCCTTTAGGATTTCTTTATCATTATCCGAAAGGTTCAGTTCTCCTCCGTAAGAAGTAGGGCCGGATTCACCACTATCTAAATCCGTCATCATTTTTTCCAAATCTTTTTGTATATCCCGTTCATCCTTTGCAGTTAAGGAAGGATGATAGTCACTATAGTTTCGTAGGTCTGTTTTACCTAATAAGTAATCTACGGAAACATTAAAAAGTTCGGCTAGTGCAGTAAGAATTCGTTCTTCTTTTGGAAATCTATTATCAGTTTCATAATAGCCAACAACACGATCTGAAACCCCAACAGCATTACCTACATATGCTTGTGTCCAGTTGTTTTCTAATCTTAATTTTTTTAACCTACTTCCAAAAGTCATAATTTCACATCCCATAATATAAATACAACAAATTGTTCGATAAGTTTATTATAACAAATTGTTCGAAAATGAAAAGAGGTTCGAACAAAAAATTCGAAAAAGTATTGACATAGAACAAATTGTTCTGTAAAATGTAAGCATACCGAATGAAACGGGAGGAAGAAAACATGGAAACAAAAAATAATTTACAGGTTTTGAGAAAACAAAATTCTTTAACACAAGAAGAATTTGCGAAAAAAATGAATGTGGCTCCTGATTATATCTCAATGATAGAACGAGGCGTTCGCTCTCCTGGTTTTTCATTAGCTAAAAAAATTGCTGATTTTTTTGGAACAACAATAGATGATATTTTTTTTAATAACTAATCGAATGAATTGTTCGAACAGTGAGCCGGAACGGAGGTGTGAGAGAATGTCAAAAGTAGCAAAAGAGCATCCATTAATCGCAAGGATAAAATATGATGCTGCTCTACGTGGTATTAGTGATAAAGAAATTGCTGCTGCTATGCGCAGAACAGAGCGTTGTCTAAGTAGTAGAAAGAATGAGCCAGAAAAATTCTTACTAGGTGAGTTAGAAATAATTGCGAAAAAATTAAAAATAACAATCACAATTGGGCCAGATGGAACAGTAAGCGCAACAAGTGATCTATAGGAGCGTGAAGGCAAATGAATCCTAAACCTTTGTTTGTTAGCAGCCTAATAGCCACGTTATTTGCAGCCATGGCACTGGAAGGTAATGCTCTATCGCTTGGACAGGCTGCCATAGTGCTGGCGCCAGCGGGTGTACTGATGGTGTGGAGTTTTATTCAGACGGATTGGTGGGAACCAACGGAAGGAGGGAAAGAAGATACTAACACATTTGAGTTTGTTCAGCGGCATTGGAGGCCTTGACCTGGCTGCTGAATGGGCGGGAATCGAAACAGTTGGACAATGTGAGTGGGCCGACTATCCCTATAAAGTGTTATGCAAACATTGGCCGGATGTGCCAAAGTGGCGGGATATCCACGAATTAACAAAGGAGAGTTTTCGTGAACGAACAGGACTACAAACAGTTGACGTTATTTCCGGAGGATTCCCCTGTCAACCGTTTTCCGTTGCCGGGAAGCACAGAGGCACAGAAGATGACCGTTACCTCTGGCCAGAAATGTGCAGAGTTATTGCAGAGCTGCGGCCCCATTATGTGCTTGGCGAAAATGTTGCTGGAATCGTCAATATGGCGCTCGACACAGTGTTATCTGACCTGGAAGCCCAAGGCTACACCGCAAGGACGTTTATTATTCCAGCTTGTGGCATCGGTGCCCCGCATAGACGATATAGGGCAGCAATTGTGGCCAACACCAACAGCACAGGACGGGAAGAATTCGGCACTGCCATTATCGCAGATAAAGAGGGATTCGATACCAGGGGCAGTGTTGCGCAGCTTATATCCAACGCCGACGGCGGCGGATGCAGAAGGAAGCAACGGAGGCAACATGCACAGCAGTTTGCGGACGGAAGTTGGTGGGCAACTGAACCCGGAGTGGGTAGAGTGGCTAATGGGATTCCCCATCGGATGGACAGAATTAAATGCTTAGGCAATGCTGTTGTACCGCAGCAATTTTATCCAATTTTTAAAGCAATAGCGGCAGTGGAAGGTGGTGAGGAAGACGGCAGATAAGCCAAACATGGAAAAGAAAACGCCCTGGGGAGCGACCAACTCCACACAGGGCAGAAACAAAAACCATAAATAAAGTATAGCATACAAAAGCCTGTAATTCAAGGGTTTACCGCACAGGTAAGCCCATTTTTTGAAAGCCGCCGCCTGGCGGCATCCGGCTTGAATGTGAGTAATAAAGTTTGGGGCAAAGGAAAATCACATGAAACAAAAACCAGTAATCAGACAAAAAACCTTTCACTGCGGCCCACAAAACAAAAAGTCAAAATACATCGAGGTAGATGTATTTGAGCATGTGGAAACTACGGCAACAAGAAAGGTCAGAAAAAAGCGTGAGCAGCTTACTCCGCCCAAGCAGCAAAATCTAAATGATAAGAATGCCCGCCGTTATTTTGTTTTGTTGGTAAAAAGCAACTTTGATGATGGGGACTTCCACATCGTTTTGACATATAACGATGATCGGCGGCCGGAAACCATAGAAGCTGCAGAACATGAAGTCGCGCTTTTCATAGACCGGCTGCGCACTTTGTACAGAAAACATGGTGTGAAAAAAGTGGAATATGTTTTTATTACAGAGCAAGGCAAAAAGAGCGGGAAAATTCATCATCATATTTTACTGAAAAATGTAGGAATCAGTCGGGATGAAATAGAGGAAAGATGGCATAGCAAAGGGCTGGGGTTCGCCAACAGCAAAAAGTTAAGAGCCAATGATAACGGCATAGAGCAAATTGCCAACTACCTGCAGAAGGAATCCGCAGGAAAGAAACGTTGGAAAAATTCTAAAGGATTGGTCAGACCATGGTTATCAGTAAGCGACGATAAATACAGCCGCAAGAAAATAGACAAGCTGGCCCAGCTAACGCCGGATTGTGAAGCGGTAAAGGAATTCTGGGAAAGACAATTTCCTGGCTATGTTTTATATGAATGTCAGCATTACTTTAACCAGGTAACGGCTCAATGGAGTATTTATCTAAAAATGAGATTAAGGAGATGATCGTGTGATAGAGTGTCCTGCTTGCGGAAAAGAAAAATATCATACTGTGTATTGCGGCATATATAAAGAGACTATCTGCCAGAGCCATTGCAAAGGCTGTCCATATCGGGAGGATAGTTTCAGTCTATCATGCTGTAACTACAGAAGGGAGATGGAGAGAATTGGAATGCTGGGAATGCAGCAACGAAAACTGTGAGTATGCAGGGACAGATTTTTCAAATTATCAGCGGTGCCTGCACTGTCAATTTGCAATGGATCCGGCAGGGGAAGAATGTCAGTTATGTTTTGACGGTTCCTGTGGATTTGAAGAAAGGGTGGAATGAATGATACCAACTTGTAAGGGCTGTGTTTATCACATGGCCAGGGCAATAGAAAAGAAACACAAATGGCGGTATCAGCATCTATGCGGGCACGGTGCTGCCAGAACAAATAGAATGTGCGGATATGGAGGGCTGGGAATCACAAAAGGATTTGAAACAAAACGCAAGACTTCCCCGCTCTGGTGTCCGTTAAGAAAGGCTTCACCCAGTAATGGGTTACATGAATAGTGTCCAATGATTGTATAAAAGCCTGTATAACAGCGTTGTGTAAATAGGGAGATACCCTTGCACGGCATGGGAGGCTAACAGGCTTGCCCTTTACGGTTACAAAACTGTAAAGGGTTGAGGGCTTATCTTACGAGATTACACGCTTTATGGCGTAAAGGACAAAGTGCAGGAGGCTGTATTTATCCTGCAACAATATGAGCCGCCGGAAGGATATTATCTAGCCTTTAGCGGCGGGAAAGATAGTTTAGTGTGTTACTGGCTTTGCAAATTAGCAAATGTCCAGTTTGACGCTCACTATAATTACACCACCATAGATCCGCCGGAACTGGTGCAATTTGTCCGTACCTTTGATGATGTGGAAATCATGAAGCCGGACACTTGCTACTGGCAATTAATCATCAAAAACGGTATGCCGCCGACACGCCTTGCCCGATATTGCTGTAAAGAGTTAAAAGAGCAGGGCGGGAAGGAACGCATCAAGATTTTGGGCGTAAGGGCAGAGGAAAGCAGCAAACGAAAAGGCCGCGAAGTGGTAATGCTAGACGGTAGTCCATTAGGACGTTGCATCAATCTGATTTACCACTGGACGGAATCCGAAGTATGGGAATTCATAGGCTGCAACATGATTGAGTATTGCAGCCTATATGATGAAGGATTTTCGCGCCTTGGCTGCATAGCCTGTCCGCAAAAGAGAGCAAAGGCACAGGAGCGAGATTTTGCACGTTGGCCAGCATATCGTAGGGCCTACGTAAAGTGTTTCAATTTAATGATAGCAGAACGGCAGCGGAAGGGATTGCCCTGTCAGTGGCAGACCGGCGAGGACGTTTTATTTTGGTGGCTATATGGAAATAAGAGAAACAGTAATCAACTGGAAATGGAGTGGAAGACATGAAGAAGATAGCAGTAAAACCAACGAAAAAACAACTAGCAGAGGCTTGTAAAGATTATGTATGTGAAAGCCTCTGCAAACACACCAACAAGAAAGAAGCCGCATTAATCAGACAATGCAATCAGTGTCAGCTGGAAAGTATGCTGGATGAGGTGCGCAGAAGATGAAATCAATCATTCAAAAGAGCAGAGGCTGTTATTTCTGCGGCACAACAAAGAATCTGGAAGAACATCATATTTTTTTCGGGAACCCAGGAAGAAGGATATCAGAGAAAAATGGCTTTAAAGTGTATCTTTGCGACCAGTGCCATCGGATTCGGGAATCTTCGCCGCACCGCAATCGAAAAAATGACTTAATGTTAAAGGAACTCTGCCAAAAGGAATACGAAAAAACACATACCAGAGAAGAATTTATGGAATTAGTGGGGAGGAACTACCTATGACATCAGAAGATAAAATAAGGATTACTGCCTGTAGATTCTGCGGCCAGACGGCCATGGTAGAAGCAGATACAGAGGCAGAGGCTTTGCACGAAGCAACCATGCGCTGTAATTGTGATGAAGCGCTCCGCTATCAGGAAATCAGAATGAAGGCAGAAGATGCTGGGCTGCAAATGAGCCAAATGTACAAATCTGAAAATGTACCGGAAGAAATCATAAGTCTTATGTATAAATTAATTGACCAGATGGTTGAAAACAGGTTACAGAAAGCACAGCTGACTTTGCCAAATGGTCAGAAACTGCAAGTCACATTGAAAGGGACAGGCTTTGTGGTAGAGCATAGTCAGGCAGAGAAAAAGAAGGTGGAAGTATGACTTATGAAGTAAAGCGTGGATTCTCAAAACGTAGGAACTGTTACATGTATGGTATTTATAAAGATGGAGAGCTATACGAAAATACACTACTGTATGGCAGAAAAAACGCTCAATTAATAGTAGGACTGCTGACGCTTATGGATGAATACATCATAGATCATGAAAACGGAACATTTCAAATTATGCAAATACTTAGAATGGATAAGGAGCGTGAGAAAAATGGCAAAGTTGAATATAGAGTGTAGACCAAATGGGGATGTAAAATACAACCTTGAATTTTTAGGATGCGCCTTTGATATGACTATGATTGCGAATGAATACGGAGCCAGAAGCGATAAAAAAGCATTGGACAACCAGGTCGAAGAACAGTTGGGCGATACCCTATCAGATATTTTGGGACAAGAGGAAATGGAAGAGTTGTTGGAACAGATTGCAAGCATTGACGTAGGTGATTTAGACGAAGTGATGCAAGCCCTTACAGAGTATGAAGAGCAGATAAAGGCAGAGGCTAGGCCATGAATATCTGCGACGCCTATAATAACCAGCCTTGCAGCAGAAAATCCTATGAGAATAAAGTCCCCTGCTGCCGTGAGTGTGAAGAGTTTCCTACCTGCCAGCACATGAAATGCTTCAACAATCCTAAAACCTGCGGAAAATGCTACACGCCAGAGCAGGTTGCAAAATTAAAAGAGATGAGAAAAGTAAAACACAGCTTATTACGAAAAATAGAAAGGAGCAAAAACCATGATTAAACAGACCATTAAAAATTTACAAGAGATTATTGCAGAAAAAGAAGCAGCCTTTACAGGCGAAAAAGAACATGATGATACTATTTCAATCCAGACAGAGGCTATAAGATATGCCATTAGTAAGCTGGAACAGATGGAAAGCCCACATACATGTAAACCGTTAAAAAGAATGACGATAAAAACGGCAGAAGGTTATGAATTTACAGATGACATTCTATATGGCCCTTATCTGGAAGAACTGGTGCAGCATGTAGGCTTGATAGAAGATGAAGCAGAAAAACGGGGGTGGGTAGAATGAGAACGCCAGATATTATTCGCAAACTGCGGGAAGAAGAAAAGCTCACCCAAGGATACATTGCAAAACGTTTGGGAGTAGTGCAGCAGACCTATTCCAATTATGAAAGGGGCAACACAGAAGTTCCGTTAGAACATTTGTCAAAACTGGCGGATTATTATGGGGTATCCATAGATTACATGATGGGCCGGACAAGCTTCCGCAAACCAGCTACAGAGTTAAACGAGGAATACAGCAGAAATAAAACAACCGGAACAGTTCTATCCGAAATGCTGCGGCTAGAGAATGACAGCCGCGAGAAGTTGTTAGATTTTATAGAATTTCTGAAATTTAAAGAAGCAAGGAGAGGGATAAACCATGAGTGATTATGAAAAAGTGATTGAACTATTGTGTGAAAAGTTTGGTATTGCATTAGGCGAAGCTGGTAAATTACTTCCGCAAATTATTCGCTATAACATTGTTGGAAATAGTGCCCAGATAGCAATCTCAGTTGTAATTCTTATTGTAACAGCAGTAGCGGCTTATAAATTGATTAAGTGGTGGAATGGAAAGGATTATGACGAATACAGTGATAGCGGAAAAATCATTACTGGTTTGTGCGTAACGGGAGCGTTAGGGCTTATATTTATTATTGAATTTTTTGCTGGAATAGCTGGAATAGATGGGCTAATTCAGTTCATCTATATGCCGGATGTTGCGGCACTAAAATATGTCATGGGGTTGGTGAAATAGTCATGAGAAAATACATCATAGCGACTACAATATTATTCATAATAGCCTTTACCGTGGGCTATGTAGGAATGGAATTACTAACATAAAAATAACCTGCCAGGTCAACGCCTGGCAGGAAAAATTAAGGATATTGTTTTTGGTACATTGCAGTTAAAGAATCCTGTAGAACCTGAGAAAAGTTAATATGATTCTTTTCGGCAAAGGTGTTTAACCATGCAGGAATCGTAAGATTTTTCCTGACAGCTTTATTGCCGTATTTTTCGGCATAGGCTTCCATATCCAAAACAAGCAGAGTAACAAAGCCGCCTTGCTCTGGAATAATGCTGTCAATGGCACTGGCTTGTGGTGCGGGGTTTCCATCTTCTAATTCGTCCAGCACCCAGCCAGAGGCTGCATCGGTAGCCATTAAGATTGCGTCAGCTAGGGTATCCCCTTCTGATACACAACCGGGCAGATCGGGAACTTCTATAGTGTAACCGTTTTCTTTTTCTTCACATGGATAAAAACAGGCAGGATAAGTTAGTTTCACAGATAGCACCTCCTATAGTTGGGAGTATACGCATAATGTGCATAAAGTCAAGAGGGAAAATAGAATAGAGGGGAAAAGATGAAACACAATCATAACATGCAGCTATATGCCAGACAGAAAAGATTACAAAAGAGAACAGAAAAAAGAATAATTCAAGCAATAGAGCAAATGACAAAAACCTTAGTTGCAGCTTTAACCGCACTTGCAGAGGCTTTCAAAAAAGCAATTGAGAAAATGAGGGTAGTGAAAATGAAGTACAGTGATTTACATGTATCTCAAATGCCAACAAGCGTAACATGGGAATGTCCGCATTGCGGCATGGAAAATGAATTGTCCTATACAGAATTTTGTACAGAATATGGCGAACCATGTGACTGGGAGTATACGAAAGCAACATGTCCAAGATGCGGCGAGACTTACTGTTTAGGTAATCAGGAATGGGAGTAACAAAGGGAGAGGAAACAACATGAAAGAATTTTTACTGTTTATATATCTGGTATCGGTAGCAGTATTTTTTGGTGGAGCAGTATTGCTCGATAAAATACTGAAGATGGAATTACAGAAGCATGGCAAAGAAATAAAGAGAAACAAGATAATGAAAAGTTTTGCCGAGTGGCTTTTTATTCTATTAATCAGTGTGATACCTGGGTTAAGACTGGTAGCAGCGCTGTTATCACTTAGCGTATATATAAAAATTGTTCAAGATATAGAGGAGGAAGAACGGCAACAAAGGATAACACGCAAAACCTATAACAATGAAAGACAGTATGAACTAAAAGATGGAACTGAAATAAATTTTGCCAATCAACAGGAAATAATTAACTATATCGGAAAACTGGAGGATGCAGTGAAGCATAAAAGAGTATAAGAATTATTTAAGCAAAGATAGAGGAATTTGGCAAAGGAGGATGGTGACTTGATAACAAAAGAAGATTTAAAACGCCATGTATGTTTGGCACAGGAGATTGTAGATTTGAAAGAAAATATCGACCGGTTGCAGCTGCAGGCCAAAAGCATCAGCGCAACCAGAATTTCTGGAGCACCTGCCGGATCCGGTTCACCGGATAAAATAGCAGATAATATGGCCAGAGTGGAAAATCTGATCAGCTATTATCATACAAAGCTTAATCAATGCCTGGTAGAACAGCAACGGATCGAACAGGCCATTACATCTTTACCGAATGTCGAGAGGCTGTTAATGCGATACCGCTATATTGACGGTTTGAATTGGATTGATGTGGCAGCAAAAATGAATTATAGTTGGCAAGGTACACATAAAATTCATGCAAGGGCGTTAAAAAGATTATTAGAACAAAAAGAGTAGACACAAATAGACTAAAATCTGTGCTAAACTATAAAATGTGGTTAGAAGAAAGTGACCAGAAAAATTATACTCCTTAACAAAAGAACTACTGTCGAAAGATGGGGGTTCTTTTGTTTTTCTATTGAAATAGACAGAAAATATTGGTATTATAGGGTACAAGGAGTGTGATTTTATGGATATTGTCGTTCAAGATATAAAAATAATTGACTTTGAAAATGATAAAATTGATGAGAAACAAGCCCCAGAAACGTTTTCTGCATATATAAAGAATATAATTTAT
>DKVF01000049.1 GCA_002491065.1 Peptococcaceae bacterium UBA7185
TCAAAACTCATGAGTTTTGAATACATGGCCAACTGTAGCTTTTCTATGTTGAACTAGAGTGAAAAATAGAGCAGCTTTGGGGGAGCATGTGCGTGTTTTTTCCGTTTCTTGGGAGAAGAAAAACTATAGAATCTTAAAGAGCTCAGCATTGTGTATAGGGGTGATTTATGCTATAATAAACCCGTCATTCTCATCAATTAGAATTACAAGTTAGATGGATTGTACAATGATATAATGAATTTAAAAAGTGAAGTGAGCTTTTTATGATGGAATTGGATTATTGGGTGCAGCCTGGATTGACTGGCTGGGCTCAGTATCAGCAAAGAATTACGGAAATTCATAAAAAATTGATGGATAAGGAAGATGATTACACCGGTTGGGTGGACTGGCCTTTACGCATGGAGAAAGAATTGCTGCAGGACCTCCTATGCACGGCGGAAGAGATTCGGCAAAAGTGCACAGCGTTAGTGGTGATTGGGATTGGGGGCTCTTACCTTGGTGCGAAAGCGTGCATTGAATTGCTGCAATCTCCTTTTTATAATGAATACTATGCAGCGCAGCAAAAGCGTCCCCGTATTTATTTTGCAGGGCACCATCTGAGTACCATTTATTATTACGAGTTGCTGGAGCGTCTGAATAATGAAGAGGTTTGCCTGTGCGTGATTTCTAAGTCGGGCACTACTTTGGAGCCCTCTATTGCCTTTGAGATGCTGCGAGGCTATTTGCAGGAACGTTATGGGCAGGCAGAAGCGGCGAAGCGCATTTATGCTATTACAGATGCTTCTAAGGGCACTTTGCGGGCTGAGGCAGAGGATAAGGGGTACAAAACTTTTGTTGTGCCTGATGATATCGGCGGCCGTTATTCGGTGTTGACGCCGGTAGGACTTTTGCCTATTGCAGTGGCTGGAATTGACATTGAGGCCATGCTGGAAGGTGCGGCAATGGCCTGCAGAGAATATGATAATGAGGATTTAAGCAGCAATGTGTGTTATCAGTATGGTACGTTGCGCAATCTGTTGCAGCAGCAGGGAAAGGTCATAGAGATTTTTGAGGTATATGAGGGAAGATTGCGGTACTTCACCGAATGGCTCAAGCAATTGTTTGGAGAGAGTGAGTGCAAAGAGGGCAAAGGTGTCATTCCGATGTCTTTGCAAATGTCTACGGATTTGCATTCTATGGGTCAGTTTTTGCAGGGGGGAAGACAGATTTTCTTTGAGACGACGCTGACCGTGGAACATATCTGCAAGGATGTGTCTTTAGAAAAAAGTCAGTTTGCCGGTGTGGCTAGGACGATGCATGAGCTGAATCTGATTGTAGAGGACAGTGCGCGAAAAGCGCACGGGAAAAACCAAACGCCTAATATTCGGTTGACGGTTAGTGAATTGAGCGCACGTTCTTTTGGTTATATGGTGTATTTTTTTGAAAAGGCCTGCGCTGTCAGCTGTTATTTAACGGGAGTTAATCCCTTTGATCAACCTGGTGTGGAGGATTATAAGCGTAATATCAAAATTGCACTGCAGGGAGAAAAATGCTAAACAATTAGGCAGGGAGGTAAGTTCATGGACGAGCAGAAGATTCCTTCTCGCAGCGAACGACATAAAAAGAAAAAAGGCGGCCTTTTTGTGAAAGGCGCAAAGGATGGGCTTATCTCACAGGACGAAACAGAGAGCTCATACGAAAAAAAGAAAACCTCGAGCGATGCGTGGTATTTTACTGATGTAACTGTGGAAGAGGAAACAGAAGCAGAATGGGGGGGCTTCGACGAAGAAGCTGTAGGTGAAGAAGCAGAACATAAAGCAGAACTGTCAGCCCATAAAGGAAAAAAGAAAAAGAAATTGAATCCTGCTGTGGGATTTTTGTTGTTGTTTGTAATGTTGGTGAGTGGCGCGTGGTGCGGCTATGCGGCTGTGAATGCCTTTTTGTTGCCCTCAGGAGATCAGAATATTGCGGGTATGGATCAGGAAATGCTGGATAACATCAATATTCTGGTATTGGGCTGTGATGAACGGGAAGGAGATTCTGCAGCCCGTGCGGATGTGATTATGGTAGCGACGATACGTCCGGAAGCGAAAGAGATATCTGTCTTTTCTATTCCGCGGGATACACGAGTGGCAATAAAGGGCCACAATCAAGATAAGATTAATCATGCGATGGCTTATGGTGGAATTCCGTTGATTCTGGACTCGGTAGAAAATTTGTTGAACATAAAAATAGACCACTATGTAAAAGTAAATTTTGATGGCTTTATCAATGTGATTGATGCGCTGGGCGGCGTGAATATTGAAGTGCCTTGCCGTATGTACAAGCCTTTGGAGGCCATTGACCTTTTGCCTGGATATCAAACGTTAAGCGGTTCTGAGGCGTTGGCTTTTGTGCGCTGGCGTGGTGATGGCACTGGAGATTATGGACGCATTGAACGACAGCAGGAGTTTTTGACGGCTGTGACGGGAAAAGTGCGGGAAATGAGCATGAAACAGGCTTTGGGTGTAGCCAGTGCAGTGATGGACAGTATTGAAACGGATATGAGTATCAAACAGATGACTTCTTATGGTGTCAATTTGTTGGGGATCGGCTCAGAGGATATCCATACGTATAGTTTTGTAGGTAGTGAGTTATGGCTGCACGGAGTCAATTATGTAGAACCAGATATGGACGCGATTGCGGAAATTGTGAACAAAATGCAGCACGGAGAACCGGAGCCTGTGGAAACTGCCAATGGAGAAGACGGTGAGATTCCTGCGGAACCGGAGGATTCCATGGTGCAGTGAAAAGAGTAAAAACAACGATTTTTGAAGGAGATGAAACGATGGCAGAACGGTTAAATATTTTAGGCGTAGGGATTGACTGTATTGATAGCGAAGAGGCGTTGACACAAATTGAAAATTTTATTGCTGATGGGAATCCTCATCAGGTTGTCACAGCAAATGCAGAGATTATTTATCAGGCAAGTAGAAATGAAAAAATGCGGAATGTTATCAATCAGGCGCAGATGGTGACTGCTGACGGTTCTGGCGTGGTATGGGCCAGTAAGCAGTTAGGACATCCGCTGCGTCAACGGGTGACGGGAATTGATTTGGTAAACAGTATTTGTGAGCAAAGTGCAAGGAAAGGCTGGAAACTGTATATTTTAGGTTCTGCTCCCGGTGTGGCGGCGACAGCAGCTGTGAATATTCGCCAAAAATTTCCCGGCTGCAATATTGTGGGAACACATCACGGATATTTTAATGCCAAAGAAGAAAAGCAGATTGTAGCAGAGCTGCTGCAGCTGCAGCCTGATGTACTGTTTGTGGCGTTGGGTGCGCCAAAGCAAGAGTATTGGATTGCTGAGCATATGGCGCAGCTGCAGATTCCTGTTTCGATGGGGATTGGCGGCAGTATGGATGTATTGTCTGGCAATGTAAAGCGAGCGCCGCGATGGATGCAAAAAATGAGTCTGGAATGGTTGTATCGGCTCTTGATTCAGCCTACTCGATTTAAGCGTGTACTGGCTTTGCCTAAATTTATACTGGCGGTGAAAAAACAGGCGAAAAATTGAGCGCGGTTTAAAGGGGAGAAGGTAGCATTGAGACTCATTTGCCTTTCCAGAACCATGGTTTGACGGAAAGTAAGACCTTTTGATTTGAAATGAGTGACGCGCTCTGGTATTTCTATTTTTACAGAACTAGAAAGAAGAGAAAAGCAAGTGAGAATTAGTCATTGCAATTGCGGACAAGATTGGGCATAATAAAGATATTATCACAGAAAAGTAATGTACAAATTAAGCAGTTTAAGGAGGGCAAGTTTATGTTAATCGTGACGACAGATATCATACCGGGAAAAGAAATTGTAGAGGTAAAAGGTTTGTGTAAGGGAAGCACAGTGCGCAGCAAAAATGTTGGCAGTGATATTGGGGCTTCGTTAAAAGGTCTGGTTGGCGGAGAATTGAACAGCTATAATGATATGTTGACAGAAGCGCGTCAAATTGCCATTGGGCGTATGGTGGAGGACGCTGAAGCACAGGGCGCAAATGCGATTGTGGCAATGCGTTTGGGTTCTGCTGCGGTGATGGCCGGCGCTGCGGAGATTGTAGCCTATGGAACAGCAGTTGTTGTGAAATAAACGGGTTGGGAGAGGAAAATTATGATGGAATCAATCGAATTTTTGATATCTTTAGCTTTATGCCTGCTGTATATTGCGGTACCGGTGGGTCTGATCGGCGGTGTATGCTATTTCTTCGGTCAGCGGCGGCAGGAGAAAAAGCTGGAAGCAACAAAAGATTACAGTCGGTATTGAGCTGATGACGGATATTCTGGAGCGACCGGACTGGGACAGTTATTTTATGGAGATCACTTTAGTCGTAGCAAAGCGGTCTACTTGCCTGCGCCGTCAGATTGGGGCAATTCTGGTTCGAGATAAGCATATTATTGCTACGGGCTATAATGGTGCGCCGAAACGATTGGCACACTGTGCGGAAACCGGGTGTTTGCGGCAGCAGTTGGGTATTCCGTCGGGGGAGAGACATGAGCTTTGCCGGGCGCTGCATGCGGAACAAAACGCAATTATTCAGGCGGCCAATTTGGGCATCCCCATTGAGGGCAGTACGTTGTATTGTACGACGGCGCCTTGTTCGCTGTGCGCAAAAATGCTCATCAATGCCGGCGTTGTACGCGTTGTATTTGACGGGGATTATCCCGATGCGCGGGCTATGGATTTCTTCCGACAGGCCGGTGTAGAGGTGCAGCAGTTATCTTTGAATAAAAATGAACAATAGGATGACAGAGTTATGAAAAAAATAATGTGTGTATTTGGAACGAGACCGGAAGCTATCAAGATGGCGCCGGTGGTGAAGGCAATTGAACAAAATGAGCATTTGCAGAGTATCGTGACGGTGACAGCACAGCATCGAGAGATGCTGGATCAGGTGCTGCAGCTGTTTGGGATTACGCCTAACTATGATTTGAATTTGATGAAAAAAAATCAAACTCTGACAGATATTACTGCGGGAGTATTGCATGGTCTGGAGGAGATTTTGCAAAAGGAACAGCCTGACTTGGTGCTGGTGCATGGTGACACGACGACAACGTTTGCTGCGACTCTGGCGGCATTTTATCAGCAGATTCCTGTCGGACACGTGGAGGCTGGATTGCGTTCGGGTAATCTGTATTCTCCTTATCCGGAGGAAGCCAATCGGAAGCTAACCGGCGTGATGGCGGCACTTCACTTTTCTCCTACACCGGAAGCGAGAAACAATTTGCTGCGGGAAAGTGCTGATGATGAGAAAATCTTTGTGACAGGAAATACTGTAATTGACGCGTTGCTGACGACTGTACATGCGCAATATCGGTTTGTCGATGCCGCGTTGCAGCAGTTGCTGGACAGTCCGGGAAAAAAGGTGTTGATTACGGCACATCGGCGAGAAAATCAGGGCGCTCCGATGATGCACATTTTCCAGGCGGTGCGGCGGCTGCATGAGACTCTACCGGAGGTACAGTTTATTTTCCCGATTCACAAAAATCCCAAGGTGCGGGAATTGGCCGCGCAGATTTTGGGTGGCTTGGAACGGGTGCATATTATTGAACCGCTGGATTATGAGCCCTTTGCCAACGCGATGTCCAAGGTTGATTTGATTTTGACTGATTCGGGCGGTTTGCAGGAGGAAGCGCCTGCACTGGGGAAACCGGTGCTGGTGCTGCGGGATACCACAGAGCGTCCTGAGGCGGTTACGGCAGGTACGGTGGAACTGGTGGGCACAGATGAGGAATTGATTTACCAGACGGCGCTGAAGTTATTGACAGATGCAGACGCTTATGGCAAAATGGCCAACGCAGTAAATCCTTACGGTGACGGAAAGGCTTGCGGCCGGATTACGGCGGCTATCGAGTATTATTTTGGCATACGGGATCAGCGTCCAGAAAATTGGATGTAAAAATATCTTAAAATAAAATTGAAGCTGTTGCGATGGCTCTTTGCGGAGCACGCAGCAGCTTTTTTGCTGTAAAGGAAATTGCATGAAGGAAAATGATTTTATTCTTTGCACGTAAAATAGAGTGGACGATACGAGCTCTTAAATTAGGAGAATTTGACGAATAATTTTATTTGAATTGGGAAAAACTGTGATTGGCGGACTGTTGAACAAAATAAAAGAGACGAAAAAAAGACAACAAATCAATTGTATTATATGGTCTATTGCAGCCGAATTTTGCAGCTTGCGTAAATTTTCTTAAACAGAGGGGCAAGAAAACATAACAAATATTTATTAAGTTTTACGCATATTAGGCAGATTTTTTGTTGTATTGGATACACATTTTTAGTAAAATAAAAAGAGTAGATGATATGGATTGGGGTGAGGGCCGTGTCTGCAAAACGTGGTTATTCCAGAAAAGACTATGTTGGACTGGCTTGGAGCTTTGGTATTACGATGATTATCAGTGTCTTGATTGCATCCTGGTGTGGGAAGTGGTTGGATACAAAATTAGGCACCCCAGGCATATTTTGGTTGTTGGGTACGCTGGGCGGAATTTATTCAGGATTTCACCTGTTTATTGAGCAGGTAGAACAGATGGAACATCCGGTAGATCCCGATGATCGAGCACCTGATAATTGGTAAATAAGGATATAGAATGCAAGGTATAAAAAATATGAAGTAGCAAGAAAGGGCGAAATATGCTAGAATCTGTAGTGTTTCCAGTAATCGTTGGATTTATCTGGGGACTGGCTGTCAATCTATTCAATAACTTTCTGACATGGCGCACACTGGCGAAGCCAGGAAGCATATTGAGCACATTGGTGTTTGTATTGCGGCAGGTACTGAATATATTAGCGATGTTTCTTGTGTATAAAAATGTTGCGATGTTAATTGGCACAGCGATGGGTTTGTTGGCTGTGAAAAATTATATTTTTTTGAAAAACCTGAATACTTTATTCCGTGAACGAAAGGGGTGAAATTGATGTTTCTGACAAGTGTTGCTTATGCCAGTGCTGAGCACGGCGCATCTGCTCCATTGTTTTACATTGGGCCGTTGGAAGTAACCAGTGAGATTACTACTATGTGGGGTGTGATGATCTTTATCACAGTAGTGTGTATCTTGGGAACAAGAAATATGAAACGTATTCCTTCCGGAATACAAAATGTTCTGGAATATGGTATTGAAATGTATGAAAACTTTTTCTCAGATATTTTGGGAGAAAAAAGAGCCAGACAGTTTATGCCGATTCTGGCCAGTTTCTTCATTTTGATTTTGTGCTCCAACTACTCTGGCTTGTTACCGTTAGCTGGTACAGCTCCAGGCTTGAAACCACCTACAAGTAATGTAAGCACGACCGGTGGTCTCGCCATTGTAGTATTCTTTTTAGTTATTTTTTATGGCTTGAAGACAAAAGGATTAGGTTATTTTAAACACTTTATTGAGCCGGTTCCGATTTTGTTGCCGATCAATATTTTGGAGCAGTTTACCAGACCATTGTCTTTGGCGCTTCGTCTTTACGGAAGTATTTACGGGGAAGAAATGGTAGTAGCCAGCTTGGCTGCTTTGGTTCCTCTGGTATTACCGTTGACGATGCAGATTTTGGGTATTTTGTTTGGTGCTATCCAGGCTTTCGTATTTACACTGTTGACTGCCATTTATTTGGAAGAAGCGACAGCCGTTCATCACTAAGCCTTGATATATTAGTTTAATTTTATTCCAAAGAGCATTCTTGCTTTTGGCAACAAATGAGGAATTATACTTTGGAGATTCTCAATAAAGAGTCGGAAGGAGGGGAATTTGATGGAAGCATTATTAGGTATTGCAGCTGCATTAGCTATTGCTATCGCAACAATCGGGCCTGGTATTGGTCAGGGTTTAGCTGCCAGCAAAGCTATGGAAGCTATCGCTCGTCAGCCAGAAGCATCTGGTGATATCCGTACATCTTTAATTCTTGCTTTGGCATTTATGGAAGCATTGACAATTTACGGCTTATTGATTGCCTTCATGATTTTAGGTAAATTCTAAATTCGAAGCTTGTAATCAAGTAATCACTAACAAGGTAATGTAGGGTCTAAGTAGGCGATTGGGACTTGGTCCAATCGCCTACGTTGATATTACCCGTAAATTTATGACCCTGTACGAGAGGAGGGTGTGTACGTGGATATCAATCCATCTACAGCTATTTTTGCGATTATTAACTTTGCTATTTTAGTAGTGCTGTTAAAGGTATTTCTGTATAAACCTGTCTGCAATATGCTGGACAGCCGCAAGCAGGAAGTCGCTAACAATCTGAAATCTGCTGAAGACGCAAAATTGGAAGCACAGAAATTGAAAGATGAGTATGCAGCGCAGATTCAGAATGCAAGAAGCGAAGCGCAGGATATTATCAATCAGGCTACAAAAATTGGCGAACAGACCAAAGCTGATATTGTAAATGAAGCTAGGGAAGAAGCAACCAGATTGGTTGCAAAAGCGCAGGATGAAATTGTGCGTGAAAAAACCGAAGCGTTAAATGAAATCAGAAATGAGATTGCCGACCTGGCAGTGTTGGCTGCATCAAAAGTTGTGGGCAAAACAATTGATGTTGCAGATCATCAGAACATGGTCAATAACTTTGTGAAAGAGGTAGGGGAAGCGAAATGATTAATGCAGCAGTAGCGAAACGTTACGGGCAGGCTCTCTTACAGATTGGTCAGGAAAAAAACTGTATTGACAAATACCAGGAAGATCTAAAACTGGTTGCCGATACACTTGCAGAGAATGCTGGATTAGAAGAAATTCTGATTAGCCAGACAATCAGCAGTGACAGAAAAAAAGCAATCGTGAAGCAAATCTTTGCTGACAAAGTAGATGCGATCATTGTCAATTTCCTCTGTGTAGTAATTGATAAAAACAGAGAGGAATTTATTGCTGATATTTATAATACGTACTGTATTTATGCTGATGAAGTCCGCAACATTGCTTATGCTGATGTCGTTTCTGCGTATCCGTTGACTGCAGAGCAGGAAGCTGCGCTCAGTGCGCAACTGGCCAGTGCATCTGGGAAAAAGGTAAACCTGAATGTCAGTGTTGATGAAAGCTTGTTGGCGGGAATGGTTGTTACATTCGGCGATAAAGTATATGACGGCACAGTTGGTGCGCGTCTTGCAGGCTTGAAAGATAAATTACACAAAGTACAGTTTTAGAAGATTGGGGTGAGGGGCTAAAATGAATATCAGACCAGAGGAAATTAGTTCCATTCTGAAAAATCAAATCGAAAACTATGAAAACAACATAGAAGCTAGTGATGTCGGTACCGTAATCGAAGTAGGGGATGGTATTGCGCAGGTTTATGGCTTGAATGATGCGATGGTAAATGAACTTCTGGAATTCCCAGGCGGCGTACAGGGCATGGCGCAGAACCTGGAAGAAGACCATGTTGGTTGCGTTATCTTAGGCCCATATAAACATATTAAAGAAGGCGACCCTGTTAAGAAAACAGGCCGTATCGTAGAAGTTCCTGTAGGGGAAGCCCTGCTGGGACGTGTAGTAAATGCAACCGGTCAGCCGATTGACGGCAAAGGTCCTATTGTGACAGATAAATTCAGACCGGTAGAATCTGTAGCTCCTGGCGTAATCACCAGAAAAGGTGTACATCAGCCATTGCAGACAGGGATCAAATGTATTGACGCCCTGGTACCTATCGGTAAAGGTCAGCGTGAATTGATCATCGGTGACCGTCAGACCGGGAAAACCGCAGTTGCGCTGGATACCATTATCAACCAGAAGGGTAAAGACGTAATCTGCATTTATGTAGCAGTAGGTCAGAAAGCTTCTACTGTTGCCAACGTTGTGAGCAAATTGGAAGAATACGGTGCAATGGATTACACCATTATCGTAGCTGCTACCGCATCTGAACCGGCTCCAATGCTGTATATCGCTCCATATGCCGGTGCTGCCATTGGGGAAGAATTCATGTTCAACGGGAAAGATGTGCTGATTGTATACGATGACCTGTCCAAACAGGCTGTTGCTTACCGTGAACTGTCCTTGCTGCTGAAACGTCCTCCAGGACGTGAAGCATATCCAGGGGACGTATTCTATCTGCATTCCCGTCTGTTGGAACGTGCTGCAAAACTGGAAGACGAACTGGGCGGCGGCTCCATGACCGCACTGCCAATTATCGAAACCCAGGCAGGCGACATCAGTGCGTATATTCCGACCAATGTAATTTCCATTACTGACGGACAGATCTTCCTGGAAGCCGACCTGTTCAACGGCGGCGTACGTCCGGCTATCAACGCCGGGGTGTCTGTATCCCGTGTAGGTGGTTCCGCACAGATTAAAGCAATGAAGAAAATTTCCGGTAACTTGCGTCTGGACCTGGCACAGTACAATGAATTGAAAGCATTTACCCAGTTTGGTTCCGACCTGGATGCTGCTACCAAGGCAGCTTTGGACCGCGGCGCGCGCGTTATGGAAATTTTGAAACAGGGTCAGTATGTGCCAATGCCAGTTGAAGACCAGGTAGTGGTAATTTACGCTGTATCCAAAGGCTATACTGATGACATCGCCGTAGAAAAAATCGGCGCGTTTGAAGAAGGCCTGTTAAACTTTATGAAAGCCTCCAGCTATAAAACCAGTGTATTGGACGTGATTGCATCTACAGGGAAACTGGAAGGTGCTACCGATGAAGCGCTGGTAAAAGCAATCACTGAATTCAAAGCTACATTCCAGGCATAAGCCCCGACTGCGGTTTTGATTCTTCGAGAGGGTGGTGAATAAGGTTTGGCTAGTGGTAAGGAAATAAAACGACGGATTCGCAGCGTACAGAACACCGGGAAAATCACAAAGGCAATGAAGCTGGTTTCAGCGTCCAAATTGCGCCGTGCTCAGGGTTCGGTAGTATCTGCCCGTCCGTACAAAGATAAATTGAAAGACGTACTTTCCAGATTGGTGGCTTCTGCCGGTGCTGCCGTGTCAGATCCATTGCTGGAAGTAAGAGAAGTAAAACGAGTTGGTTATGTTGTTTTTGCCTCCAATAAAGGCTTAGCCGGTGGTTATAATGCAAACATCATGAAGGAAGCGCTTGCAAGAGTGCAGGAAGCCGAAGCAAACGGCTATGAAGTTGGCATCGTAGCAGTTGGCAAAAAGGCCAGAGATTTCTTCCAAAAGCGTGAATACACAATTGACGAGGAATTCCTGACTGTGAATGATATCCCATCTGCCGTGGATGCAGATGCCATCACAAAAATGATTAAAACCGCTTATGTGACTGGGAAATATGATGAGGTTCACATTGTATATGCGGAATTCCGCAGCGCCATGTCGCAGATTCCAAAAACTGTGAAGGTGCTCCCGGTTGAAACACCGGAAAGTGAATCCGCAGATGGCTTGGATTACATCTTTGAACCATCTCCGGAAGTTGTGTTAAGTCAAATTTTGCCTTTATATTTAGCAAACCAGGTATTCAGTGCATTAACAGAAGCAAAAGCAGGGGAGCACGGCGCTCGTATGACTGCAATGTCCGCTGCCAGCGACAATGCCACTGCTCTGGTTGGCCGGTTGGATCTGGAATACAACCGTGCCCGTCAGGCTGCTATCACAAATGAAATTACTGAAATTGTGGGCGGTGCAAACGCACTGAATTAAGATAAAGGTGATTATGGGAAAAAGGAGGTTTACCAATCTTGAATAAGGGTAAAATTATTAGAATCGTTGGTCCAGTCGTTGACGTTGAGTTTACAGCTGATAATCTGCCTGCTATTTACAACGCTGTTGTAATTCGCACAGAAGACCAGGATAATAAAGATTTTAAAGTAAATTTGACATTGGAAGTTGAACAGCATCTGGGTAACAATACTGTAAGATGCGTTGCAATGTCTTCTACAGACGGGCTGGTTCGTGGCATGGTTGCTGTTGACACAGGCTCTGCCATTACTGTACCAGTAGGGGATGCTACATTAGGCCGTTTGTTAAATGTAGTTGGTGATACCATTGATAACAATGGTGAAATCAAAGATGCGGAACGTTGGGGCATTCACAGAGAGGCTCCTACATTCTCTGAACAGAACTCCGCAAAAGAAATCCTGGAAACAGGTATCAAAGTTATTGACTTGATTTGTCCATATGTAAAAGGTGGTAAAATCGGTTTGTTCGGTGGCGCCGGCGTAGGCAAAACCGTATTGATTCAGGAATTGATTCGTAACATCGCGTACGAACACGGCGGCTACTCTGTATTTGCCGGCGTAGGGGAACGTACCCGTGAAGGGAAAGACCTGCTGGTAGAAATGACAGAATCCGGCGTTATCAACAAAACAGCCATGGTATTCGGTCAGATGAACGAACCGCCTGGAGCACGTATGCGTATCGCGCTGACCGGTTTGACCATTGCTGAATATTTCCGTGATGTACAGGGACAGGATGTGCTGTTGTTTATCGACAACATCTTCCGTTTCACCCAGGCTGGTTCTGAAGTATCCGCGCTGTTAGGCCGTATGCCTTCTGCCGTAGGGTATCAGCCAACTCTGGCAACAGAAATGGGCGCCATGCAGGAACGTATTACATCGACCAACAAAGGCTCCATCACATCCGTACAGGCTGTATATGTGCCTGCCGATGACTTGACTGACCCGGCTCCTGCTACCACATTCGCGCACTTGGATGCCAAAACTGTATTGAACCGTGACATTTCTGCAAAAGGTATTTACCCGGCAGTAGACCCGTTGGATTCCACTTCTCGTATTCTGGACCCACAGGTTGTTGGGGAAGAACACTATGAAGTAGCCCGTGGCGTACAGCAGATTCTGCAGCAGTACAAAGAATTGCAGGATATCATCTCCATTTTGGGTATGGATGAATTGACTGACGAACAGAAATTGACCGTTGCCCGTGCACGTAAAATTGAACGTTTCCTGTCTCAGTCCTTCTTCGTTGCAGAACAGTTCACAGGCAACCCAGGTCAGTATATTCCGCTGAAAGAAACCATCCGCGGATTTAAAGAAATTTTGGATGGCAAACATGACGATCTGCCAGAAGGTGCATTCCTGATGGTAGGTACCATTGAAGATGCAGTAGAAAAAGCTAAGAAAATGATGGCGTAAGGGGGATTAGCAAATGGCTGATAAGACCCTGAAACTGGAAGTCATTACACCGGAACGGGTTGCTTTGCAGGATGAAAGCACTTCTGTAATCGTACCCGGCGTAGACGGCGAACTTGGTATCTGGCCAAATCACGCGCCGCTCTTGGCTGGCTTGAAACCAGGCGTGATTAGCTATAAGACAGCGTCCGGCACAGAAAAACTGGTTGTATCCGGCGGTTTCGTAGAAGTTGCCAACAATACAATCAGCGTAATTGCTCCGGCTGCTGAAAAAAGTACGGAAATTGATTTCACCCGTGCTGAAGAAGCAAAAAAACGCGCCCTGGAACGTATCGCAAAAAAAGAAGGTATTGATATGGCAAGAGCGCAGGCTGCGCTGGCCAGAGCAAATGCCCGTTTAAGTGTACGTTAGTATGAATACAAAAAGAGTTGTTTCCTTTTGGGAGCAACTCTTTTTTGCTGCGCGTTTTTCGACCGCTAAAATAAAAACATCTACCACAAAATCTCCTGTATAAAAACAACACACTCTCGGTCATACTGGAAGTAGCATGAATTGTATGAATTTATTTCAGGAAGGACAGAGAGAACATGAGACAAAATATGATGATGGCTACCACCTTAAGTTTGTTGTTTAGCCTTTTAGTGCCCCAACCAGTGAGCGGAGAACACGCTACAGGAAATCTGGATAGACTGCACTGGCTGTGCAGTGATTATCAGCTGCCGGTGAAAGGGTATGTCGTCGAAGGCTGGTTTTCCCTGCCCGTCTATCCGGGAATGCAAAATAAAATCATGAAACAGCTGCAAATTCCAGAAGGGCAGCAAACAGGCCATCTGCGGGACGGAAGTATGGTAAACACCAGCTTCACACGGCGGGAGCAGACATATTATGTAGAATTGCAGCTGATTACAGAGAAATTTCAAACAGCAGCCCGTTATTATACCTTATGGCAGAGCTTCACAGAGCGGTACCATGTGAATAAGCCCATCGGCGTCACCGTGATTGCCCAATTGCCGGAGGTGCTGGACGATAAAACAATGCAGGAGCTGGGCGGAGAACTACAGGGCAGCCTGCAGCCCAGACAAAGTCAGATACACGCAGAAGCAGGGCAAGTGCAAATGTACGGCGATTCGCCTCAGTTGGAAGACGGGTTGCGCGTTGGCGGAGAACAGGTAAACTACAATATCGCCTTTGTGCAGCGGGAAAAGACAACAGCAATTTATCTGGGTGCGCCAGTGATTTATCAGCAATATTGAATACAGTGGGAATGTGCAGATTAGCAATTTTTTGTTTGACCAATGGGGGAAAATGCGGTATTATAAAAAGGCAATGTGTTCAAAAAAGAGAGCAATCAAAATCTGTTACGAACATTACAGAAATTTTTGCATATACTTACATAGAGAAGCAAAGCGGAACCTATCAAACTGTATAAATCAATCTTTTTCGGAATAATATATGAAGAACAGAATGACTCCTAGAGGGAGGGAATAGGAACTTGGATAAACTTATCGTAACAGGCAAAAAAGCAATCCATGGAGAAGTCACCATCAGTGGAGCAAAAAATGCCGTATTGCCAATTATCGTTGGAGCCTTGCTGGCGGAAGATATCACAGTGCTGCACGACGTGCCAAAGTTGTCCGATGTAGTGACTATAAAAGAAGTATTGGAGATTTTAGGGGCGAAGATTACCTTTGAAAATCACACCATGACCATCGACAGCCGCGACCTCAATAATTGGGACGCTCCCTACAATTATGTACAGAAAATGCGGGCCAGTGTATTGATTATGGGGCCACTATTGGCCCGTTTGGGCAAGGCGAAAATTTCTATGCCTGGCGGCTGCGCTATCGGCACCCGGCCTATTGATTTGCATTTGAAAGGCTTAGAAGCATTGGGCGCGGACATCCAAATCAACCATGGCGATATGAACGCTGTCGTGCCAGGCGGCAAACTGAAAGGCAACCGTATTTATTTAGATTTTCCCAGTGTAGGTGCGACGGAGCACATTATGATGGCGGCCACAACAGCGGAGGGCACCACCGTGATTGAAAACGCGGCAGAAGAACCGGAAATTGTAGATCTGGCCAACTTCCTCAACAGCATGGGCGCCAACGTGCGCGGAGCCGGTACCAATGTCATAAAAATCGAAGGTGTAGAACAATTGCACGGCACCACCTACACCATTATTCCCGACCGCATTGAAGCGGGGAGTTATATGATTGCCGCCGCTATCACTGGCGGGGATTTGCTGGTGAAAAATGTGATTATAGACCATATCAAGCCCTTGATTGCCAAAATGATTGAGTGCGGTGTGGAAATCATAGAAGAAGGCAACAATTTGCGTGTGAGAAGCAATGGGCGTCTGAAGGCAGTAGATATCAAAACTATGCCCTATCCCGGATTTCCCACAGACATGCAGGCGCAATTCATGGCCCTGATGACAGTGGCGGAAGGTACCAGCGTATTTACCGAAACCGTATTTGAAAATCGCTTTATGCATGCCGACGAATTGCGGCGCATGGGCGCCAATATCAAAATAGACGGACGCAACGCCATTGTAGAGGGTGTATCCCGTTTGACCGGCTGTAAAGTAAAGGCTACCGATTTGCGGGCCGGTGCAGCGTTGATTGTCGCGGCGCTGGCTGCCGAAGGGCAGACCGAAATTACCGAATTGCAGTATATAGACCGAGGCTATGAAGATCTGATAGAAAAGTTTCAGACCATCGGTGCAGATATCGTGCGCATTTCTGATGAAATAGCAGAGAGATAAAGGAATAAGACTGCACACGAAAAGCTGTGCGGAGTGAGTAGACACAAAAACAAATAGAAAGCTTGAGAAGCGTGGACGAAACTGTTCACGCTTTTTCCATAGGCGGGGAGTATCGCAGATAAAATAAAAATGGAAATATAGAATGTATAAGAAATATTTTTGGGAAAAACTGAAATTTTTCAAAATCTCAGCAGAAAAAAGGGCAAAATGTAACAAAA
>DKVF01000027.1 GCA_002491065.1 Peptococcaceae bacterium UBA7185
GGTGAAGCCGCGCCGTACCTCTCCCCCAAAGCCGGTTTCCAAAGTTGGGCTGCTGGTGGACATTGAGGCGGCGGTCCGCTCCGGCAAGGGTCCAGGGTATGAACGCTGGGCGAAGGTGTTCAACTTAAAACAACTCTCCCAGGCGGTGATCTGGCTCAAAGAGCATGGCGATATGAGCTATGAGGATTTGCAGAAAAGATCAGACGCCGCTACCGACAGCTTCAATGCGTTGTCGGCACAGATTAAGGAACTGGAATCGCAGATGACCGCCAACGGGGAGCTGCAGAAACAGATCGTAAATTATGCCAAGACGCGGGCGGTCTATGTGGAGTACCGGAAAGCCGGGTACAGCAAAAAATTCCGTGCTGCGCATGAGACGGAAATCCTTCTGCACCAGGCGGCAAAGAAACATTTTGACGAGCTGGGGATTACAAAGCTGCCTTCCGTCAAATCTCTGCGGGAGGAATACACCGGACTTCTGGAACAGAAACGGAAAGCCTATTCTTCTTACAAACAGGCCAGAGCTGATATGAAAGAACTCTATAATGTCCGGGCGAATGTGGATTACTTGTTGAATGTATCTACCATTGAGCAGAATCGAGATAAGACACGACAATAATAGTATTCCAAATTCATTTGTGTATTTTAAGAAAAGTAGAAAATCTTTATGGAATCTTCAAAATTGCCCGGTATGCTATCCGTAAAATCAAAGAAAGGACTTGATTATTATGGATATGATTTTGAAAACGATTGACCTCTGCAAATCTTTCAGCGGGCAGATGGCCGTAAATAATATATCGCTGAACATTGAAAAAAATTCCGTCTATGGACTATTGGGACCGAACGGAGCTGGAAAGTCTACAACGCTCAAAATGATTACAGGCATTTTAAAACCGACCTCTGGAAGTATAGAGTTTGACGGGCACCTGTGGAAGCGGAATGATCTGGAGCATATCGGCGCGTTGATTGAGATGCCCCCGCTTTACGAAAATCTGACTGCATACGAAAATCTCAAAGTCAGAACTACATTGCTCGGCCTGGACAATGCACGAATTAACGAGGTATTGCAAATTGTCCAGCTCACAAATACCGGCAGGAAACGGGTCGGGCAGTTTTCTCTTGGCATGAAGCAGCGGCTTGGAATTGCGATTGCATTACTGAATCATCCGAAGCTGCTCATTCTTGACGAGCCTACAAACGGTCTTGACCCAGTGGGAATTGAAGAACTCAGGGAGCTGATCCGTTCCTTCCCCACAAAAGGCATTACCGTTATTTTGTCCAGTCACATTCTTTCGGAAGTGCAGCAGACAGCCGACCATATTGGCATTATTGCGGGCGGTATTTTAGGATATGAGGGGAAACTAAATGCGAATGAAAATCTGGAACAGCTTTTTATGGATGTTGTAAAGAGCAATCACAGGGAGGGTTAAGGTATGAACTACTTAAAATCAGAGCATTTAAAATTCAAAAGGACAATATCAAACAAATTGATTTTTATCATTCCTTTTCTCACAGCTATCTTTGCATGGCTTATCGGCGGTTTTTATGGTTTTCAGTACATGACTCTTTACTGGTGGTATGCTTTCCTGATTCCGGGGGCAATCGCAATTTTATGTTCGCTGTCACACCGGAAAGAAGAAAACGCAGGTAAATACTATTCCGTATATTCTATGCCTGTGAATCTTTCAAAATTTGAACTGGCAAAGGGGATTATTCTGATTGAAAAGTTACTTGTCGCAGGGATATTTTTAGCAATACTTATCTCTGTCAGCAGTGTTATTTCCCCAGCAACGGCAGTATATTCCGTTCCACAAAGCATAGCGGGCAGTATAGCAATTATCCTTGCATCTGTATGGCAGATTCCGTTGTGTTTATATCTTGCTCGCAAAACAGGATTGTTTGTACCAATCATAGTAAATACTATACTTGGTATATTTATCCCTATCTTATTAGGGAATACGGCGGTCTGGTGGTTAGTACCTTATTGCTATGCGGCAAAATTGGCAGAGCCTCTTATGGGAATTGAACTCCGGGGAACCTTTGCGGGAAATACTGGATTTTCTATAACTATTCTGATTTCCCTCGCATTGTCAATATTCCTGTTTTTTGTTTTGTCTTTCGTGGACGCAAAAGATTTTTTAAAAAGGAGGTAACGAAATGGGCTTTCTTGGTGCAGTTCATTCCGAGTTGGTCAAAACAAAGCATACGCCATTTAGGATCATTCATTTATGTGTACCTGTTATGGGAGCGTTGCTGTTTGTTGTTTACTATTTTCTGTATGGCAGCACAGCAGACGGTAAAAAACTAAAAATGATATTGGAACTCACAGCAACGGTTTTTCCTTTGTTGATCAGCGTTATTGTTGGCTTGAATATTACATTAGAAGAAAAGGCTTCCCATTTCCAGCCATTGCTTGCCGTACCAAACCGGCGCAAGATGATACTTGCAAAATTAGCTTATCTTTATGGCGCGGGGATCACCTCGTTATCCTGTCTGTTCCTGCTATTCGTATTTGGAATACAATTCTTGGGAATAGCTGATACAGTGCAGCCTGGCACATTAACCAGGGCGGCCGCGGGAATCGCGTTCTGTAATTTGATTATTTATGTTTTGCACCTGTTTCTCAGCCTTAAATTTGGCCTGGGTATCTCACTGTTTTGGGGCGTGTTTGAAAGTATGCAATGTATTTTGTATAGCAATATTGAGCTGAATGGCGTAGCCCGGTATATCCCCTTTGCATGGTCTATGAACTGGGTGCGCGATATTTTGAATCATCAGTTTTTCGCTCATGGAACAGAATGGGTATGGATTGCTGTGCTGACAATAGGCAGCTTACTGGTGACTTTATTATGGTTTTCTCATTGGGAAGGACGGAAAAATTATGAATAAATGTGGAAAAATGATGATGGCATTACTGGCCGCTTTTGCTGTTTGCTTTTCTCTTGCAGGCTGTTCTTTACAGGACAAAATCAAGGAATATTCCAGTAACAAGGAGCAATGCTATCTGAATGCAGAGAACGTGACGCAATTTTCCTATAAGGGAAATGACTATATCATTTTAGAGGACACCGTATCTAACGGCGGGCTTGGGGAATGGGTTGGATATATCCGGCAGCTTACCGCCATAGATGAAGCGGGAAAAGTGTTGCTTCAAGAAAATGTGGAATCTGCCACCTTTCACACGTTGGCAGATTTAGCGGAAAAAGCCCCGGAAGCCGCTTATATTATCCCTTTCTTGAATGTGTATGCAGCTCCCAATGCCGACACCTATCTGATTGTAGATGTAAATGGAGAATACCACAAAGCTATTACACATGAAAAACTGAAAGACACGGATATTGTCTTTGACTTTAAAGAAACGAAACAATCTATAAACGGAAGCTTTGAAGTCAACCCGGCAAATGCTACGCAGCTTCTTTGTGACGGGACGGTTTATCAAGTAACGTTTGACGTGGTATCAAATGATGACTTAGGCAGATATATTGATATTCTCGCAGAAAGCGTTACATTCGATACCGAAACAAAAATCCCTTTTTCAAAGGAGGATTTGAACAAGATTGACTGGAACGGGGAGAATGCCGGGCAGGGGCGGGAGCAATGGTTTTACACAGATGTTTATGAGATTTATGGAACCGATACAACCGAAGCGGTTGCAGTCAAGGTAAATAACATCTATCATATCGCCAAGCGGCAATGATGGTTTTTCTGCCCTTAAAGATTATGCTATACTGAAAAGAACAACGAAAGGAGGCGACAATATGGCAGCAATCCTTATGGTTGATGATGAACAGTCTATTTTAGAACTTGTCAAAAACGGGCTGCAAAAAGACGGACATCTTGTTACCATCTATACGTCTGCTGCACAGGTGCCACTTGATAAACTGAATAGGTACGACTTGATTATACTGGATATTATGATGCCGGATATAGACGGCTTTTCCTATTGTGATAAAATCCGTTCCCTTGTGGACTGTCCGATTCTCTTTCTAACCGCAAAGACAATGGAAAATGATATTACATTTGGGCTGGGTCTGGGCGCAGACGACTATCTGACAAAACCTTTCCGCATTGCAGAACTCAGGGCAAGGGTAAACGCTCACTTACGCCGCGAACACAGGGAACGGCATACGGCCCTTGCTTTTGACAGGATAAAAATAGATTTATCTGCAAAGGAATTACGGGTAGATAATACCCCTGTTCCCCTGACCAAAAGCGAATACCTGATTTGTGAATACCTTGCCCGGAATAAAGGGCAGGTATTTTCAAAGGAACAGATTTACGAAGCGGTTTTTAGCTTAGAGGGCGACAGTGATAATTCCACCATTTCCACTCATATCAAAAATATTCGGGCGAAATTAAGTAAGTGGGATATTCAGCCGATTGTGACAGTCTGGGGGATTGGGTATAAATGGGAATGAAGAAAACAACATCATTGAAAGCGTCTTTCTGGAAATTTTTATGTATGCTGCTTGTGGGACTGTTGGGGGCGGCAGCCGTCCCCTTCGGCCTTATTTTAGCCGGAACAAATATGGGCTTTATTACTTATGCCAATTATATGGAAAGCAGCGTAAAAAACCTCGCCCCGGTTATCGCTGCCACGCCGGATCTGGCAGACGTTCAGATTCCTATGGGGTGCAGGTATCTGGTGCTGGATAAGAATTATCGGGTAGTAAAAACGTCCTTAGAGGGTGAAGATTTGGACTCGGCTATGGAATATGCCATATCGGGGAGGGCAAATCAAAATCCGGACAAGCAGTACTTATTTGTTACCCGTGAAAACGAATATGTGGTGCTTCAATACTATGTCGGTTCGCAGTTTACCAACGAATGGCTTTATGAGCATTTCCCATCGCCGGAAATCCTGCTGTATATCCTCATTGCCATAAACTGTATAATGGTGTGCATAATCTTAACGGCAAAATTCGCAAAAAATCTACAGGTGCAGCTTTCCCCGCTTTTTGAAGCAACAGAACAGGTTGCGCGGCAAAATCTTGATTTTGAAGTGGGACACTCCAAAATCAAAGAATTTGAAGATGTACTTTGTTCTTTTTCCGATATGAAAAACAATCTGAAATCATCTTTAGAAAAACAATGGGACGCAGAGCGATTGCAAAGGGAACAAATCGCGGCGCTTGCTCATGACTTAAAAACACCGTTGACTGTCATTCAAGGAAATATCGATCTGATAAGTGAAACGGAACTTGACGACGAGCAGCGGTTATATGCTGGGTATATTACAGAAAGCTCCGAACAGATAGGCGTTTATATTAGGACGCTAATAGATATATCCCGGACTGCCTCTGGGTATCAGCTTAATTTAGAAAAATTTGATATGGCTGATTATATGGAGCTGATAGAAGTCCGGGCAAGCTCTATGTGTCTTACGAAAGGAATTTCCTTGCACATGGAAACCGGCATAGATTTAGGTGTTTTTAAAGCGGATAAAATGCTGCTGGAACGGGCGATTATGAATGTGATTGCCAATGCGATAGACTACTCTCCCACGAAAGGAACCATCTATATCGTAACGAAAAAGGCAGACAACTTTCTGCAAATCTCCATAACGGACGAGGGCAGCGGTTTTACATCGGAAGCCCTGCATCATGCACACGAGCAATTTTTCATGAGTGACCATAGCCGGACTTCTAACCTGCATTTTGGTATGGGGCTTTATATTACAAGCTGCATTACCAGGCAGCATAACGGGCAGCTCATATTGGAAAATTCTGATATAACAAATGGCGCACAGGTCATTATAAAAATCCCATATTAGAAAGTAGTGGGCGGTATTTCGGTATCGTCCATTATTGGTTTGAGTTGACTGTGAAAGAATTTGATGCCATCCATCTTCTCATTGCAATTCGAAAACGGGTATTGCTGTCCTTTTATTTGGAGGCGGCAACCTATAATCAAGCGTTCCAACGGAACGCGTAGCCATCACCGCAGGTGGTGATCTCAGGGGTTTGGGGACATG
>DKVF01000047.1:0-157 GCA_002491065.1 Peptococcaceae bacterium UBA7185
CAACAGCTGCGACGCAGCACCTGCCATGAAAAATGGAATCCCTCAGCGGCAAACACCATCCGAGCAGCACGGCTGCGGTGTACAGAATGTGCTGAATCGGGCGCAAAAATATGGCGGTCATTGTCAGTTTGTGTATCACATCCCGCAAAAACAATTT
>DKVF01000047.1:232-19443 GCA_002491065.1 Peptococcaceae bacterium UBA7185
TTACAGAGATTTTTTCACACAGCCAAAGAATTGGAGAACAGCGTTTCCTATATCGACTGGAAGCAAAATTTCTATGACGAAGTACTTTCTGGAAAACGTCCGTATATCAGCAATCTAATTCCGGTGGAAGAATAAAGCTGGTTTTATGGAAACATTTTGGAACAGACTCCTATCAGTTGCATTGCTTTATCAACGGGTTGGAACTGCTGCAAGCCGCAAAAACAATTTCAGGCAACGGTACTGCTTTCCTGCGCCGAAAAATCACAAACAGAACTGCCCTAGAAGATTTCTGCATCACTTTCACAACGCAGTAAAAAATTCTCCAAAGGCAGTTCTCTTTTCATTTCTCTTTTATTCCTCCCCCATCTCAAAGCGCAGTATATATTCATCTTCTGCACCAACCCCGTCTGTGTTCTCTGTAATCGCAAGAGGTGACATATCGTCCACAATACTCACTCTTGCATTCCAGCTGCCGTCGGAAGCTGAGAGATAAATTTTCCAACGGGCATGGGGCAATCCATCCTTATAATTAGCACCAGCATCCATATCAGCATGCAATACCATAATGACCGCGTCAGGTTCACAAACGTAAACAGGCCTTTCCCGACTGTCCCCCATATCATCAGTCCATGTCTCCGTGCGCACTTCCTGAACATCGGTAATTCCCAGTCGCAGGTTTTCATACTCAAAAATCTGCATAGCCGCCTTTCTGTCTTCCTGTATAGATTGGTCCGCAAGATACTCCAGTTTTACATAGCCATCCTCATGGCTCACGGCAAATTTGGCGTTCCTGCCGCTTTGCAGAAAACAATCCTGTCCCTGCTGTGATGCAGCAGAAGAATATCTGTACACAGTATAGCTGGGAATGGCACACAAATCATAGCCCAGCCTTTGCGGTGCGCCGTACACACTGCACACTACCTTATCGCCTTTCGTAAAGACAAAGCTACGCTGTTCCTCACTGACACCTGCCTGAATGGCATCACCCTTTAGGTGCATCACGCTTTCCATCTCTTCCCGCGATGTATAAGGGTCAAAACTGTACACCACATCCCACTTGAACGGCACTGCCTCCTCCAACGTCACTGTGCCCTCCGGCAAGCTCTGCAGCGCAGTCCGCAACTGATGATTGTGCCAGGCCACCAACGGATTGCCCAATAGCACCGCAAAAGCCATCACCAAAACACAGCAGAAAACAATCACGCCCAACAAAAACGGCAATTTTTTCTTCATGCAATTCCCTCCTCACTGCTATCTTCTATACTAAATTTTATCACTGCAAAACAAAATCCGCAATCAAAAAGCAAAACCACCTAATCTCCACAATATCTTTATACTTTTTTTATTAAAATAAATTCTCTTCCACGCAGATTTCTGTTATAATATAAAAAGAATTTTTTTGCTGTGATGTTTCGGCACACAGAAAGGGAGTCATTGTATGAAACGGATTATCAGTTTATCTTTAATATGTACGTTACTGTTGATGGGCTGTGGCAACGCACAAAAACACTCGGCGCAAACACCGGAAGAAACCATCAACGCAGCTTTCACTGCATTAAAAGAACTAGATATGACTACCTTTAACACATACACCAACAACAAATCAGAAGGTTGTCACCTATTCAGCGATTTATCCCGCCGTCCTTCTGACAACGCTTATTATTCTCTGGCCGAAGCAGTTGTAGAAGATCTCTCCTGGGAGATTCATGAAGTCCAAATAGAAGGAGATACTGCCACAGCCAATGTCACTATCCACAATAAAGATTTTTCCAATACTATGGGAATTTTTGTGACGGACTTAATTACAAAAATCAGCGATAATATTGATGAAAACAAAAGCTTGAAAAGCCTAATTCATGACAGCACCAAAGAAGCCATCAGAAGTCCGGAAGTCCTGCTCCCCTATCTGCAAAACTGTGAAGACAGTTTCGCGGTGGAAGTATCTATCGTCTTGAAAAAAACGGACGATACTTGGAAAATCCAGCTAAACGATTCCCTCTGTAATAACCTGACCGGAAATCTGGGCAGTGATAATTTTTCAAAAGATGTAGCAGAAAAGATTTCCGCTGCGGAAGAATTGCTGACCCGAAATATAGAACGTTGGAGTATCACTTTTGAGAAAAATATAAATCAACAAGTAAATGAATAATCCCTCAAAGCACACCTATCGGCAAAGTCAGTTCCCTAGAACCTTAAAAGCCTGATTTTTTGTGTAAAATATTTTATCTAAAATAATAAAAAAACAGACTGCCCTTTCTCTTCCCACGGTCGCGTTGAACTGCGCAGAAAGATAAAAAGCAGCCTCATTTTTACTTCATTGGCACAATTTCCAGCCAGTACCCATCGGGGTCATTGATAAAATAGATGCCCATAGCCTTATTTTCAAAACAAATACATCCCATTTCCTGATGTTTGGCGTGGGCAGCAGCAAAATCTTCTACCTGAAATGCCAAATGCACCTCGTTGTCCCCTAAATTGTATGGACGCTCCCAATCGCGCAGCCAGGTCAATTCCAGTTTAAAATCGGTTTTCCCGTCACCCAAAAACACGATGATAAAGCTGCCGTCCTCCGCCTCCTTGCGGCATACTTCCTCCAATCCCAGCGCCTCTTTATAAAAAGCCAGAGATTTGTCCAGATCCAATACATTGTAATTATAATGCGCAAAAGTAAATTGCATCTTTATACCTCCTAAACATGATTATTTATTGTTCACGGCGATTGCCCTCCCGGTCAAATCTTTTGTCAATAGCACCCTCCACAACCAAAATTGGAGAAAGGAACAGAACAATCTGTACAGCAAACAAAATACCTAAGGTCCATGCATATCGTTGAAAGAGGAACATAATACCCTCTGACAGTACCAGCATAGGCATACTCCAACGCATACATAGTTTACCGTAATATGTGTTGGCAAATTCCCATGTTTCCTGACTTCGCATGGAACCGCCCGTTTTGTACCCCAAATTCCAAAAATACGCTTTCGTATTATCCCCTGGTTTTTCCCGCAATACGGTAGCACTGGAAACTAATTTTCCGGTTACAAACATTAGAATCGGTAACACCAGCAGCAAAGAAAAATCATTATCCAATAGAAGAGATATCACCGTCACAACAACCCCTACTATCGTAAATATCACATTTTGTTTCATGGGATTTTTCCTTTCTATTATGAACGGCGGTTGCCGTTTTGATCAAATTCCTGTTTGAGTGCCTGCTCGGTAAGCCAAATAGTGATGAACATGGGGAGCAACTGCCCCAAGGTGATCACAGTGATGGCTGTTTCAGAGACATCCAACAGAAAAAAGACGGCCAACGATACGGCCAGTATGGGTATGCTCCACTTCATCCACAACCTGCCGCAATGGCGGTTGGCAAATTCCCATGTCTGCTGACTGCGCATAGAAGCTTTTGTGCGATAACCAAAAAAATGATTGGGCTTGCCGACGGTGTTGCCGGGGGCAGCAAGCAGCCAGCCAAACAGTAGCATAATAGCCGGTATCAAAACAATGGTAAACAGACCTACATAAAGCATGGTTTGTTTCAACTCCTTCGCAGAATGCGTTCTGTACGTTACAGCAAGAGGCGCAGAATATCCTGCTTACACTGCACCAGCACAGGCTGCTCCAAATGTCGGGGATAGGTTTCTGTCACAGGAAAAGCAACTGGTGTTTCTCCTTTTTTCAGCACCAGAATTCGCTTTGCAAGAAGCAAGGCTTCATCCACATTATGGGTCACAAAAATAACGGCAGTGTTAGTCTGCTGCTGAATTTCAATCACTTTTTGCTGCAGCGCCATACGGGTGAAATAGTCCAAGGCAGCAAAGGGCTCATCCATCAGTAATAAATCAGGGGCATACACCAACGCGCGGGCGATTGCTACCCGATGCGCCATCCCACCGGACAACGATGCAGGCTTCATATGCAGTGTGCTGTGCTCCAATCCCACCATATCCAAAAAAGGTAACACATCAGCCTCCTGCCAGCGACTGCGTGACAGCATGATATTCTCCGCCACAGTTAACCACGGCAGCAAACGGCTCTCCTGAAACACCATGCCCACCTTGGGTTGATATTTTTTCCCCATCCTAAAAGAAATCTCACCGATATCAGGCTTTTCCAAATCAGACAGCAGCCGCAATAAAGTTGTCTTGCCGCATCCGCTGCGACCCACCAACACCGTGATTCCCTCCAAAGGCAGCTCCAAAGTTAAATCAGAAAAAATCTCCTGTGAGCCATGCGCACTGGCATATGTTTTTGTCACGTTTTTCAATTGACAAATCGCAACAGCCTCCATAGACGTCTACCCCCTTTTCCACTGTTTTTATCTTATCATAAAAATACGGTCTGTGGCAATGCATTCACAGAAGTTGAATTTTTGTATTCCTCATATTTTCTAAAATGAATCTACATTTTTCCGTTCCTGATTTAATGACAATAGAGCTCTTCTTGTGCTATAATATTTGTATCTATGCTAGAAGGAGGCTTCTTAATGTACGACAGTATTATTGTAGGCTGCGGCTTTGCCGGAGCGGTCGTTGCCCGTGAATTGGCGGAGCGCGGCAATCAAAATGTATGTATCATCGAAAAACGCAAGCACATCGGCGGCAACTGCTACGATTTATATGACAACGAAGGAATTCTAATTCACCAATATGGCCCGCATATTTTTCACACCAGCAAAAAAAATGTATATGACTATCTCTCTCGGTTTACCCAATGGTATCCCTACAAGCACGAGGTTGTAGCCAATATTCGCGGCGAATATGTACCTGTTCCATTTAATCTGAATACATTGAAAATGGTCTACGGGGAAGAAAAATCTGCAAAATTGCGGGAAAAATTAATCTCCACCTATGGACTAGGCAGTCGCGTGCCTATCTTAAAATTAAAAGAAAACGCTGACAAGGATATTCAAGCCATTGCTGACTATGTGTATGAAAATATTTTCCTGCACTATACGTTGAAGCAATGGGGACAAACACCGGAAGAAATCGACCCCAGTGTGACAGCACGGGTACCAGTACTTATCTCCGAGGACAACGGCTATTTCCAGGACACCTATCAGGGCATGCCGCTGGAAGGGTTTACGCCGCTTTTTGAAAAACTATTGGATTATCCCAATATTACACTCATGTTGGACACCGACGCCAATGAGCTGCTCACTTTGGAAAACGGTCAGATTTATTTTCAGGGAGAACCATTCAACGGACAAGTTGTTTTCACCGGACCTATTGACGAATTTTTCTCCTGCTGCTATGGACAGCTGCCTTACCGTTCTTTGAATTTTGTGTTTGAGCATTATGAAAAAAGTGATTACCAGCCCAAAGCCGTGGTAAACTATACTGTCAGCGAAGACTACACCCGCATTACCGAATTCAAAAAACTGACAGGACAGAAAATGCCTGAGCACACCACCATTATGAAAGAATATCCGATACCTTACAGCGGCAAGTCAGGTGAGATTCCTTATTATTCCATCATCAATGACGAAAATCTGGCACTGTACGCAAAATATTGTCAGCTGCTGGAGGGCTATCCCAATTTTCATTTATTAGGACGGCTGGCAGAATATAAATATTATAATATCGATGCCATTGTAGACAAAGCACTCACATTGGCAGACACTCTATTAGGTTGAGCAGGAGGCTGTTATGAAGGTTTTATCCATTGCAATTCCCTCTTACAATTCAGAAAACTACATGGCAAACTGTATCGAATCGCTGTTAATCGGCGGCGATGATGTAGAAATTTTAATCGTCAACGACGGCTCCAAAGATAACACGGGCCGCATTGCAGATGAATACGCAGCCAAATATCCCAATATCATCCGCGCCATTCATCAGGAAAACGGCGGACATGGCGAGGCGGTAAATGCCGGTCTGCGCAATGCCACCGGCGCGTATTTTAAAGTAGTAGACAGCGACGACTGGGTAGACCCAAAGGCTTACAAAGAAATTTTAACTTTATTGAAACAAATGCTGACTGAGCATCGCCAGTTGGACATGCTCATCTCCAACTTTGTTTACGATAAGCAAGGGGCATCCTTCAAAAAGGTAATGAACTATCGCTCGGTGCTGCCACAAAATGAAATTTTCACCTGGGAGCAAATCGGACATTTCAAAAAGGGGCAATATATTCTGATGCATTCAGTAATCTATCGCACCCAAATGCTGCGGGATTGCGAACTGGAATTGCCGAAGCACACATTCTATGTAGACAACATTTTTGTCTATCAACCGTTGCCGGCAGTAAAAACTATTTACTATCTTGATGTAGATTTCTATCACTATTTTATCGGCCGAGACGATCAGTCTGTGAATGAAAAAGTGATGATTAAACGTGTTGACCAGCAGCTGCGGGTAAACAAATTGATGATTGATTATTATGATCTCTCTGATAAAGCTATGGTGCCAAGCAAAAAATTGCGCCAGTATATGTATAATTATTTGGAAATCATGATGACTATATCCTCCATCATGCTCATTCGCTCCCATGATGCCGATAATCTGGCTAAACGAGATGAACTCTGGGAATATCTGCAATTGAGCAATCCACGCATGTACAAAAAATTGCGCTATGGACTATTTGGACGCGTGATGACACTGCAAAATCCTGCTGGTCGTAAGTTTGCTGAATTCTGCTACAAAATTGCACAGAAGACATTTGGCTTTAACTGATAAAAGAACATTTTTTGATACAGCGGCAAAAAGGGTCGGAAGCTTCTGTTTCCGACCCTTTATAATTTTGCACAATTATAATATTGCACTGCTGTTGGAATTGCAACTTTTTGTTTTATATCGTTCTGCAATGCAAGCACTTTTATAGACACAAAAAACTGTAAATGTTTATCATCTTTATAAATCATCATTTCATCAGCCATGACGCCATCATGTTCTCTTTGTTCTCTATGTTCTCCTGTACTTAACAAACTTTCTTCAGACATAAACCCTCCCTGCAGACCGAAAGGCTTTACCAACCAGTCACGCAGTTTTTTCACGAAAACCAGCTGTTTAGACCACATTTTGTACTGTAGCTCCATGGCTTTTAAATGTTTGACTGTTTCCAATTCAAACAAATACATATTCGCATAATCTGCCGCCATAATTTTAGGAAAAATCAAATCGTTCTGTGTAAGTATTTGCATGGGATGCATTTTATGCACTGGTGAAATTTTCTTCTGCCCTCTCCATTCTGAAAATATGAAATTCGTTACGCTTTTCTATATTATTATAGAAAAAACAAACAGACTATACAACTACGCCAGAAAGGCTGGATATCATATATTTTAATGACAGCATCATCTCAAAAATCGTATCCGTATTATGATTGCAAAAATTACTCATTTTCTGTACAATAATTTTAAGAGAAAAAGGAGGTTGTTTATTTATGAAAGTAGGAATTATTCGTTGCATGCAGACAGAAGATTACTGTCCAGGAACAAACGATTTTAAAATGGTTGCAGAAAAGAAAGGCGCTTTTGAAGGTGTGGACGAGCCCATCGAGCTCATTGGCTTTATCAATTGCGGCGGCTGTCCGGCAAAAAAATCGGTACTGCGGGCCCGTGAACTGGTAAAACGGGGAGCAGATACTATTGCCTTTGCTTCCTGCATCACAAAAGGAAATCCTATTGGATATCCTTGTCCATTTGCAGCTAAGATGAAAGAATTGGTGCAAAAAGAAGTAGGCGATGCTGTAAAAATTTTAGACTTCACCCACTAAAAATTTTTTCTCATGTATTGCAGCCGCAAGTCTGCATCCACTATGAGAAATTATAGCTATCACTAAACCTGTCATTGTGTCAGGCTTCTTCCACTTTAAAAGAGCGCCTCTGCGGAATTTGATCCGTAAAAGCGCTCTTTACCATTTCTGTTTATTAAATTAATTTTGCAAATGTTTCACGTGAAACATTTTTGCTGTTCGATCTTGTATCAAAACTATTCTGCCGGAAAGGTAAGCAAAATGACAGTACCTTTGCCAACTTGACTCTCCAAATGAATAGAAGCATGATGATATTGTGCGATATGTTTCACGATAGAAAGCCCCAGGCCTGTTCCGCCGGATGCTTTGGAGCGGCTTTTGTCCACACGGAAAAACCGCTCAAAAATTTGAGTTTGATACTCGGCTGGAATTCCAATCCCTGTATCTTTTACGGAGACAGCAGGTCCTTTTTCGCTCTGAAAAACCGTAATCTCTACACGCCCATGCTCTACATTATATTTGATGGCGTTGTCGCAGAGATTGTAGAGCATTTCATATAAAAATCCACGTACACCGCGCACAGAAACACTTTCACCATTGACAGTCAGTTGGACATGTTTGGCTTGCGCATTGCTCTCCAAGGCGGCGGCCGCTTCCATCGCTATCTTATAGAGGTTCACCATTTCATTATCGGGCGCAATTCCTTCATCTAACTGGGAAAGATGAATAATATCCTCCACCAAAGCCACCAATCGCGCCGCTTCTGTGCGTATTAAACCGGAAAATTGCGGAATATCCTCAGGCTTCACCAATCCATGCTCCAATAGTTCGGCACTGCCAAGAATAGACTGTAGCGGCGTCTTTAATTCATGGGAAACATTGGCGGTAAATTCCCGGCGGCTGCGTTCTGCCGCCGCTTGTTCTGTCACATCAAAGGCCAACAGCACTGTCCCTATCATTTCGCTGTCCGATTCAATCCGACTCACATCAAACTGATATTCCCTGCCGCTGCGCATCCCGCGCACTTCTCCATGCCCTGACTGCATGGCGGACTGAATGGCTGTACTCATGTCATGACTGCGTTCTATCAACAAAAAGGATTGTCCTATGCAGTCTGCATCTGTTGAAAAAATCTGCTGCGCCGCTGGATTGATACTCAAAATTGTTCCGCTGTGGTCCAACAGCACAAGCCCTTCTCTCATATGATATGTAATTTGCTCAAATTCATCTGTTTTTTGGCGCAAAGCCTGCAGCTGCAGTGCAATTTGTTGGCTCTGCTGATGAATGCGCCCCAACAGAGGCGCCAGTTCTTCGTAGGCATCATTTTCCAAAGGATGGTCCAAATCCAGCGTATTCAACGGACGAACAATTTTCTTGGCCATCCAATGCGCCAACAGCACAGAAAGAATAACTGCAAGAATTCCCACAAACAAAATAGGACGCAGCATGAACAGCATCAACGCCAGTACTGTCGCTTGACCAATAGAGATACGAAGCACCGTTCCATCCGCCAATTTTTTCGCACAATACAAAGTTTTCTCTGTCAGCGTACTGGAATATCGCACGCTGCTGCCTTCACCCTTGACAAAGGCCTCCTGCACCTCCACGCGATCTCCATGATTCTCCATATTTCCTGAAGAACCCTTTGTATCGAAAAGCACTGTCCCATCAGACGCAATCCAGGTAAGCCGATATTCTGAGCGAAAATCTCCGTCAGTCAGTCCCTCCAAATATATCTGCCCATTCTGCTCTACTGCATACGCTGCAAGCCGCAGTTCATCCTTGAGGTGATTTTCCTCTACCGTTTGGTAATAGCTGTACAAATATCCCATCACAATGACAAAGCTGCCCAGCAAAACTGCCGTCGCGATTAACAGAATAGAATAAAAAATTCTCTTCGTCATTGTTTTGCCTCCAATCGATAGCCCACATTGCGGACAGTTTCAATCATCGCGCCGTAATCTCCTAATTTTTGCCGAAGCGTGCGAATATGCATATCCACCGTCCGTGTCTCTCCGTAATATTCTGTGCCCCAAATATCTGACAGAAGCTGCTCCCTGGTAAAGGCAATCCCGGGTCTTGAAAGAAATAAACGCAGCAGTTCAAATTCCTTATAGGTAAGCGCTACTCTCTCCCCATCAATTGTCACAATGCGCTCATCCAGATTGACTGTCAATCCGCCCACTGATATTTGATGCTCTGCCTGCTCCGGCACAGCACGGCGCAATACCGCCTTTACGCGGGATACCATTTCCATCATACCGAAAGGCTTCGCCAGATAGTCGTCCGCGCCCAAATCAAGCCCTATCACCTTGTCATATTCCGTGCCCTTGGCCGTTGTCATAATCACAGGCAGATCAGCGGTAGCCATTTGTCCCCGCAGACGTTTCAAGATAGAAAGACCATCCTCGCCCGGCAGCATAATATCCAGAAGAATCAATTGAGGAGTTTCCGTCCGCAGTGCGTCAAAAAGACCAACGCTGTCTGTAAAACCTTTTGCTGCAAATCCGGCAGCATTCAGCGTATAGAGCATCAGACCGCGGATCGCATCGTCATCTTCTACACAAAAAATCATATGGCACCTCTTTTCCCTCTGAAGAAGCAGCAATATCAAACTGCATAAAATCAGCTCATTCCTTTTTTAAGATTTCACACACATTTTATCATACAAAATATCTGCTAGCAACGCCAGATATCCTGGCATGTTCCTATTTTTTATTTCTCAGGAAATAGAAAAAAACGGCTCTTTCAGAAAGAAAAGCCATTTTTCCCGACAATCTATAATTTGCAAAAATTCAAGCAGGCGCATCAGCTCTCTTTGGTTCCAGTCACAGAGAAGATAACCCACTCGGCAATATTTACCGCATGATCGCCAATACGCTCCAGATACTTGTCAATCATCAACAAATCAAGTATGTACTCTCCCGATGTATGATTCTCCACAATATTCTGAATTAGTATCGTTCTCACCTGTATAAAAAATTCATCAATAAGATCATCATGGGCAATGACATTTCTGGCACGAGCGATATCCTGCTGTACATAAGATTCCACGCTTTCTGTGACCATTTTCATCGTTTCTGTCGCCATTTCGTCGATATGCCCCACATTTTCCGGAACGTATCCTTCTGACAGCATGGCGGAAATAATTTCTGCAATATCAGATGCCTGATCCCCAATGCGCTCCATATCGGTGATAATTTTCAATGCAGCAGAAATCTGCCGCAAATCGCGAGCCACCGGCTGTTGCTGCAGCAGCAGTCTTAAACACAAATTTTCAATATCTCGCTCCATTTGGTCAATTTCATTATCTAACGGTATGACCCTTTCTGCCAACTCTTTGTTTCCTTCTTTCAGCGCTTTCGCTGCCATAGATATGGCCTCTTCACACAGAGCGCCCATCTGAATCAGCTCATTTTTCATCAAAGCAAGCTGTTCATCAAATTTAGAACGCATTATCCAAACCTCCCTGTAATATAGTCCTCTGTCTTCTGACATCCTGGCTGAGAAAACAGTTTTTCCGTCTTATCACACTCTACCAGCTCGCCAAGCAGAAAAAATGCCGTATAATCTGAAATGCGCACAGCCTGCTGCATATTGTGCGTTACAATAACAATGGTATAGTTTTCTTTGAGCTCCATAGCCAATTCTTCTATCTTTGAAGTGGAAATAGGGTCCAACGCACTGGTAGGTTCATCCATCAAAAGCACCTTAGGTTCTACAGCCAGAGCGCGGGCAATACATAGCCGCTGCTGCTGTCCGCCGGATAAGCCCAGCGCATTTTTCTTCAGACGGTCCTTCACTTCATCCCAAATAGCTGCGCTGCGCAGAGAACGCTCCACAATATCGTCCAGCTTGGCCTTATTTTTTATACCATGGGTGCGGGGACCATAGGCAATATTATCATAAATGCTCATCGGAAAAGGGTTGGGCTTTTGAAACACCATGCCGATTTCCCGCCGCAGTAGATTCACATCCAGAGAAGGCGCAAAAATATCCTGTTTTTGATATTGAACCTTACCGGTAATCCTGACGTTGGGGACTAAATCATTCATGCGGTTCAACGTTTTCAGGAAAGTGGATTTTCCGCAGCCGGAAGGACCAATCAACGCCGTGATACAGTTTTCTGGAATAGTCAAATTTATATTTTTCAATGCCTGGGCGCTGCCATACCACAAGCACAGATTTTCTGCAATAATGATAGAACTCATAATGCTCTCCTTTTTTTAAAGTACCGGCCTATGAACAAAGCGGAAAGATTGATCATCAGTGTCAACAACATCAAAATTGCCGCAATGGCAAAGGCGATATCAAATTCCCCCGACTCCTTGGCATAAAAATACAATGCTACCGTAAGCGTGGCTCCCTGGTTCATCAAGCCGTCAAACAGTCCAAACAGTTTATGCGCAGCACCAGCAGTAAACAGCAACGCTGCTGATTCACCCAGAATGCGACCTACCGACAAGATACAGCCGGTAATAATTCCGTCAATACAGCCCGGCAAAACCACAGTGCGAATCACACGCCATTTGCCTGCGCCCAAACCAAAGGCGCCTTCCCTATAACTCTGCGGCACCGTTTTCAAACTCTCCTGCGCAGTACGCATTACCGTAGGAAGATTCATAATGACCAATGTGAACGCTCCGGCAATCAGAGAGGTTCCAAAGATACCGGTAAACAATAGCATCCCCACCAAACCATAGATAATGGAAGGAATACCGGAAAGGGTTTCCGCTGCATATTCTATCGCAGCTACCACTCGTTTATTTGTCGCATATTCTGTCAAATAAACTGCTGCACCTACACCTAAAGGAAGTACAAACAAAAGCGTAGCCAAGATAATGTAAATGGTATTCATAATATCAGGCAAAATTCCAATGCGACCATTCAGAATACTGGGCGTTGTGGTCAAAAACGACCATGTTACATGGGGCAAACCGCTTATCAGTACATAGCCAATCAAAAACAGCGTCAGCCCACAGGTAAGCGCCACGGACACAGCAATAAATGAGCGCATCAAGACAATATAAGCTTTACGCTTTGCAGAAATTGAATTTTGCTCCATCCTTAACCCTCCTTACTGCGCTTTAAGAAAAAATTCAGCGCAGCATTAATGAGTAAAATGAACAGATACAGTACCAAAGCGATAGAGAACAACGCCTGCCGCTGCAAGCTTTCAGGACTGGCGTAAGACATTTCACTGGCCACAGCAGTTGTGAGAAAGCGGACACTTTGAAACAGAGAAGGCATATTGGCCACATTTCCCGATACCATGATAACCGCCATGGCCTCCCCGATCGCCCTGCCCACACCTAACACTACTGCTGCTGCAATGCCGCTTTTTGCGGCAGGAACTGATACTTTAAAATACGTTTCAATGGGCGTCGCACCCAACGCCAAGGAAGCGTCTTCATACTCTGGAGGAACAGCCTCCAGAGCAGTGACAGACACTTTTATGATGGAAGGCAAAATCATGATTGCCAGGACAATGATTGCCGCCAACAGACTGGCTCCGTCGGGCACATGAAATAGTACGCGGATTCCCGGCACCAAGACCAACATACCGACCAAACCATAAACAACAGAAGGAATCCCTGCCAAAAGACTCACTGCAGCTTCTACTACAGTTTTTATTTTCGGAGGAGCCATCTTCGCCAAATACACTGCTGTCATAAAGCCTATGGGAACTCCGAAAAAGATGGCGCCCGCCGTACCATAAACACTGGTCAGAATAAAGGGCAAAATCCCGAAGGACGGCTCCGCCGCAGTAGATGCCCAGGTATCACCGAGCAAGAACGCGACAAGTCCAATTTCTCTGATAGCGGGAATACCAGATACAACCAAATATGCAGTAATCAGCAATACGCAGCCTACCGTAATCAAACCAAGAAGTAAAAATATCCCGTGAACGACGGTTTCTACCGCCTGTTTTCTGCATCCCATCATCAGTGTACCGAAACTGCACCGGCAGCAGAGATAAATTGAGCTGCCTCAACAGAAGTAGCAAAATCAAAGAATTTTTGTGCAGTATCAGAAAGAGGGGTATCTTCTTTTGTAACTAGGATAAAAGGGCGCTGTATCACATAACTGCCATCTTTTATGCTGTCCTCTGTAGGTTCTACTCCATTTACGCGAACAGTCTGTACTTGTTCATTGACCGAAGCAAGAGAAGCATAACCAATTGCTGCAGGATTCTGAGAAACTGCTGTAATAACATCGCCGGTCGAGGTTAATTCCTGACGGTACTGACAGGAATCCTCTGTTTTTGTAATGGATTCAAATCCATCTCTGGTACCGCTGCCTGCCTCGCGACCAATCAAAACAATCTCTGCATCCTGTCCGCCCACATCTTTCCAATTGGTAATCTCACCTGTATATATTTTAGAAATAGTATCCATATCCAAATCTGCAACAGGATTTTCCGGATTCACAATCACTGCAATCCCATCATAAGCAAGCACGGTTGCCTTTAATCCATCGGCAATTTCTTCCTCTTTCAAATCTCTGCTGGATAAACCAATATCACAACGACCTTCCTTCACAGCCTGAATACCGGAACCAGAACCTGTGGGATTGTACGTAAAAGTCACATCGGAATTTTGTCCCTCAAAAGCCTCTCCCAACGCTCCAATGACTTTTTCCATCGAAGTTGAGCCATCAGTAGATACCGTTCCCGCTTCTTTTTGCGAGCAACCTGTTGCTGTCATCACCAAAGTTGTCGCTACCATCATACATGCAAGCATTTTTTTCACTTTTTTCTTCGTTTCTGTTTTCATTTTTCTCTTCTCCTATCTCAATATGTGGATTACAAAGATAAAAATACGCCTACACTGTAAAATTCAAAAGAGCAGTTTTGTAAAATTGATGTAAAATCAACTGCACCTCTTTAACAAATATTTTTCTACGTATATAGTGCGAATTTGGAAACTGTCTTATACAGCCATGATGCAAGTAGTTTTTATAGATTTGTTCCCGCATCTGTGTTATAGTGAAAAGAAAGTACTGAACAGGGAGATATCTTGTATGGCAAACACCTATCATAAATTTTTGAAGAAGAATATTGATCTGGCTCCTCTTGGAGTGGAACACAATGCAAACGAAGCTGCTTATTTTTGTACGCCCAAAGGAGCCAATATCATCGGTTGGGCCGGTGTGGACGGTATTCATTACTGCTTCATCCGCGGTTTTGGAGAGATGGTTTTCGCAGTCAGCCCCATGAATGCCGCTCCTGATTATGTTCACCCCTTAGCGGAAAATTTTGCGGATTTTCTGCGTTTACTGTTGGCCTGCGGCCACGCTGACGCCTTAGAGCAAACATGGATGTGGGACAAGATGCAGTTCGAAGCCTTTTTGAAGGACAACCCCATAACAGAGGAGCAGGAGAGCACACTGGCGGAGATTGCCGATAAGATGAAATTGACCGCTATGGAAAATCCATGGGAATCTATCAAGTCACTGCAATCATCTTTTGACTACAGCAAAATCAAGTATACAGAGGAGTATTACGACATGGATTTGAATCCGGCGGCAGAACCTGTCGCTCCACAATGGAAAGTTTATTTTGGAGGAACTTTCTGGGGACATGATGGGAAAGATCATGCCGGAAAAGAAATTACCATTGGCAAGCAATTTGAGTGGGCAGGTGCGCACTGGTTGATTCCCGCAGTATACTCCTGCAGCAAAGGTTTGGTTGTTGATTTTTGTATGCGCGTTGAACCGGAAGCAATCCGTACCTTCCTCAAAAAGTGGAACCTAAACAAAGAAAACGATTTCTGCGAAAACTTTACGCAGGAACAGCAATTAAAAATAGAGCTGGACAACCCTCTTCATTTTGCGTTTAAACCACAGCTGGAAATAAACGGACAAACGCTACAGCCTTCTCTCGGCTGCGCTACTAGCTTTAATCCCTGCCTGCAGGAAGAAGCGCGCAGCGTATCACAGGAAAATTGGATTATGGAGCATTATGGTTTGGACGCCGCATACGGATGGGTCATTTATAGAAATTCTTTTCCATGGAAATATAAACGCCGCCCTGAAATCAAAACTCTTTCTCTCACCATGGAACAAGACCTTATGGCCGTCCCAGGTCCCCATTTCAAATTGAAAGCACCCGGAGATTCTTTCCGCTTTATCCATCCTGTAAGCCAAACAGAATATACCTTGACCATGCAGGAATTGGAGCAGCACACCTTGCCGCAGAGCAGTTTTCAATCTGACCGCTGGATTTATCCGACGCATCTCACTGCCATGAGCTACACACTTTCGCCGGAAACATCAGAGCGTATTGAGATTCATGACTGCGAAGACAGTGAAAGTCCAATTGAGATAAATCCTTCCAACGATTCATTTACACCCTCTGCGGCTCATTTTATTGCTTTTGCTTCTGCAGATAAAACAGAAGAAACAGCACAAGGCGAGAAGCTCCACGCTGCATGCTCTGCACTGCACTTTGAACCTGTGCAGCATAATATGGAATGGAGAATCACCTTTTATGTAAAACAGTTCGAAAATATTATTCTTCCATTACTCTAATACTCTAATCATGTCACCATGCTTGCAAAAAATGAGGTATAATAAAAATATAACCCTTTCAAATGCAAATAAGCAGATAAGAAAGAGCCGTGAATCTTATTTCTCTGTTAGGATTTACGGCTTTTTTCATTGGCTGTCAAAGACGTTTTTGTATTAGACGAGGGTAGGAAGGATTATGAAAAGACGAGATACGGATTGCCCTATGCTGCCCACCCGGCGGATTACATTGCGGCTGGGCGAGCTACAGACAGGACTGAGCCGCTGCAACATACATTGGAACAAACTCTACTATATGGAGCAAATTTATCTGTCCAACGGACGCAAAAATATGCGCAAACAGATTGCCCAGGGGGTCATGCTGCATCAGGCGTATGTGCAGGAGCAGGCCAGACAGGAGGCGTTGGCACTGGAGGGCCTGCAGGCCTATACCCCAACAGAAGAAATATAGAATATATAAAAAATATTTTGAGAAAAACTGAAATTTTTCAAAATCTCAGCAGGAAAAAGGGCAAAATGTAACAAAAGTGTAACCACTATATGGTATAATGACATTGTAACAAAAATAAAATGCGTACAAAGCGTTTTTTTGCGAAAGAAAATGGCAGGTCCTAAGCGTCCTAAAAGGTATAGATTTTTGGAGGAAAAAAAAATAATGGATACGTAGGAGTTTTCTCCTGCATATCCACTAGATATGTAAATTTCTTTGAAGTTTATGTTGTCTAACAAGTTATAACTTTTAGGATACTAAGCAGGCGTGGAAAATGGAGGTGACAGTATGTCAATTACTTCGCTGAAAGCGGTACCGGAAAATATGAAAACCAGCATCATACGGGTACACAGCTACCGGGACAAAAATCTGCAGGGAACGTTTTATAATTTATTTTATGGCGAGGAGATCGCTTTCGGCAGTCTCACCGAGTTGCTTTTAAGAATAGAAGATATGATGGATGAAATGGATTATCCGCAGGCATCAGTTCAAAGCCGACGATTTGATGCACACTGCAAACGCGCAGAGAAGGTGAACATCACAGCTGCATCGCTGGCCAAACCGGACTGGAAAGCAATCGCGACGTTCAAATTAAAAGTACTCTTCCGGCAGGGAGCCAGCTGGCAGGGTAAGCTCACATGGGCCGAAGGAAAAACGGAAGTAGCCTTCCGCAGCGCGCTGGAGATGATCAAGCTGATGGACAGTGCATTGCCGCAGTTTGAAAGCAGCGCGGATTCGACAAAGCTAAGCGGGTAAAGAATACCCTATACGCAAAAATCAAAGTGCTTTGTGAATATATCTATACCAAACTATTTCGGCTTCGGTTCCTTTCAACAGGAGGAATCTACGATATAAGGCAGGATGCATACTGATAACAATTTACAATATATATAAATATAAATTAAGAAAGGAAAGTGAAATACGATATGAATTTTTTTGTGCAAAGAGACAAAAATAAGCAGACAAAGCATGCCAAAACAAACAATAGAAAACAGGGACTATGGCAAAAAACACTTTGTCTGCTGCTCTGTATCGCATTGTTTGGTACCAATATGGGAGGTATCTCAACCATTGCAGCTGCTGCAGAAGATACCGCCAACGTTTTGGCAGATACAGAGAATGTTGAAAAAATTCCAGAAGATGCAGCGCCGCCGGACAATGATATTATAGGGTGGACATGGACGGATGAAAAAGGAATTTTGCATGAAAATGAAGGCGAGTGGTATTTGACGCTGCCTGATATGGAATTAAAGGATGTGACCGAGGAGCAGCTGCCGGAAATGCTGCCTAAAGAGATCTCTGTCACAATGACAGACGGAACCACAGAGACACTGCCCATCACATGGGATATGTCTGCATTGCAGGAGGCATCAGCGGCAAATGAAGTCTGTCCTCTAACTGCAAACCTTCCCGAGGGCTACACTTTTCAGGAAGGGACAGCGCAGCCCCGTGTTGTGCTTGTGCAGCAGGAGAGCAAGCCGTCGGACAATGATATTGCAGCGTGGGAATGGGTGGACGAAGAAGAATTTTTGACAGAGTATGAGGGCGAGTGGTATTTGAGTTTGCCCGGCGCAACTGCCGAGGATTTGACTGAAGAATTGTTAAACGGAATGCTGCCTCAGGCGCTTGCAGTCACACTGGGGGACGGAACCATAGAGACATTGCCCGTCACATGGGACATGTCCGTGCTATGGGAAGCATCTGCGGCAAATGGACTCTATCGATTGAATGCAGCCCTTCCTGATGAATACCGCCTGAAGGACGGAGTAAAAGCTCCTTATGTCCTGCTGGAATACGGCGGTGCAGAAGTATATGCCGATACACTATATCCCGGAATAAGACGCCTTCTTGAAGACGCTGATCATCTGGCGGACCATACGGTGAAGGGCATCACACCGGCAGGCACCACCGTCAACCTGTTTGACTATGACTTCGGCATAACGGGTGATGACGATGTCCTGCCCAATGGCGCGAAATTCGAGAATTACAGCAACGACATCAACAAAGGCGCATTGCTGCTCTTCGGCGGCTCCGCCATGCGTGAAGCCGGCTTTTGGAATCTGGGATCGGGTGCCGGCCGTCCTTGGGGCCAAAACAACGTGAACATGAAGGGCATCGTGAAATCCACATTGAAGGACAATTATCCTTATATTAACCTGGATCAAGCACGTAGTACACTTCAAAATCCGACAGAACCAATAATTACGGAAGATGGTTCTTGGGGTGAACCGAATCGCAAACTTATGGACATCGCGAACCTAAATCATGCGGAATACGAAAACGCCGGCGTGAACGAGGCCAGAGCGCTTTCTAAAAAGCTTCTGGAGAGCCGCGGTCTGACGATAACCGACAATACGGTCAGCGGCGACTGTGAAAAGGCTTCTCTGAGCTATCTGTTTGATCCGGATACAACAACGGATGGTAAAGAATCCTATCAAAATGTCACCGGTCTGTTCCAAGTAGATGAGGATGGCTACTATTACTACGACGCCCG
>DKVF01000074.1 GCA_002491065.1 Peptococcaceae bacterium UBA7185
GTGGACTTGATTTTTTTGTGCCATAGGAAATTACGTCAAATATCTTGATTTGCGAATCGTTCCTCAAAAACTACAAATCATTCTTTGCTTATTGAAATTTAGACAAATTTCTTATAAAAATATATAAAGTGATTTACATCTTAATTACAGTACTGTTGTATCAGGTAAAGGAGGAAATGTAATGCGTATTGCAATATGTGAGGGGGACAAAACAGAACGTGGTCAAATTGTTGCCCACATACAGCAAGAACTTGCGTCAAAGAACATAGCTGCAGAGATATGCTCATATGAGAGTGGAGAAATTCTTTTGTCGTCTGTTAAGCAAAAGCCGTTTGATATATATTTTTTGAATGTCTTGCTTTCAGGACTTAATGGGATTGATGTAGCAAGAATTTTGCGAAGGCAGGATAAAAGAGCCGCAATTGTTTTTGTTGCTTCTGGCAAAGAATATTGTATGGAAGGATTTGAAGTTGGTGCGACGCATTATTTATTGAAACCATACAGTCAGGATATATTGCAGGAAGCCCTCATGAGAAGTTTCCGTCAGGTTGGGACAAGCATAAAATATCTTGAGCTAATAGTCAATAGGAAAAAACAGCGTATTTTGCCTTCGAAAATTTACTGGATAGAGTCTTTGGATAAAGTATGCCATTTGCATATGGGAGTTGACGAAGTATGTTCCTATATAAGACTTAGTCAGATGGAGCAGATGTTAGGGGACTCTCGTTTTTTACGCTGTCACCGCAGCTTTATTGTCAATTTGGATTATGTGGACAGGATGGCGGATGGATTTTTCTGTATGGCAGACGGAATGTATATTCCAGTCAGGCAAAAAGAACGTGTATATTTCCGAAAGATATATGAGGATTATTTTTTGAAAAAAATGTCGGGGTGAGTATGCGTTTACTATAATGTGAAAAAGAGCATGGGTCAGTTTCATTATGAATATAAGGAGGTTTGCAGTAATGGAAAATGGAATATTCCGGAAAAAAAGCATGGATAAAATCTCATCACCAGAACAGTTTAACCAATATCTGTGTGTTGTAAATACTGGTGTGTGGCTTGTGTTAGCGGCTGTGTTTCTTCTCCTTTCCGGTGTCTGTGTCTGGGGATTTTTCGGGGAGCTTAAAACGACGCTTCCTGTTGCGGCAGCCGTAGATGGCGGCAGTATGGTGTGTTATGTATCGTCTGAGCAGGCTCAGGGGATAGAGGAGGGGATGAGCGTAGAAGTATCCGGCGTTGAGTACGTTGTGAGTAAAAAGAGCATACGTCCGGAGAAAGTATCGGACAGCTTAGAACCTTATCTCCAATATCTTGGTGGTTTTGATGAGGACAGTTTTGTGTTCGCCATTGATGCGGAGCCGGCAGGGGATGCTGTTGCGGATGGGCAGTATGAGGCGCGGATTGTGGTGGAAAGTGTATCTCCGATGTCGTTTTTATGGAATTGAGGTGGCAGCATATGGGAAGAGTACAGAGTCAGCCGATGAAGAATGGCTGTGCAAAGGTTCCAGTGGTGATGCAGATGGAGGCGTTAGAATGCGGGGCAGCTTCTCTTACGATGATACTTGCTTATTATGGAAAATGGCTTCCATTAGAGCGGGTACGCGCAGACTGCGGTGTATCAAGGGATGGTGCCAGTGCAAAGAATATACTGCGTGCGGCGCGGGGTTATGGGCTGAAAGCAAAGGGATACCGGTATGAACCGGAAACGCTGCGGCAGGAGGGAATATTCCCATGTATTATTCATTGGAATTTTAATCATTTTGTTGTGCTGAATGGGTTTAAGAAAGGCAAGGCTATATTGAATGATCCGGCAAGGGGAACATACAGTGTGACCATGGAAACTTTTGACGAATCTTTTACAGGGGTCTGCCTGATGTTTGAGCCAGAGGAGGCTTTTGAGCCGGAGGGGAAACCCAAAAGTGTGTTGTCGTTTGCAAAGAAGAAATTGCAGGGGACAAAAGTGGCGGTTATATTCGTTGTGCTGACATCGCTGGCAGTGTCGGTGATTGGAATAATTAACCCGATTTTTTCCAGGATTTTCCTGGACCGTTTGCTGACGGGGGTTAATCTGGACTGGTGCAGAGGATTCTTTCTTGCCATGTGTGGTATTGTGGTTTTGCAGATTGTAGTGGAGTGGATGCGTGCGGTATATTCCCTGCGCATTGGCGGAAAGCTTGCTGTGACAGGAAGCAGTTCTTTTCTGTGGCATGTGCTGCATATGCCGATGGAGTTTTTTTCACAGCGCATGGCGGGAGATATCCAGCAGAGGCAGGACGACAATGCAGAGGTTGCAAAGACACTGATAGATACGTTTGCCCCGTTGGTGCTTGATGCGGGCATGATGCTGGTGTACCTTACGGCAATGCTTAGCTACAGCCCGGCGCTTACGGCTATTGGCGTGCTGTCTGTATTTATTAATCTGGCAATGTCACGTTTTATATCGAAAAGGCGTATTGATATTACAAGGGTGCAGCTAAAGGATTCCGGCAAGCTTTCAGGGATGACAGTATCTGGTATTGAGATGGTTGAGTCCATCAAGGCCAGCGGCGCGGAAAATGGATTTTTTGAAAAGTGGGCGGGTTACCAGGCAGGCGCTTTTGCGGGGCAGAAGCGGTATACAAAGCTGGATGCTTATCTCGGCCTGGTTCCGCAGCTTGTCAGCGTAGTGACGAATACGGCTGTAACGGTGCTTGGTGTTTATCTGGTAATAGATGGGAAGTTTACGGCGGGTATGATTTTGGCGTTCCAGGGATTTCTGAATTCTTTTACCACTCCTGCGGTGAAATTAATACAGGCAGGCCAGAG
>DKVF01000056.1:0-377 GCA_002491065.1 Peptococcaceae bacterium UBA7185
GCACGTTCAACTCTGCTGGGTGTTGTGTCATATTTCAAAGCAATTTTTGGATATAAATCTTTCGTAATCCCGCTGAGCAGATGCACATCTTCCAGCGTCATTAAAATTGCATCTCGCAAATACTGATATCCTTTTACATGTGCCGGTACACCCATATCATGCAGTAAAGAGGTGACCTCCACTTCTACAGGTTTACGCTGTTTTACTTGTCTCACCTGGTACACCGACGCAGGCTCAGCCAATGCCAGGTTTCCCATTGTGCCGCCATTTTCCCGCCCCATATTGGGATAAAAACGGCAAACATCTTTAATTCGTTCATAAATGCCTTCCATATCAAAGGGTTTTACTAAGTAGTCCGATGCACCCTTCATCATCAC
>DKVF01000056.1:687-1151 GCA_002491065.1 Peptococcaceae bacterium UBA7185
CGCTGAATCATCGCGTCATTGGCAAAGGCCGTAAGCATAATAACTTTTGGCCGTACAGACAAATTTTGCATGCGGTCCAATACACCTAAACCATCTAGACGGGGCATAATCAAATCCAATAAGACAAGATCCGGCTCCAAACGCTCTATTTTTTCCAAGCAATCCCAACCATCTATCGCTGTGCCCACTACTTCAATATCCGATTTTTCTCCTAAAAAATTTGCTAAAATATTGGTAAATTGCTGATTATCATCTGTCAATAATACTTTAAACATATACCCTACACTCCTTTTTCTCTCACTAATCTTGTTTATCCTGCTAACTTCCCCGAATATAAACATGTCCTCCTTTTGCAGCCTCGTATTTCTTCTTTTTTGGAAAATTAAGTTTATTAATGTAAATATTTACTAATTAAAGATTACCTTATTTTTACAGAAAATGCAAGAACTTTTTTACTATTTTTC
>DKVF01000056.1:1336-10647 GCA_002491065.1 Peptococcaceae bacterium UBA7185
TTTGTATCACAAATTTTTCTGAAATAAACACAAATTATCCCCTTTTTATCAACACTTAGCCGACAGAAAAGGAGCATCGTATCCGATGCTCCTTCCATGCCCATGTTATTTAAGAGGGATCTGCCGCCTGCCCATTTAATAAATCTAAAGGATTCACTGGCTCACCCAAATAACGGGCGGCAAAATAAAAATTTCCTTCTTCGGCTTGTTGTTGTGTGTTACCGATGATTTGTCCTTTTTGTACTGGCTCATTCAGCTGCACGTTACATTGCGCGCAATATCCATAAATGGTAACTAAACCATTGGCATGGGAAATTTCTACCGTATAGGTATCTCCTTCTCTTTGCACATCTGTTACAGTTCCGCTGTATGCCGCACGAATTCCTTCCTCCGGTTCAGCAGCAATCCATAAGCCGTCTTGAAATCTTGCCGATAATTGCGTGTTATCCCAGCCATAGGCATTCAATACTCGCCCACTAACAGGCACGGCCATTGTTTCCTGTACTGAATGGGCAACTGTATTGACGCTGATTGCAGCTTCGTCTGTAAGGCTGTCCATAGAAAAATCAGAAAAAAATTGCATTACCGGTGCCAAATCCGCATCTGCAGTAAAACTTTCCCGCAAAAATTGCTGCCACTGTAAACTGCTTGGCGTAGTACCTTGAAAAATGCTCAATACCAGAAAAAAAACACCTAACGAACCGGCTATCTGCCCAAAAAAGCGCCAGAAAGCCCTGCTTGGTGTTTTCCATTTTCCCCTTGAAGGCTCCATCATGATTTCCTCCCCCCGTTTCCCAGTGATATAGTAAATATATACACTGGCAGAAAAAGAAATATGACCAGTTTTTTTATTCATTTACTTTTTTAAAACACTGCCGTTTGCTCATTATAGCTGCCTAAAAATTTAAAGTATCCCAGTTGATTATTCAAATCATTCAAAAGCCAGCGTACCTGAACATTGTCACAACGGCCCTCTACATCCAGATAAAACAAATACTCAAATTTTTTCTCTGGATAAGGGCGGGATTCCAATTTGCAAAGATTCAGATTATTCATTGCAAATTTGTGTAATAAGTGATAAAGTGCCCCCGGTTTGTGAGGAACCGCCAAGCACAAACTTATTTTGTTTGCATCTGCAGAAAATCCCGGCGTTTTACTGATACAGATAAAGCGAGTAGCGTTACCTGTAATATCCTGCACATCCTCCTGTAAAATATGCATCTGATACAATTGCGCACATTTAGACGAAGCAATTGCCCCCAAACAAGGATTGTTTTGTTCCGCCACAAATTTGGCTGCTGCCGCAGTGTTGGAATATTCATGAAAACGGATGTGAGGATTGGCTGCCTGCAACTCTGAACATTGATTCAATGCCTGAGAATGAGAATACACATCAGTCAGCTGTGCCAGATCACTTTCTCCAGCTGTCAATAAATTATGACGTACTAATACCTTTGTATCTTTGATAATATAAAAATTATGTTTACGCATTAAATCATAAACCTGTGCCACCGAACCCGCTGTGGAATTCTCAATAGGAAGGATTCCATATTCCACTTTTTCATTTTCTACTGCCCGGAATACGTCTTCAAACTGCCCATAGAAATGAATATCCGGTTCTGCAAAAAATTGATCTGCCGCCTGATGAGAATAAGAACCCTCCACGCCTTGGCAGGCAACACAGGCTTTTTTGGGCATCTCTGATCTGGCATCTAAAATTTTATCCAGCTCCGAATGATAATCGGCACCAGGTAATACAGTCTCTCCCATATTCAATAGATCCCGCAACAGACTTTCGCTCTCCTGCACCAAATTTTTACGTTCTCCGTAAAGATGTTCTATTTCTTGCTCCATAGCAGCAATTTGCTGCTGTAAATTATGAATTTGTTTGATTCGTTCCTCTTTCATCCTTTTTCTCCTCTTTTATCAAATAAGGATTTTTGCCTCCGTCTACATAATCTTCTGTGCCAAGAGGCAGCTTTTTAATTTCTAACCGCTGGCGAACATATGCTTTAAACAGTGTATATAATACTGCAACTGTCGGCACGCCTAAAATCATACCGGCAAAGCCGGCCAACCCGCCGCCCACCAAAATTGCAAACATCACCCAAATTGCTGGCAAACCCGTTGTGCCGCCAAGAATCTTAGGCCCAATGATATTACCATCAATTTGCTGCAAAATCAAAATGAACAATAAAAACCATATCGCTTGAATAGGATTTACAATGAAAATTATAAAAGCACTGGGAATGGCGCCAATAAACGGCCCGAAAAAGGGCACAACATTGGTTACGCCAATAATGACGCTGATCAATAGCACATAAGGCATCTTCATAATACTTAAGCAAATGAAAGCCAATATGCCAATAATCAGCGAATCAATAAGTTTTCCGTTGATAAACCCATTAAAGGTCGTATTGGTTAATCGCCCCACATAGAGCAAATTTTCTACGGTTTTTTTGCTGAACAATGCATAAAGCACTTTGCGCAGCTGCGCAAAAAATTCTTCACGGCTCATCAGCAGATATACAGAGATAATCAGCGCAACAAAAAAATCTACGACACCGCTGGTTACCTGGCCGGTAAGCCCCAATAACCTCTGAACCCCGCTCAAAAATAAGGAGCTGCTGAAAGAAAGTATCTGTTCCCAAGTTCCAAGTAATTGCTGATAAAGCTCTGGATCGATGTGGAATTGTTTATCCAAGGCATTTACCCAGATTTCCATATAGTGGTCCAGATTCAAAGCAAAATCCTGAACATTTTTTACCAGCGTAACAATACTGTCTATCAATTGAGGTACTAAAAATGCCATTAAAAGGCTAATCAATACTGCAAATATTACCATTACCAACAAAACCGAAAGCGCCCGGCGCAGTTTATTGTGCTTCAGGCAGGAGCACAGGCATTTATCAAAATATTTCACCGGACTGTTCAGCAAAAAAGCAATCACAAACCCATAAACAAAGGGTCTTAAAATAGCCAATACAGTGCCTGTGAAACCGCGGATCGCATCCAAATGCAGTAGCGCAAAATAATAAGAAATACCTACTACCACCACACCGATATTCGCCAACATTCTATTGCGGGCTTCTCTGTTAAAATTCAGTTTCATTCACCTTTCACCGCCTTGTTAGACTGTGCTAAAAATGCTTATTTTTTATTATACACTTTTTTTTGATGTTGTAAAATTGTTTTTAAAAATATTTCACCATACTTTGTAACTGTATCGTCTTCCAGTCCCGCAACCTGCTTTAAAGCTAATATACTTACCGGCTGCTTCTGGGCCAATTCCTGCAGAAGTTCATCACTCAAAATTTCATAAGAAGGCACGCCTTCCTCAATAGCCGCCAACAGCCGCGTTGACCTCAAAGCATTCAGCAATTCCTCTTCCATTTGCTGAATTTTTGGTTTTCCCAAGCTCACTTCACAGCAATTGCTGCATCCCTGACAATGTTCCGCCGCCTTTTCGCCAAAATATTGCAAAATCTGTTGCCGCAAACAGCGCTTTGTAGTTGCATACTGCACCATCGCATCCAGCTTCTCTAATTCAATTGCCAGACGATCTTCTGATTTACCACTTTGCTCCAGAAGATAGCGATTCACATGTACATCCGCATAGGAAAAAAATAGTACGCACAAACTGGGCAAACCATCACGCCCTGCCCGTCCGATTTCCTGATAATAGGACTCGATATTCTTCGGCAAATTGTAGTGTACTACATAACGCACATCCGCCTTATTGATGCCCATCCCAAAGGCATTGGTCGCTACAATCAAATCTATTTGTTCCTGCAAAAATTTCTCCTGGTTTTCATTGCGCTCCCAGTCTTCCATACCACCATGATAACGCAAAACAGGAATACCTGCCCGCCGCAGCATATCCCATACCTTGTCTACTTCTTTTCGCGTATTGCAATAGATAATTCCTGACTGTCCTTTATGGGTCTCTACAAACTGCAGCAGCGCTTCCTTACGTTTTCCGTCTCGCTCTACAGCTAAAATTAAATTGGCCCTGTTAAAGCTTGCCCTGTAAATGTTGGGACGAATCAGTTCCAACTGCTGAATAATGTCACTCCGCGTTTCCGCTGTCGCGGTCGCCGTAAAAGCAGCTACCACCGGCCGAACGGGCAGGCTGCGGATAAACCGGCTGATTTCATGATAGCTGGGCCTGAAATCATGGCCCCACTGAGACACACAATGAGCTTCATCCACTGCCACCAGGCTTATCTTCTGTCTACGCAGCAACGATAAAAAATCTCCGGAACGCAAACGCTCCGGAGCAATATACAAAATCTGAATCTGTCCGGCTTGAATTTGTCGCCGCAGCTGTTGATACTGCTCTCCATCCAGCATACTGTTCATACAGGCCGCACAAATGCCCAGTCGCACCAGCTGATCCACCTGATCCTTCATCAACGAGATCAGAGGCGAAATCACCAGCGTCAACCCATCCAGCATAAGTGCCGGAACTTGATAGCACAGCGACTTTCCGCCCCCTGTAGGCATCACCACAAATGTGTCCTCTCCATTCAGAATAGACGCGATTGCCTTTTGCTGAATGGGTTTAAAGCCTTTATATCCATAATATTTGCGCAATACTGCCTGGGCTTCTTCCAGTTTATCCATGCAGTTCATCTCCATTTTTCTCAGGCACGCTCTGCCCTAAAGCTTGCGCAATTTGCCTTTTTACCATCGTTGCCAGTTCTTTGCTGTCCATCGCCTGAACCTGCTCTGCCAAAATCGGCGGCAATACTGTCACTGTTACATTCTTTTTATACATGAAAAAGCTGCCCCGCGGCATAATATCTCGTGCGCCGTCTATCGCTACGGGCACAATCATCACCTTGCCCTTTTGCGCTGCTTTCAGGCTGCCTGCCTTAAATTCTCCTAATATACCGTCTACACTGCGAGTGCCTTCTGGATAAATCACCATACTATGCCCCTGCTGCAGCAATTTTGCAGTCTCTAAAATCGCCGTCAGTGCTTTTCGTGCATCACCCCGTGCAATCAAGACACATTTCATGTGTACAATCCACTTCTTGAAAAAAGGAATCTTCCCAATCTCCTCTTTGGCCACAAAACCTATCGGTCTGGCAATGACAGACATCAGCACAGGAATATCCATATAACTTTGATGGTTGGCTACATACAGCGCTGCCCCTTCCTTTGGCAGATTTTCCGCGCCACGCACTGTGATTTTGCCGCCGGTCAACGCCACGATTCGTTTTGCCATTCTTCGCGCATAAACATAAATCTTTTCTGTAACCACTTGTTCGCCCAGTTGCACTTTCTTTTTTTGCAGATAATTAAAATAAGGAACACCACAAATCACAACAAGACCCAAATAAACATAGACAGCTAAAGTGCGAATTAATTTCATTTTGTAATCTCTCCTTTTTTCTTTCCTCTGTTATTTTAGCATGTCCCATGCCGCTTGACAACTGCAATCTCCTTTGTAAAGCACACAAAAAGAGAAACAACTGCTTGAATCATCAGCTGAAGCTATCTGTACGTTTTTCACATATAAAGGTTCAATTCCTAACCGGCATAAATAGAAATGCCAGTTTATCGCAATTGTAAACTATCAAATCAGCTTACCCATTTGTTTTTTACATTGGAGTCCTTATTCCTATCCGCGGCAGTAATATTTTTCATTAAAATAAATACAGCAGGAAAGCGTCATCTCTCCTGCTGTATTCCTCCTCCACACTTCTTTCTTTTACAGTCCTATTACCTCATGCAGCACATTGGCAATTATATCCTGTTTCTTCTTTTTTTCAGCTGTCACGCTACTGTATCGCATTTACGCTGTAAATAGGCCGAAATCAGTTTATCCAACTCTTGGCTCTTCTCCAGTACAGCAGCTGCCAGCAATGCATTTCCCTGTTCCACCAATTGCATCATCTCTGCCCGCAAATGATTAATTTCATGCAAATCCTCTGCTCCCATCACGCACCACCTTTTGCCATGTTCAAAAACTCTCCCTATGAATTTTCTCTGTCTGTAACGTATTCATGTTCCGCTTTGCTTTTTCTTCCGCAGGCACACCCAACGCTAAAATAGCCATCACCTCATATTGCGGCGGAATGTGCAGCAGCGTTTTAACATAGTCACTGCTGCTCTCTGCCTCACCTTGCGCCATTCTTCTGCGAATCTGAACCCAGCAAGAACCCAATCCCAAACTTTCTGCTTCCAACTGCATCAAAATCATTGCAATACTGCAATCCTCTATCCACACATCACTGACGGTAGGATCTCCCACTACCACAACGGCAGCGGATGTCGCCGGCAAAAAGCTCTGCTGAGGATGACGGCATCTTTCCAACGCCTGCAGCGTGCCTCTCTCCTCGACCACGATAAATTCCCATGGCGCACGATTTCGAGAGGATGGGGACAATAACGCTGCTTGCAGAATTTTCTGCAGTTTCTCCTCTCCAATGGTTTCCGACTTGTAGCTTCGGATGCTTCTCCGCTTCTGCAATAATTCCAACATCTCCACCGACTCCTTTGTTTGCGCTTTGTTATCACTACTGTAAGATATCTTTTCTTACTCCATTATTTATCACTTATTCTTTTTATCTATTATAACAGAAATCATCAACGATTCCCACTCAAACATTCCACAAAATTCCTCTCCTATTCTACATACTGTATGTTCTCACTCAATCCCTCCTGTTTTTCCGCTGTTCTTTTTCGACATACATTTTTTTGCAATATTAAAGAAAAGGCGAAAATAGGCACCCTCTTTTTCTGCAGAAATATGCGTAAAAAATCGGCAGAAGCTATGCTCCTGCCGAAAGATTCCCATTCTGTTCATTCTGTATAAATTCTTCCTCGTTTTCCTGTTCATTGACCGGCAATTGTGCTTGCCGCACCTGCGCCAAATTGGCATCTATCAGCCAAACCACTTTAACCTGCACCACATTCTCTATCTCTGGCTGATATACGCCGATGCTCTCCCGAATCATGCGGCTTCCCGCAGGCATTTGCTCCTGCAATCGTTTTCTTGCCCGTTCTACCGCTAACAAATATGCATCCTCTTTTGTATATGTTCTTTCCACCAATTGTTTTTCCTGAAATATTGTCGTTCGTAAATAAACTGGCAAGGAAAAATTTTGCCAATGCAGTAAACTATGCTGCTCTGTCTGTTGATAACCATACATATAAGGAGATTCCCTTGAACCGCGGAACACAAACTGATGTCCATTCCATACCAAAGCCAACTGTTTTTCTTCCTGTCCTGTCGTTTGAAAACTGTGTTCCGTCAGCGCACAAGTCCCGATCACTTCACATTCCTGCTCGCCAGACACTACTGCCTGTGCCCGCACTGTAAAGGGCTGACCTACCGGCACAAACTCTCCGTTTTCATTGCGTTCACGGTCAGGATATTCCCAGCCTCCTACCAAAATCTGTCCTTTTTTTACCCAATCCCCTCGCTTTACCAATGCAGTGCCGCGAAATACCAACAGCTCTGTCACTCTGCCGTCCCGCCCTGCTACGATGCTGCCCGCCGCTTTCTCAAGCTGCTCGTCAGGCAGCCGTTCTTTCACCGTAATGGAAAGTGTTGTCCCATCAGGTTCTAAACGAATCCAGACAAACTCAGGATGCTCCTGCACAATTTGCTGCTCCAATTCATCATAATCAAATTTGTCCTTACGAGAGCCTGGCACCAATCCATATTCCTGCACCAAAGCAATCATATGGGCATCGCTGTACTGTACATTTCCCTGCACAGTATAGCCCCAAAGAAAAGACAATAACAAATATACCAACGAAAAAGCCAATGCACTTCCCAATAATAAACCCTTTCTGCGTTTCATCCGGCTAATCACAAAAGGCAAACCGTACTTATGCTCCACATGAAAAGGGCAGCCCTGTTCCCGCAGCAAATTTTTCACTGCCGGAAAGTCATCCAACTGAATCAGGATGTAAAAAAAATTCTGGCGCTGTTCCGCACGGTAAATCATGATTCCCCGTTCTGGCAGCTGACGCAACAAAAACGTCGTATACTGCTCTGCAAAACGCAGCTCTACCATTCCGCCCAAGATCTGTTCAAACTTCATAGCGCACCTGCCCAATTTTGCCTTCCACATAAAAGGCCTCTGCACTCAAAGAAGTAATCACCAATCCTGTGCCTTCAATATAGATTCGATAATTTCCCGTTTTCACCATAACCAATTCCGATGAATATTGTAAAATTCCGTCATGATTTTCTATTCCGCATTGCAAATTACCCAACAGCGTAACCCTGGGCAACTGTAAAACCAAGTTTTTTGGCAGACTTTTCACTTTGTCCACAGTCTGCTGCAAATTTACTTTTTCCTGCGTCACCATACCGCTTCCTTTCCGCATAACATTTCTTTCTCGTTTTCTTCATGTATATGCAGAAAAGAAACTGATATTCAAAACAGATTTTTACTCGGCTTGTCCTTTGCATCGAATTGAATGTTATCTAAAGAAAGTTCCGGCGTATCTTCCTCTGAAATATCCATCATACCTGGCACGACATCGTCAAACAAATCCACCTGTAGCTTTCTCTGCTTATTTACTGTGGCCAGACATACCTGTGACGCATTGGCAATATTCCGTTTGCGGAGTGCCTCCACTAGCCATTTGCCATCTAAATCCATGGCCCGTAAATTTTCATAAATAATCTGACCATCCACGATCACTTCCACCGCTAAACCCTTGGACTGGGCACGCACCTTCAGATCCTGTCGGGTTACTTCCTGAAAAGCTGGCTTTTTCAAAACACTCAACTCACCAGATTGCTCTATGATTGCCAGCTCCAATTCTTTATAATCAAAAATACTCTCCGCACGCAATAGCATTGTCAATTCATCTAAATCCATATGCATCTTGCGAAGATTGTCTTCCAAAATATTTCCGTCCTGAATGACAATGACCGGCTCACCAGCCATAGCTTTACGGAATTTTCGGTTTTTCAACGCCAGCCAGGATACGCCCAGTGTTAAAATGCCATAGGTGATCAACCCCACCAAATGATCCGGCGCATTGGCCAAATCATCGGTAGCCATATTGGCTGCAATGGAGCCGAATGTTATTCCATTCAGATATTCATAAAAAGTCAATTGGCTCACCTGCTGCTTGCCCAAAAGCCGTGTCAACAAAAAAAGAATTATAAACGATACTACCGTTTGTAAAAACACAATCCCCACATTTGTCATTCTGCCCAACCTCCGTTTTTCTTTTCGTATCCACTAGTATCAAACACATGGGCAGAAAGTATACAAAAAAGCGAAGAAAGCAATTTTCCCCTTTCTCCGCTCTGATGTGGTATAAAAAAAGTT
>DKVF01000023.1:0-16818 GCA_002491065.1 Peptococcaceae bacterium UBA7185
CATGAAAATATTATATGTTACAGATTTACATGGAGATAAGAACAAATACAGGAAAACGCTGGACATTGCTATTGAGAAGAATATCGGCGTCATTGTGAATGGCGGGGATATGCTTCCTAAACTCAGAGAAAGACATCTGGAGCAGCCGTCGTTTATCAATGGATTTTTAAGGGATTATTTTTCGGAACTTGAAAAGCACGGCATTACATATCTTGCCATGCTTGGGAACGACGATCTTCTGTCGGTAGATGGACTGTTTGATGCAGTCTGTAGGGAATTTGGAAATATCCATAATATAGCCGGTAAAAAGGTCCATGTCGGTGAATATGAGTTTATTGGAATGAACCATATTTTAGACCATCCTTTCGGGTGCAAGGACAGAGTTGTCACAGAAACGCATTATATCCCGCAGAGGCAGCTAAGCCCTGTCGCCGGTATTTCCAATGAATACGGCTATGACAGGATATATAACTGGTTGGAGTATTCAAGGACAGAACTTCCGCTTATGTGTGATATTCTGAAAGATTTGCCGGAACCGGAAAATCCCAGGCAGACAGTCTATGTAATGCACATGCCTCCTGCCGGATTGAGGCTGGGGCAGCTTTTGTATCAGGATTTGGATATAGGCTCTGTGGATATTTATGATTTCCTGAAAGAGAAACAGCCGCTGCTCTCCTTGCACGGGCATATCCACGAAAGCCCTGATACGGAAAAAGGGAAATGGATAAACCGGATACTTGATACAGCCTGTATTCAGACGGGCCAGACAGAACTTAACGACAACAATATGGTCTATGCGGAGCTTGACCTGCAGGGCAGGGAGTATTCGCGGAAAGTTATAAATGTAAAATGACAGGAAAGCGCCAGTGATGGTGCTTTTTTGTTACCCGGAAATGAGGTGGAACATGGAGAACCAAAAACAGTCAGACACGATCCAGATCGGGAACACGACATTTTATGTAACCGCAACTTTTTCTGGAACGGTCCAGTTGCAGCATTTGATAAAAAGACTGATACAAAAGGAAATTGAGCAGGAAAACAGTGCCGGTTAGCCGAAAAAATAACGCAGCAAATGGCTGAAAAAAGTTTGGAAACATGGTATAATCATAGAGTACAGAGTAGTTTGTTTGCTGTTGGAAAGGAGCAGAAATGTTAAAACAGCAGACAAAACTTCCAGTTAGATTATATGCACGTTTATCCAAAGATGACGGGGATGCTGATAAGGAAAGCAACAGCATTACCAATCAGTTGCAGATGTTAAGGTATCACGCAAAGGAAAAAGGCTTTGAAGTGATCGGTGAATATGTGGACGACGGAATTTCCGGGACTACCTTCGACCGGCCAGACCTGAACCGTATGATTAAGGATGCTATGGACGATACAAGGCCAACCGGTATCATGGTTAAGGATATGTCGCGTTTCGGGCGAAACAATGCCATGTTCATGTACTATGTGGAAGAAATCTTCCCCAACAATGACATTTTGTTTATTGCCCTGAATGACGATGTTGACACAAGGTTTGATGAAAATGAAATGATGCCGTTCAAATCCATTATGAATGAGTATTATGCCCGTGACACATCAAAGAAAATCCGCAGTGTCAAGAAAACAATGGCTTTGAATGGCGGGTTTTGCGGTTCCTTTGCCCCATATGGCTATATGGTCGATCCAAAGAACAAACGCCAGTTACTGGTTGACCCGGAAACAGCGCCTACCGTCAAGCGTATTTTTGAATTATCGAAGCAGGGCAACAGCGTACATCAGATTGCAAGGGCTCTATGCGAGGATGGAATCTTAATCCCGCGGGCATACCGGGCAATGAAGAACGGTACATTGGACACAAGCAACGGATTCAAGTTTCCGACAGACTGGGTAGGGAAAAATGTAAAAATGATTTTGGAGAATCAAGTGTATCTAGGCCACATGGTGTCCCATAAAACACAGACAAAATCATTTAAGAACAAAAAACTGGTATCGGTTCCTAAGGAGGAATGGATTATAGTCCGAAATACCCATGAGGCGATTGTGGACGAGGAAACCTTTGAACTGGTACAGAAATTTATCAGCGTGAAGAAACGGCCCAACAAGACAGGACGCCCTAATATGTTTGTAGGACTTGTGAAATGCCCGGATTGCGGCCGTAACATGGCGTTCTCAAATCCAAATGGAAGGGAACCCCGATTCCGCTGCAGAACCTATGCGAGAAACAGTAATCTTTGTACGACACACGCAATTTCGTATGACGCATTACAGCAGATTGTTATGGGCGATATTCAGAAACATATTAAGAGCATGGAGACTCTGGGCGATCAGTTCATCGAAGAAATGCACGAATTGAGCGAAAAGGGCGGTGGCCAGAAAATCAAGCAATTCAGGCAGGACTTGGAAATAGCTGAAAAACGGATCGCGGAAATTGACAGTGTAATTGTGAAGCTATTTGAGCAGAATGCTTTGGGGAAGATTTCAGACGAACGTTTCGAGAAAATGTCATCGGCTTATGAGAACGAGCAGAAAGAGCTCACCCAAAAGAGGGATGATTTGAAAGCAAGGATCATAGCCGAGGAAAAGAAAACCCAGAGCACCAATCAATTTTTGGAAACCATACGCAAGTATGAAACTGTAACAGAGCTGAACCGTTCTATGCTGGTAGAACTGATTGATAGCATTTATGTGTATCAGGCAGAGGGAACCGGCAAAGATCGCAAGCAAAAAGTAGAAATTAACTATCGTTTTCTTGCGGGGTCTCAATGTGGTATTGCCTGACGGGAATGGGCGAACATCCCGACTGCTGATGAACTATCAGTTAATGAGCAAAGGCTTTGCGCCAATTTCTATTGCAAAAGAAAATCGACTGGCATATTTTGAAGCGCTGGAAGCGTATGCGGTGGACAAAAATTTACAGCCCTTTGCCGATATGATAGCAAAGCTGGAAGAGAAACAGCTTGACCGCTATATTGCGATGATAGATTGTCATCTGTATTAAGCAATTTGCACTTTGTAAGGCTCGATTTATCGGGCTTTTTTATTTCGTGCTGCATGAGAATTATAAAAGGTACTGTGACAAATGTGGTGGTGAAAGCTCAAACATTTATTGCAGTACCTTTTTCAGTGCAAACATAGTATATGTAAAAACGGTTTGTCCTATCTGCGACAAAAAATTTTTTGTACTAGTCAGAAAGCAATAGGAGTAGAAGAAAAACGGTAGATGTTTCTTTCAAAGAGAAATAAAGATAGAAAATGGATATGTATTCTTAGAACGATTTTTATTCAAAGTGTAAATAAAAATCGGATTGTAGGTCCAGGCAAATTCCCTAGGCTTACAATCCGATGAACAAATTCTTTAAAAAATATTTACAGCTTCCATTCCTTCTGGTTGGTATGCAGTAAATGATGCGCCTTTTCAGATAACGGCGCGCCCAAGTAGTTTTTGTACAATTCTAATACTGCCGGATTTTCGTGGGAGAATCGCAGCGTATTGGCAGCATCTAAAGCGTACAGCTTCTGTCCGCGGCTGCCGTAATATTCACAGCCCTCATGGATAGACTGTCCGCCACCGCCTGCACATCCGCCGGGACAGGCCATAATCTCTACGAAATCATACTGTGCTTTCCCATTGCGTACTGCTTCGATTAGTTTGCGGGCATTGGACAACCCACTGGCTACAGCAGTTTTTACAGAAATCCCATTCACATCATAATCCGCTTCCCGCCAATCCGCTCCGCCGCGTACCGCCGTGAAGGCTTCTACTGGTGGATTCTCACCGCACACCAGATAATAGGCTGAACGCAGTGCCGCCTCCATGACACCACCAGTCGCGCCAAAGATGACTGCCGCACCGGTACCAGTGCCCAACGGTTGGTCAAAGTCTTCTTCTGGCAACTGCTGCACGTCGATATTGGACGCTTTCATCATGCGCGCTGCTTCTCGTGTGGTCAGTGAAACATCCACATCAGCTCCCGCTCCGGTATCATTGACAGCTTCTACACCGCACTCATATTTCTTCGCCACACAAGGCATGATGGATACACAGAAAATCTTTTCTGCCTCCACGCCTAACAACTCTGCATAGTAGCTCTTGGCCACAGCGCCAAACATCTGCTGCGGTGATTTGGCGGTGGATAGCTGTCCCACCATGTCTGGATACTGGGTTTTCAAAAACCGTACCCAGCCGGGACAACAGGAGGTAAACAGCAGAAATGTGTGGGATTCTTTTGCTTTCAGCATTTTCACCAGCTCAGAACCTTCTTCCATAATCGTCAGATCGGCACTGAAATTGGTATCAAACATATAGTCAAAGCCCATACGACGCAGTGCTGACGCAAGCCGTTTTTCAGTAGCAAGTTCGTCGGACAGCCCCAGACTTTCTCCCCAGGCAGAACGCACGGCAGGTGCAACCTGTACCACCGTAATCTTTTCCGGATCCGCCAGCGCAGCAAATGCTTTTTCGCTGTCGTCTCTGGCTCTGAGCGCTCCCACCGGACAGTGGGTGATGCACTGTCCGCATAGCACACAGTCTGCCGCTTCTATCTTGCGGCCGCCATTTACGCCCACAGTGGTCCGACCGCCTGTATTCACCACATCCCAGACGCTGATGCCCTGCACCTTGCTGCACACCTGGACACAGCGCATGCATTTGACACAGCGGGATTCATCGCGAATCAGTGGGAAATCCTGATTCCAGGGCATTGTCTTTATTTTTTTGGCATAGGAAATATCCAGAATGCCCAAATCATTGGCAATTTTCTGCAGCACACAGTTTCCGCTGCGGCTGCATTGGGCGCATTGACAATTGTGCTGGGATAAGATTAGCTCCGTATTGATCTTGCGCGCCGCCCGTACCTTTTCGGTATTGGTGGCTACGACCATGCCGTCCTGCACTTTAGTGTTACAGGAGGATACCAGACGGTTCATACCGGCTACTTCTACGATACACAACCGGCAGGCGCCGATTTCATTTAATCCTTCCAGATAACATAGGGTGGGAATCAGGATTCCTGCCTGCTTGGCTGCCTGCAGAATCGTCAGGTCTTCCGCCACTGTCATTTGTTTTCCGTCTATCGTAATGGTTACCATTGTTCCACCCGACCTCCTTTTAAGGCTCCCAGCCCGTATTTATCACAGCGCAGACAGCGCAGCGCTTCCTGTTTTGCTTCTGTCTGGGATAAGCTGTACTCAATCATCTCAAAATCCTGTTTGCGGTCGCATGCTTCCCGTTCTTTTGTATTACAGCGCCCCCACGGCGTGCGGTCAATAAAGTGAGGTTCTGGTACCGTCACACCGAAATCCAGCTTGTGCTGATATCCCAAATACGCATCAATATTGGCGGCTGCTACCTTGCCTGCTGCAATGGAGCGAATCACTGTAGCTGGACCGGTGACACAGTCGCCGCCAGCAAACAATCCTTCCACAGTGCTCAGGGCACTGTCATTGTCAGCGGTAATGGTGCCACGATTGACTGGAATCCCTTTTTCAGCGAAGTATTCCCACTGAATATTCTGTCCAATGGCAACCACCACAATATCACAAGGTATTTCCAATACAGGTTCCGGTGCGTCCATTGGTGTTGGGCGTCCCGAACGGTCGATGGCGCCGGCGATTTGAGGCCGCAGACCCATGGCAATGCAGTGACCGGCATCGTTGGTTTTGATATGATCAGGAGCATACATTTCCAGGACCTCACAGCCTTCGGCAACAGCGCCTTCCACTTCCTCAGCCAGTGCGGTCATATCTTTTTTGCGACGACGATAGGCAATGGTCACTTTTTCAGCGCCCAGCCGAATTGACGAGCGGGCCACATCCATAGCAACATTGCCGCCGCCGACTACGACTACCCGTTTGCCTTGGAAATCTGGGGGATTGTGTTCGCCAATGCGGCGCAGCATTTCTACAGCAGACATCACGCCGTCAGCGTTTTCCCCTTCAATTTTGAGTTTTTTATCGGTGTGCGCGCCGATGGAGAGATATACAGCATCATATTGCTCCAGCAAATTTTCTAGTGTTACATCGGTGCCGACATTGACCCCGAATTTCACCCGCACGCCGGTAGCCAGGATATGATTCAAATCATCATCCAGACGCTGTCGGGGCAGACGATAGCTGGGGATACCATAACGTAGCATGCCGCCCAGATAGCCTAAGCGTTCATATACTGTTACCTGATGGCCCATCAGCTGTAGATAATAAGCTGCTGTCATTCCACTTGGGCCGCCGCCAATTACCGCTACTTGCTTACCTGTAACAGGAGCCGTAGTCGGAGCTGGTACATGACCACCGTGGTCCACAGCGTAGCGTTTCAGCGCACGGATATTGATGGCATCGTCTACCATATTACGGCGGCAGTTGGTCTCACAGGGGTGCTCACATACAAAGGCACAGGCAGTGGGGAATGGATTGTCCTTGCGAATCAGCTGTACCGCGTCATCATAACGGCCATCAGCCACTAGGGCAATATAGCCGGGAATATCCACATGGGAGGGACAGAAAGAGACACAGGGGATGCTCTGCTCCAGATTGCCCAGACAACGGTTTTCCGTAATATGGGCGATGAAATCATCGCGAAAATCGCTCACACTCTTGTGCACCATGCGGGCCGCTTCATAACCGATGGCACAGTCGGCAGTTAAATAAATGGCTTGGGCTGTTTTTCAATCAATGATAAAGTAGCCATAGAAGCTTGGCCTTCCAGCACATCCTCTAAAAGCTGGGCCAACTGTCCCAACCCTATCCGGCAGGGCACACATTTGCCGCAGCTCTGGCTGTGACACAAACGCAGAAAGGACAGACAGGTATCCACCGGACACAATCCCGCTGGATTGGCTGCCAGACGACCTTCCAACACCTGATACAGCGCATCTACTGCCTGTTGGGCTTTCTGCGGCGTTTCTAATTGTATTCTGCTCATAATATGGAATCAACTCCTTATAAATTTTTGACACATGCGTAAAGTATAACGGAACGGGCAGCATTTGTAAACGAAAATATCATTTTCGTGTGCTCCTGATATGTTTGTGCTATTCATTAGGGAACTAATCTAAATTATAGCGGATACAAATGAATAGGAAAAATACCTTTTTTGCATAAGAATGTAAGGAAGATATGTTTTTTCTCATATAATTTGAGGCTATGTTTTGGTCAGAAAATATAATTTATTAAATACATATATGGAATTTGCAATAAAAAGAATAGAACTATGAACAGCATTGTTCGTAATAGGGCAAATTTAATAAATTCCGACATATTGAGCAATCCGAAACTTACAAGGATCATAAAGGCTGGAATTTCATATGGAAAAATATAAACATCGCATGTTAAAATCAATGTCATAATCAAGGCCATTGGATTGATTCCGACACCTGCTGCAATACTTGCAAATGGTGCACATAAGGTAGGAAGCATGGCCCCTGGAGTCATTAAAATATTTGCCAAAATTCCGCCAATAAACGTGCCGCCCAATATTGCTGTTGGTGACAATTCAGCGAGCATTGGAACAAACAAATTTGTGATAAATTCTGTCAGTCCAACATAAGCTCCCACACTTGCAATGCTCATTGATGATACAATAAACACCATCAAGCCTAAATTAATTCTGGACAGTGTCTTTTTTGTGCCAACATTGATACCAGGAAGATATAACAACCATGGCAGTACCATAAAGCCGTATGCAGCTGCCATTTGGTGAAGTGGTGATGTGATTAAATACAGCATCAAAAGAATCAGTACAAAGCAACATTTTTTTTCACTTAAAGTGATTTTTCCCATCATTTTAGCTTGCTCATCAAAATATGCCTTACTGTCTACACCGTTCCCAATCTTTTTTGTCTTAAAGATTTTGGTAATCAGGAAAATAAAGATTAAGTTATAAATTAATGTTGGCCATGCAACGATTGTTTGTTCATACCACGGAATAGAATAATTTTCATATAGGATTCCCAAACTTGATTCTGCCAGACCAATCCAGAGAGGATTATATAATGCAGTTGCACATGCATGAGCTGATACAGCTCCCATAAACATCATAATGGCCGCTTCTTTGCATGGCTTATTGTATCCAAAGGATTTTGTAACTCCGTATGCGAAGGATACCATAATCAGATAGGCATTGTTAAATGTCACCGCACCAAGAATTAAACCTGCCAGAAAGGTGCCATATAATGCGCCGTTGTATGTACCACCGCATTTTCGGATGCACCAGACAGAAATTCTTTTTAGTAGACCACACTCATCCATTACATTTACCAGTGCATAAGCGCCGATAATCATATAAATTAAAGTGCTTGTCCATGGGGATAAGGCAACATTTGCAGGTGCTAGCTTTAATAGAATGTAGGCTGCCGATAATAGAATGGATGGTACCAACAAATCCATGAAGTCGAATACAATTAAGAATAGATATATTACAGTAATTGCAAAAAATAGCCGAAGCTCTTGCGTAAAATATTCTGAAGTAGGTATTAACAGAATAAAGACAGGAGCCAACAGCGTAACCAAATACTTTACCAGCTGACTTTTATTGGGAAAAATTGTCATTGCAATATCTCCTTTCTCTTATTTTAGTACATATTGTTTAGCTCGATATAGTAACAACGTAAAGAAAAAATTTTTCTTTACGTTGTTACTGGTAGTTCAATCTAAATGGTATTCTTATTTTGAAATCATAGAATTAAAATTCATCTTTAATTGGAGAATTTGGCAGTCGTTTTACTTTTTCAGCGTCGATGCCGAAAAATTTGGCTGCATTTTTATAAAAAATATTTGACAGTCTTTCTTCTTTAATCCCACAGTTCAGATAATATTCCACCATTGTTTTCATATCTGCTAGCGGGTAAGAAGAGGAGAATACATAGTTTTCTGGATTCATATAGTTGATGGAATCGACATAACCCTGCCAACCTGCAGCGTGCATCATATAAAAATCTGGTTGAACCATTACATTTTTATTAACAAATAGATATGCTGCAATCTCATTTACATGAGGCCAACTTCCATGAACCAAAAGTGTCTTTAACTTTGGAAAGTCAGAATAGATGTGCTTCAGACGAACAGGATCGCTTCCTGATGTATCTGGATATGCTGGTCCATTATGTGTAAAACTTACGATAACATCATGTTCTTCACACAATTCGTAGATTGGCCAAAACATTGGGTCGTCAACAAAACGAGGTGTTGCTGTTGGAATATCAGCCACAAGTCCTGTTTCGATGGAAACTCCATATAATGGGCCGTTAATACAGAATTTTGTAATTTGCTCCAGATTATAATCCATAGGGTCTTCATGGCAAACAGAAGCAATTCCGGCAAAACGGTCAGGATATTCATTGCAGAGGTCAACGACATCTTGGTTGTCAATCCAGACTTTGTCTTGCCCTTTTCTGCCTGGTACAAATGCGAAATCAATTCCGGCTTCATCCATTTCTTTTAAAGATTCCTGAAAAATAACCTCATGCTGTCCTTTTTCAAAATATTCTGGCGCACGTTTTACAGATTCTGCAACTTTTCCTCCGAACATACCAGCCCACTTAGCCGGTTTATCCTTAGAAAAATTAGATCCCCCTGCAAATCCTTTATACGGCGGTCGAATCCTAGTATCAATAATCATAATGTTCACTCCTTGACCTATTTTCTATTTTCTGATTGTATGATTTATTTTTATTTTTTCATCATTCCTACTAATGCGTGTGGTGCATATTTTTCTTCTAAATAATTGAGCTCTTCTTCTGTGAGCTGCAATTCAGTCGAGGCAGCCATATCTTCCAACTGATATACTTTTGTAGCTCCTACAACGGGAGACGCTACTTTAGTCAGTAACCACGCCAAAGCAATTTGCGTTCTGGACACATTGCGTTTTTCGGCTACTTCACCAACTCTATCTATAATGATATTATCCAAAGCCTCTGTTGCGTCATATTTTCCTTTTGCATAGGCATCCTTTTCCAGACGTTCACTTGTTTGCTGACGATTTTTGGATAATCTGCCTGCCGCTAAAGCACTGTACGGTGTTAATGCCACATTGGCATCCTTGCAGTAGGGAACCATCTCTCTTTCTTCTTCGCGGAAAAGCAAATTATAATGTCCCTGTACAGAAATAAACTTGGCCCAGCCATGTTTTTCTGCAATATAGTTTGCTTTCGCGATTTGCCATGCAAAACAATTGGAGATGCCGATATATTTTACTTTTCCTGCCATGACAGCTTCATTCAATGTCTCCATGATTTCTTCGATAGGCATTTTTTCATCATAGCAATGATAAATATACAAATCAATGTATTCGACACCGAGATTGTTTAAACTGCTGTTCAGACAATCGTTGATATATTTTTTCGCCGAAATTCCGTTGTCGCGTACTTCCTGCGGCATAGGCAAGAATTTTGTTGCAATTACGACATCCTCTCTCTTAGCAAAATCCTTTAATGCTCTGCCAAGATATTGTTCACTGGTTCCTCCTGCATATGCAAGCGCCGTGTCAAAAAAGTTAATCCCCAAGTCAAGTGCATGCTTAATTACTTCACGTGTTTTTTCTTCATCCAATGTCCAGGAATGCATACCGCCTTTAGAATCACCGAAGCCCATACATCCCAAACAAATTTTAGATACTTTCAAATCTGAATTTCCTAAAGTTGTGTACTGCATAATAAATATTCCTCCCCAAAAATATGTTTATGAAATTATCTTTAAAGATAAAGGATACCAGATATATGCCAGTAAGGAATCATGATAGCTAGCAGTGCGATAGTTTGAATACCGCCTCTTACCAGACTGGCCTTGAAAAAGTCTTTCATCGACATCATACCGAATGCATAGGACATAAGACCACTATTATGTTCATATGGTAAGAAAATTGTATCACCAGCAATAATCATCGTGATCATGATGACTGCGGGATTAATTCCCATACTAAACGCAATCTGTGCAAATGCCGCACTGAATGCTGCGTAAATTGCGAATGGTGTCAGCAGCAAATTGAAAATCGCACAGAAGAAAAATACAAAAGCGATTAGGCCAATTGCACCGCTGTCGCCCAGCAATGGCACTACATAAGCTGATAAAATATCACCTAAACCGATATAGCCGCCAGCTGCGCCGATTGCCATACAACCTAAAATTAAGAAGACCATGTCAAAATTGATTTTCCCTACATCTTCCTGCCTTCCGATATTGATTCCTGGCAGATAAAACAATAGCGGAGTGATGATAATACCAAAGTCTGTTGCAATTCCATGTAATTTAGATGTAATCAAAAAAATGAATAATGCGCCGACAATTACAATAGCTTTTTTCTCATCAGAACTCATAACGCCAAGCTCTTGCAGCTTGAGTGTATAGGTCTCTTTGATATCAGCACTCTTGATACTTCTGCCAAACACTTTGCATAATATGAATATTCCGATGATACCAACGAAAAACATTGGTAAGCCAAGGAGCAGATTATCCATCCAGGTGATTACTTTGTCAGGCGCTACAGCAATAATTGCACCGTTCAGCAATCCAAGAACGCCGGGGTAGTAGCTGAAAATCTGAGCATAAATACATGCGTACAGAGCGGACATCATCAGAACAGTTGCTTCTGGGCCGGGTTTAAGATTCATGGCTTGGCAAGCTCCAAAGGCAAAGGCCAAAATTAACATCTGATGTCCACCAAAGGTGATGAAAGCAGCAATTACGCCAGCTAAGTAAATTGTTACCGCAATTCCAAAGAAAGAACTTGCAAATTTTGTGGCAATAATACAAATAACACGGTCCAACAATTTGATTCTGATTAAAATAACTGCCAGCCAAAAGCCGCATAATACGACAAAAGGCGTTGTGCTTGTCCACGAACCTAATACAGTTGGCAAAGGAGCAATATTCAATATTGCATATCCTACTGGAAATATAATTGCCGACACCATATTTGGCACCAGTTCAAAAGCTAACATTAAAATGCCTAATAATGTAACAGCCAGAAAACCTTTAAAGGCAGAGGTAAACAACGCTGTTTCTGGCAAGAAAAATATAATAAGCGGTAAAACAATACAGATTGCCCATTCTATAAGATTTTTATTACTATCTAGTGTCAAAATATAAACCCCCCTAGCTCTTTCATTTAGAGTCTTACATAATCTCATGTTTAATTACAGCACATTCAATTAATTGAACTTATTGTTTATATTCGTAAACTGTTTACAGTTTTGATTTTATATGTACTAGAGGGATTTGTCCAACAAATCTACTGATATGTGGAATCACTGTATTTCATATTTTTTTGTAGCAAAAGGCTGTATAGATAAAATCAAAAACCGCCCCCAAAAACAAACTTTTTGGGGGCGGAGAGATATCCGTACAGAATTTTCGACGTAGTTATTTTTCTTTTCACTTTTTACCAAGTACAATTATTGACTAGATAATCAATAAAGACATTCTCTATTTTGGTTGTACCGCTTTTGCGCACCGCATATTCGGTGGTCATACCCATGTATTCTTTCGTGGAGATCACAGAAATTTTAGACCATTGTTTGGGATACATCTCTTTCATATGATTCAATATTTTATCATATGTAATGCCTATGCCTTTTCCAGAAGCTATCAAGTCCAGCCAGATTCCATAAGAATTTGTCTGGGCTGCAATATTGATATCGTAATCACCGTAATGGTTTATAATCACGCTTAATAACGTATTATTTAACGCATCTTTATTAATCGTCATCATTCCGTGATAAATCAGAGGATACTGTAATGCTGTTTTTAGATGTATGTTTTTTTTATCAGACAAAGGGTTTTCTTTGTTAATACACAGGACATTTTTTCCGGTAAAAAGTGTGTGAAAATCAAATTTATCTTCGTCCAAAAAAGGCTCATATAATATTTGTTTGGCAGTCCTTGGCAAATTTAGCAGCCAAACAAAATTTTCCTGTTTATCTATCGTTTCACCTTCATTTGCATCGGTCGGGATAGTTTTAATTTTGATATTTGGATACTTTTGCATGAAGCCTCCTAAAATATCAGGGAGGATGAAAATTTCGTACACTTTGTTGATATATAAATGCAATTCCCCATGGATACTGCTCTCGTGCTCAGGGAGATGGGAAGACTTTTTCTGAAAATCTTCCCATTCCTGCAAAATACACTGAATAATTGTCCCTCTTCTGTCAATTCACAGCCTTTATTATAGCGTTTCAAAATTGGAATATTTAGTTCATCTTCTAGTTTTTTTATAGAATAACTTAAATTTTGTTGCGTGATGAAAAGATTTTCACTGGCATTGCTCATAGATTTGCATTTTTCAATTTCCAAAACATATTGCAGTTGCTCCATTTTCATATATATCACCATACCTATTATGTACAATAATCTTAACCCGCATTAATAAATTAAACAGAAAATACTACAGGCAACCTGTAAGAATTTCCGATTGCAATAAACCATTACAGAAATGATTAAATTCGTGAATCTCTTTGTTATTATTATAGCACAACCGACAGGGAACGACAATCTATCTGATTTTTGCTTCCTTCTTAAAAAAACATGGTGACTTTCAAATCTCGTTTGAAAGAAGAACAAAATGCAGAGTTGGATGAACTGCCGATGCCATCGTTGCTTCGATGAAAGAATAGAACATATAAAGAGACACCTGCGACAGGTTGGTAAAACGAAAAGTTGGAAAAGAGAGGATTCCCTGCGAAGCTGGCAGGGAATCCTCTCTTTTTGAAAATATGCATAAACTAAAAAAGCGGCAAGATATGGTAAAAACAATTCTTGAAATATTTTTCTGACTTTGGCAAGCTTGCTGTCTTATAAAAAAGCAGACCATGACGAATTGGTAAGTGATTCTTAGCTATCTAGTTGACTGTTGTATTCTCAAAATGGGCAGAATGGATTCAATACTATATAGCTTTATTTAGCTTTGTTTTCGAGAGAGAATTTCTTATAGCAGCATTTTAATGCCACTGAAAAACATTAGGGCGCAGACGACTTTGCGCAATGTTGCAGCGCTGATATATTGAAATAATTTTCTGCCAATCAGCAGACCGAGCACCGCGCACCATAAACTGCTGATGCCATAGACAATCATAGTTGAAGTATACATTCCGTTTATCGCCCGTAGCACCACATCAATCATCATGGTAAAAAAGAAAATAATCTGTGTGGTGCCCAGATATTCTTTGGCATCTTTCGCAACCGCCAGAAAATAAGCTGCTGCAATAGGACCGCCAGCACCAAACATCCCTGTGACTACTCCAGAGGCTCCGTTAAATAACACGGCATTAGCAGTGGTCGGTCTGATTCTGAACCGATCCTGCCCCCACAACAGATAGGCTGCCATCAGGATAAAAAAGATTCCCAGCAGTGTATACCAGATGGGCGCGTCACCTACATACTTTAATAGCCACACCGCAAAAAAATCACTCACAATAAATGTAACAATAGTTAGCGGGACCTGTTTCCAATTAATGTACTGCCGGTAAAGAAATGCATTGTATCCCAGTGCAAACACTGTCATAAACGATACCATGGCCAACGTTTGCGAATAGCTGAAAAAATAGGGCAGTACCATCAGCATAATGATTCCAAAAGCAAAACCGCTGATACCTTGCACAATGGCAGCTACTAACACTGTTATAAATAAAATCAACAGAATATTTAATTCCATTTCAAATCTCCTCTTTTGATTTATCTTCATGATGGTGTTATCGCATACATCGTATTTTTCTACAGAGTGCCATTTCAATAATTCTATTTTATAACGTTTGTTTTTTATTGGGAAATGCGTATTTTGTATATGATTCCTTTTCAATATTCCTTTTGGCTATACCTCTAGCTTGTAAATGGTGTTTAAATCAAGAAGGAATGGCCATACATTCAGAGATTTCGTACAAAAAGAGTGAATGCATCAGTATATTGAAATGTGTATCCTATGTGAAAACCTGCATACAGGATGCAGTGATTACCGATGGCTATATTTCTCATTTTTATTTTTAAGCGTATAATAAAAATCTGATTAACATATGAGGAATCTGGGTAAATATTTATAGTAATTTTAACAGAAATACGAAAAAGGAGACGAAACAGGATGCATAATATACGAAAAATTCAAGATGATCTCATTTATGTAGGGGGGAATGATAGAAGATTAGCGCTGTTTGAAAACCATTATCCTATTCCCCGCGGTGTATCTTACAATGCGTATCTGGTGCTGGATGAAAAAACAATTTTGCTGGATACTGCTGACGCAGCCATTTCCGAGTTATTTTTTGAAAATGTAACGTATGCATTAGGAGGGCGTCCGTTAGATTATATTATTGTAAATCATATGGAGCCGGACCACTGTGCAAATTTAGGCCGGCTGTTGGAGCGCTATCCAGACATGCAGGTGATTTGCAATAGCAAAACATTGGGGATGATTCAGCAATTTTTTGCAGCAGATGTTTCTGCTCGTGCGGTAGTCATTAAAGAAGGAGATACCTTCTGCAGTGGACGTCATGTGTTTACCTTTGTGATGGCGCCTATGGTACATTGGCCGGAAGCGATGGTAACCTATGATGTCACTGACAAGATTTTGTTTTCCGCCGATGCATTTGGGACATGGGGTGCACTAAATGGTAATTTATTTAATGATGATGTGAATTTTGACCGCGACTGGTTAGATGATGCCAGACGGTACTATACCAATATTGTTGGCAAATACGGTCCACAGGTGCAGGCTTTGCTGGGCAAAGCAGCAGGATTGGAGCTTCAGATGATTTGTCCGCTGCATGGGCCCATTATTCGCAGTGATTTCGGTTATTTTGTGGATAAATATCAAAAATGGAGTACTTACCAGCCTGAAGAAAAGGCTGTTATGATTGCTTACGGTACGATTTACGGCGGCACAGCCAATGTAGCTGAAATTTTAGCCAATAAGCTGGCTGAACGGGGTGTGAAAAATATCGTGATGTATGACACATCTGCGACACATTCTTCCTATATTTTAGCTGATGCATTCCGTTGCAGTCATCTGGTGTTTGCCAGCTCCACCTATAATAACGGCATTTTTTCCACTATGGAGCATTTGCTGCATGAATTGAAGGCGCATAATCTGTCCAATCGTACGGTAGCGCTGTTGCAGAACGGTTCTTGGGGTCCAAACGCTGGCAAACAGATGAAAGAATTGTTGGAAGGAATGAAGAACATTACCATTTTAGAAAACATGGTGACTTTCAAATCTCGTTTGAAAGAAGAACAAAATGCAGAGTTGGATGAACTGGCCGATGCTATCGTTGCTTCAATGAAAGAATAGAACATAGAAAGAGAACTGTTTCTGGTCACGGACAGCGATAGATTGATAAGATGAAAAGATGAAAAAGAGAGGGCTTCCTGTGAATCTGGCAGGAAGCCCTCTCTTTTTGAAAATATGCATGAACTAAAAAAGCAGCAGGACATGGCTAAATAGTTCTTGAAATCTTTTTCTGATTTTGGCAAGTTTGCTGTTTTATAAAAAACAGACCATGACGAACGATTCTATATAGCTACCTAACTAACCGCTGCATTCTCAAATAGCTAAACTTATATTCAATACCATTTAATAAGTGCCCATTTTCCTGGTTCTATCCATTCTATATTGTCATATGCATTCGAATCACTTAACTGGCTATCATACTTAGATGGGGTTGTGGCCAAAGAGATAGCCTCCGGTTCAGAAAAATACACATACGCATATTGATTAAAGAATGTGATTGATTTGACAAAGGATACAACATACTCGTCCTCATGTCGATAAACTGTGACGTTCTTTTCTAAATCATTAAACACAAGTCGGTCCAGCATATCTAACTGATATGTTTGATAAAATCCACCTTCTGTATCTCG
>DKVF01000023.1:17068-18946 GCA_002491065.1 Peptococcaceae bacterium UBA7185
AAATCATTAAACACAAGTCGGTCCAGCATATCTAACTGATATGTTTGATAAAATCCACCTTCTGTATCTCGGATATTCTCAATAATTTCCATGGCTTTCATCTCATATTTTTCTTGTAGTATTTCAAATTTTCGCTCCTGCAGCGCTGCATTGGGAATCAGCAGTAGAATAATAATGATGCACGCTTTTATAAGTATGCCGAAATTGATATGAGAATGGCGACATAGACGAATGGTTTTTACAGCTGCATACAGCAAATAGATCATAGCCAACAAATAACCCAAATAACCTATGGTACGCCAGCAAAGAAAAAATATTAAAATTTTACATAAGATGCACAAAACAAATACGATATCCATTATTTACACACTCCTTGTTATTCCTCACAATCTGTTCATTTTCAATATCGGCAATGCGGTTGGCGGGAAGTAAAGAGTGTGATTTTGGGAATCACAGCTTTCTCTTATTGCAATAGCCTCCCTCCATAAAGCAAAAAGAGATGAACGAAAACAGCATATAATTTTCTAATGAAGGCGCCAAATGTAATAAAAGAGCGGTATCCATAGCGATACCAAAGCCCAATGGGGTATGTTGCCAGATATGATACCAACTGCCTGAAATTGCCAAAATGCAGACACCCAGCCAAAGTCCTTTACGCATCGTTTCTGATATCGTTAGAATGTTATAATCAATTAATACAGAAAATAGCGCAAAAAGGCTCATAACCACAAAACTCAAAAACAGACTGCCGTTTTGTTGCAAAATGAAACTGACAGCGATTTCCATGTTTTGTGTGGAAAAGATATAGTGCAGGTTTTGCAGATAAAATAGGATAGCATATACGATAGAAGCAACAAAGAACAACGCGCTGAGCATATGATACAGACGATTTTTTCTATAGTGATCCCATAAAAAGAAAATGATTGCAAGGGTCAATAGGATATAAGAAATACATTCCAGATCATGATGTGGATTTGTGGGGACATACATGGGATATTCTCCTTTTCTGTTAGTTTCATTCGCTTTTGGTTGTCGCAGAAGGGTTCAGACCTAAAAGCAATTTGCTTCATCGAATGGCCTAGAGGAGAACAAATAGCTTTTTTAGAAATGATTTTTTCTGTGTAAAATATTTCCACGCGGAGTTGTCCGATTATAACGAAAAGCCCCGGACACAGAATATTAAGAAAAATCCACAGAATTTGACAATGAGACAAATTCATAGTTCTCCTTCTTTTACAACAAGATTGATTTTGAAGTAATGGTTTCCTGTTCATGTCATAGGTCTGAATTATAGTGCCACATCTTTTTATATCTATATCTTTTATCAGCTAAGGGAATTTCAACTTGACATTGAAAATCACAAATTTCTTCTGACAAGAAAAATTTGTAATGATATTCTTTGATTTGTTGCCGTGGTATTGTAAAATGATTCATTGTTTCCTCTGCTATGATATCTTTTGGAACAGCAATCGTACAATATAACTCCATGTCTCCATTTCCGTTGGAATATAGTTTTTTATTTTCGGCAACTATTGCAATATCATAAAAAGGTTCTCTATTTTTTTCCGAAAAAGTGATTTCTGTCACAGTTACTTGAAAAACGTCTTCTTCATTCCAACTTTCACCAACAATTAAAGGATCGCCCAGTTCATTCATCATAAATTCTTCGTTGGATGAACCAAAAAAACAAAACCCCAATATATATATATATAGCATCTTACCAAATAATAGTAAAAAAGCTATTAAAAGTGAAAAAGATATTATTACTTTTTTCGTTATTTTTTTCATTTTACTAATTCTCCTTTTCATAATGGAATACCAAATGTCACATTATTTTTATGAAAGTCGTACAATCAGTATGTTGCCGAAAAGATTTCT
>DKVF01000023.1:19314-19474 GCA_002491065.1 Peptococcaceae bacterium UBA7185
CTGTCTTTGCAAAAAAAACGTTCCCAACAGGAAAAAATCTGCACGAAAAAATTTTTGGTGTAGAAATCAAAACATAATTTCGTGCAGATTTGGTTTTATTTACAAGCCGGAAAATAATTTGCAATTGTTTCATATGAAATACAAAGGAGCCCAGGCGCCG
>DKVF01000023.1:19823-33788 GCA_002491065.1 Peptococcaceae bacterium UBA7185
AAAACATGGTTTTCATAGTAAACAATTGCAAAAATAGAAATGGTGATGTGCTGTATTTTTTTTTGCTGTGGTTTTATATTTCTGATAGCAGCCAATCAATCAGGTACAGGGATTTGATGTCGTCGTAGGAATTGATATAGTTTCTATCCATGGACAATACGATTTTTTCGTAGTTGTCGGGGATTCTGCGCAACGGCTGAAGCTCGTGTTCGCGGGTGTCCGGTGACTGCATGCTTTCTGTTACCTGGATATTGGGTTTGTCATTGGTTTTTTCTGCTTTTGGGTTTCAGCTCAGAGGGTGGGAAGGAATTTGTTTTTGTTGTCTGCTACAATTGTATTGCTGTAAAAAGAGGAATATGGCGGTTTAGCACGAACTTTTAGTATAGATAAGACGGAGAGATAAAGGGGAGAGAGATATGGTGACACGAATTCAATCGCCTCGTACAAAGCGGCTGCGCCGCAAACGAAAAAGACGCAATCGTTTTACATGGATGGCAATTGTGTTATGTGGAATTTTGCTGTACGGTGTGGCGAGCTTCACGGGCTCGCTGTCGGATACAGAGCCGGAGTTGAGCTCCGGGCGTACGGTACAGGTATATAATATGGATACGGAACAGTTGATGACACTGGATTTGGAGCAATATCTAACTGGTGTAGTCGCTGCGGAAATGCCGGCAAGCTTTTCTGAGGAAGCACTGAAAGCGCAGGCTGTAGCGGCGCGCACCTTTACGGTAAGTCGTATGGAGCATCCCAGTCCCAATGTAACGGCGCTGGATAGCAGAGCACAGCTCAGCACCCGCCCGGAGACCTGTCAGGCGTGGATTAGTGCGGAGGAACAGGAGCGACGCTGGGGGAAACAATATAAAGCGTATCACAGAAAGATTGTGCAGGCTGTAGCGGAAACTGCAGGAGAAGTGTTGCGCTATGACGGCGCGCTGATTGAGCCGCTTTATCATGCCAGCTGCGGCGGCGGTCGCACGGAGGATGCAGCAGAGGTGTGGGGCAATGCGCGGCCGTATTTAGTCAGCGTGGAATGTAATCATCCTGCTGATCCGCACACTGGACAAAAAGTGACTATGACATTACAGGACATGACACAGCGGTTGGGTGTTACCGGCGCTGTTCCTGCGGGCTCTTTCGGTGATTTTATGCAGCTGGTGGCGAGTACGGCATCCAATCGGGTGAAAACGCTGCGTGTCGGCGGTCAGGAGTTTTCCGGTGCAGCACTGCGCAGTGCGCTGGGTTTGAAATCCTCGCTGATTAGCTGGACGGTCAGCGGAGATAAAATTACCTTCACCACAAACGGATATGGGCATGGCGTAGGCTTGTGTCAGTACGGCGCTAATTATTATGCAGAACAGGGTGACAGCTACGCGCAGATTTTGGCGCGGTATTATCCTGGGACACAGTTGTCTAAGGAATAAGAGATAGATTAAAATGAAAAGACAAACAAAGATAAAATAATTGGATTGTTTAGAAGTCTCATAATGGTGGAAGCATTATGAGAAGCATTGAATAAAAAACCTCTTGAAGCGGTAATACTATTGCTACAGGAGGTTTTTTATATGGACCGTAAACATGATTTGAATTATTTACAGTGGCTGCAGCAAAATGCCCGTCTATATTTGATTGGGCTGACGGTGCTGACAATCTTTGTGATTTTGGCAATCAGTTTGTTTCAGCAGCCTTGGCAGCAGAAACCCTTGGTAGCATGGTGGTCATCCAATGATGACAGTGACCAGGTGATTGCAGAGCAACAAGAGCCAACGACGCAAGAAAAAACTGATGATACGGCGACGATAAACGCTGCAGAGCCAATGCAGCCACAAACTTTGCAGAATTCTGAAGGCAAAGAGCCAGAACAGGCGATTACAACGCAGGAAAAACAGCAACAGCAGGAGGTTGGTGGAAGCGTTTTGTCCGCAGAGATTGTGCCGGAAGATGCTCATACAACAGAGGAAACAAAAGCAAGTGAGCCGCAAATCCAGACATTGGATTTACAGCAGCTGGCCACAACATTGGAAGGGTTTGTACTGCCCTGTAATGGAACATTGCTCTATGGTTATGGCGTGGGGTATGATACCATTCATGATGATTACCGCTTTCATGATGACATTTGTTATCAGGCAGCCGGAGCACAGGCAGTGGCTTGCGCTCCGGGAACTGTACAGCAGATGGATTTGACGGCGGAATGGCAGCTTATCTTGCATTGCGGGCCGTATCAGCTACGCTATAAGGGGCTGCAGGAGTGTACGGTGGCGGTGGGTGACAGCGTTGCGGCAGGGGAGCCTTTAGGTACTGCTGGAGAATTGCTCTATGTACAGGCAGTGCTGGAATAAAAAGAATGATGAAAGATGAGAAAGACTTTGTCCCATAACATATGTGTTGGGGACAAAGCCTTTTTCTTTATGGTTGTATTGTAATACTCACAAAAATGGTTAGAGTAATGCTGCTGTATTCTGGAGCACTAACATCGCGCCAGCGAAGACCAATGCTAGGTTTACTAGTGTATGAAACCGTTGCGTATCCACTTTGCCAGCGATCCAGGTGCTGGTATATATGGCAGCGACCATGACAACGAGGGCGATTCCGGTGAGCAGCATGGTGTCAGCTGTGTAATGATGCTGAAAAAAGTGCTCTAAAGCGACTAAACCCATGGAGAAACAACCGGAGAAAAACATGGTGCCGCGAAAAATATTTTTATCAGACAGACGATGGGTACAGTAGATGACGATTAACGGACCGCCAGAGGCAAAGGCACCGGAAAAAATGCCGCCAATGATCAGGTAAAGCCAGTCCCAAGGTTTCGCAGTTGGGGTATTGGCACGATGGCTGCGTAAAAGATTTTGTATCATGGGCTGGAGTGCAATAATCAGAACAAATACGCCTAACAGCAGTTTGGAGGCTGCTTCGGGAAAATAGCGCAGAAAAAATAAACCGATGGGCATGCTGAGACAGGAGAGCAGGATGATTTTCAGGCTTTCCTGCCAGTGAATATACATTCTGTTTTGCACAGATTGTATGACTGTTTGAATGAAACTGCACAGGGCCAACACAGCCACTGCGGTGGGTAGGTCTAAAATCAGGCTTAAGAGCGGCAGTGCAATGACATTGCCGGCAAAGCCGATCACGCCAGAAATGGTCATAGAAAGATACATAATGATAGTGAATAAAAGTAGCGTTGTCATAGTAGAATCCTCTTTCAATATAAGAATCGTATAGATTTATACCATAAAAGGAACCAGAAGGTTTGTCAAGAGCGGACGCAGATTTTTTCTGAATTTTTTACCTTTTTATGTGATTTGCAGAAATTCGTTTTCTTATGGCGGAATATTTGCTATAATAAGAAGTTAAGCAAGCTTTTTATTGTAAACAAAAATGGAGTTGGCAGTATCCTATGATAAAAGAAAATCAGAAATATTTGAATCGTTTGCAAATCTTACTGGATTTGAGCTTGGTGGTCGTGGCCATGGCTGTTTCCTATTGGGGACGGTTTGTGATATTGGATGGCAGCAGATCTCTGAGTGGAGAACAAATGCAGCGGGTCGTGCTATGGACGGTTGTACTCTACGGTGTGCTGTATTCCCGTATGGGGCTGTATCAGCCGAAACGTCGGGAATCGCTATTTAAAGAGTGCAGAGAAATTTTGCAGTCCAATATTTTGGGGTTGGCATGCCTGATGGTGGCATTCTTCTTTTTCAAACTGGTGGACTTTTCCCGTGGGCAGTTGATGATCTTTTTTGTCACCAATGTGGTATTGATGATACTTGAACGCAGCTGTGTCCGCGTTGTGCTGCGGGGATTCCGCAGTCAGGGCTTTAATTTGCGGCATTGTCTGGTGATTGGCGCCAATGAAATCAGTGATGATTTCCTCAATCGTGTAGAAAAAAACAAGCATTGGGGATATCGTATTGAGGGTATTTTGGATAATTGGATTGTTCCGGCAAAGGAATATCGCGGATACCCGGTGTTAGGCCGCATTGATAATTTGGTGGAGGTGTTGTTGAAGCGCTATTTTGATTTGGTGATTATTGCACTCACCTCAGAGGATGCCGAGGATTTGGGTTACATTTTGGCGCAGTGTGAAAAAGCTGGCGTAAAGAGTAATGTGATTCCTTATTATTATAAATATGTACCGACACAGCCTTATATGGACGATTTGGACGGGCTACCCGTCATTGATACCCGCAGAGTGCCTTTGGATAATTGGTTCAAAAATGCGCTGAAACGGGCTTTCGATATTGTGTTTGCTTCAGTAGCCATTCTCGTTACCTCACCGGTGATGCTGTTCTCTGTATTGATGATTAAGCTGACTTCACCGGGGCCGGTTATTTTTTATCAGGAGCGGGTGGGGCTCAACCGCAAAAAGTTTATGATGTACAAGTTCCGCTCTATGCGTGTACAGACGGATGAGGAGGAAAGGGTGCAATGGACCACAAAGGATGATCCCCGCAAAACGAAATGGGGCGCGTTTATGCGCAAAACCAGTATTGATGAATTGCCGCAGTTTTTTAATGTATTGAAGGGCGATATGTCGGTAGTGGGGCCGCGACCGGAACGTCCGTTTTTTGTGGAAAAATTCCGTGAGGAGATCCCCCGCTATATGATTAAGCATCAAGTACGGCCAGGGATTACCGGATGGGCGCAGGTGAACGGACTGCGGGGCGATACTTCCATTGAAGAGCGTATCAATTATGATTTATATTATATTGAGAATTGGACGTTCCTTTTTGACCTGCAGATTATTTTTATGACGGTTTTTAAGGGATTGGTGAATAAAAATGCATACTGATGGGTTGAAAAGAAAATCTAAAAGGGTGGTTATACTATGTGGAGTAAAATATTGAGAGAATTTTCAGAAAATCCACGGGATGTTCATACGATACCGAAAGTAAAAAAAGAACCAATGTGGTTTTTTGTATATGAGGAATACGGGAATATCTATATTGAAAAGGCGAGAAGCCATGAACCGAGCAGTTCAATACAGCATAGATTGCGATTAAAGAAAGAAGAAATAGAAATTATGAAAAATATATACGATAAAAGAAATGAGGGGGAATCAGTTTCTCATTTAGCTACAAAAAGTAGTTGGATGTCCGTGTATTGGTATGGAATTTTTGCAGAAATGAACTTATAAATCGTAGATAGGAGGATTCGTTTATATGAGTGATATGGAATATCGTATGCGTTATCAACGTTGGCTGGAGAATGAGCAGTTGGAGCCGGAGCTGCGTCAGGAGCTGGAGGAAATTGACGGCAATGACAGAGAAATTTATGAGCGCTTTTATCAGGATTTAACCTTTGGCACTGCGGGACTGCGGGGCATGATGGGAGCAGGCACCAATCGCATGAATGTTTATACGGTACAGCGGGCTACAGCGGGACTGGCTTTGTATCTGCTGACTGCCTATGGTTTGGAGGCGATGCAGCGAGGGGTTGTGATTGCTTATGACAGCCGCATCAATTCTCAGATGTTTGCGCGGGAAGCAGCGCTGACCTTGAATTCTTTTGGTATTCGGGCGTATGTATTTGACCGCTTGACGCCGACGCCGGAGCTGTCTTTTGCGGTAACTTATCGGCAGGCAGTAGCGGGAATTGTCATTACCGCCAGTCATAATCCCAAGGAGTACAACGGCTATAAGGTTTACAATGAATATGGCTGTCAGATTGCCGGTGAGGCGGCAGAGACGATTTGGGAGAAGATGAATCTTTATCAGGATTTGACAGACCTGCCTATGATCATAAGTTATGAAAGTGCAGTGGCGCAGGACTTGTATCATGAAATCGGAGAGGAATACCACGCAGCTTTTCAGAGCGCGGTATTGCAGCAGGGGCTTTTAGCTGATGCGGAAAGCAAAGAAAATTTACGGGTGGTATACACACCGCTACATGGCACGGGGCTGATTCCGGTGACAACGGTACTGGAAAAGGACGGTTTTACGCAAATGCATGTATTAGAAAGTCAGAGAGAGCCGGACGGTACATTTTGTACGGTGCATTCTCCCAATCCAGAGGAAAAGGAAGCGCTGCAACTGGCCATCGCCTATGGACAGGAAATCGGCGCTGACCTGGTACTGGGCACAGACCCTGATTGTGACCGCGTGGGCATTGCTGTGTGGAATGGAGCGCGGTTTGTATTGCTGTCGGGCAATCAAACAGGAGCGCTGTTGGCGGACTATGTATTGAGCCAGAAAACAATCAGCGACAATGCGGTGCTGATCAAAACCATCGTGACCTCCGAGCTGGGGGCAGAGGTTGCCCAAGCTTACGGAGCGCAAGTGATGAATGTACTGACCGGATTTAAATATATCGGTGAAAAAATGATTGACTTTGAAAAGCGGCATGATTATGAATTTGTGATGGGGTATGAGGAAAGCTACGGATATCTGGTAGGCTCTCATGCCAAGGATAAAGACGCAGTGGTGGCTTCTATGCTGATTTGTGAAATGGCTGCGTATCACAAGGCGCAGGGAAAAACGTTGCTGATGCGTCTGGAGGAATTGTACCAGCAGCACGGTTATTATCAAGAAGCGCTGGATTCCTTCACGCTGCCCGGTGCAGACGGGCAGCAGCATATTGCGGAGATTATGACAGCACTGCGGGTACAGCAGCCTGCCGAGCTAGGCGGACAGGCTGTCGCTGAGGTGAAGGATTATCAACAGGGGCTGGATGGACTGCCAAAGGCCAATGTGCTCAAATATATGTTTGCAGATGGTGGCTGGATGGCGGTACGGCCTTCCGGCACAGAGCCTAAAATCAAATTTTATTATTCACTGAAGGGCAGCAGCATGGAGGAAGCAGCGAAGCGGGTGGCGGCGCTGCAGCAGGCAGTAAAGGCTTATCTATAACTGTATTGTTGCTGTAAAAGCTGTTTTGCATTGCAAAAATTGAAACGTTGTCGATTTTGGTATTGGAAACCGATTAGGGAGGTAGATTCTATGCAACATACGGTTCGAAAAACATTACTGCTCTGCTGCATTCTGGCATTTTGTTTGACTGGTTGTACCGCTGACAAGTCCGCTGATGAGTCTACGGTGCGCGGTGTACAACTGAGTGACAGAGAAAAGAAAATTGCCATGCTGGGGGATTATACGGCGGCAGGCGTATTAGAGTTTTCCTGTCAGCAGGATGTGCAGGGCTATCTTTTGCAGCGAGAAATCTGGAAATATGGCGAATTGACGGAAACTGGTATAATGGCCTATGGAGGTACCGATTCGTTGGAAGCACTGTATATTGGGCATAAACAGGAAGTGAACAGCGAGGGTTTTCCAGAGTTTGCGTGGAGGATACTGGAAGCAAGGAAAAGTGCAACCAGAAAATTTGCTCCGACGATACAAGTTGCTTTTCCCGAAGGTGAGGATATAATTTGTGGCTGGGCTTCAGACTTTTTGGGACGGAGTAGTACAGAGCCAATTGTGTTGGAAGTGGGGAAAAGTTATATTCTGTCTGTGGAATCTATAGATCTAGGTGACGATGGCTGGCAGGATGTTTGGTGCGGGGAATACGCTGAGCAGGAGCAAAATATCAAGGACAGCGACTGTGTGATTTTATTGCGCATGGATACTTTTGCCACAGCCAAAGAAGCAAAAGCGGAAGCAGAAACCAAAGAGCAGGAGAAACGCGCAAAGCTGTAGAAAACGCATATAAGCTGCATAGGCAAAAGTTTTGCTTTGGGGCGGATTTAGCGCAGGGCAGAAAACAAAATTGGATAGGCAGCAGATAAAAACAAAAAAGAAAAACAGGAGGAACAACAATGGCAAAATTATGGGGCGGACGGTTTAGCAAGGATACAGATAAATTGGTGGAGGATTTTCATTCTTCGATATCCTTTGACCAGAAATTATATAAATGGGATATTACTGGCAGCAAGGCACATGCCCGTATGTTGGGCGATATCGGCGTTTTGACCAAAGAGGAAGCGCAGCAGATTCTTGCGGGGCTGGATGAAATTATGACAGAGATTGAGAAGGGGCAGGTGACCTTTGATCCGGCGGCAGAAGATATTCACATGAATATGGAGGTTCTGCTCACGGAAAAAATCGGCACAGTCGGGAAAAAGCTGCATACAGGCCGGAGCCGTAACGACCAGGTGGCGGTGGATGTACGGATGTATTTGCGGCATGAGATAGAAAACACCCATCATCTGCTGTTGGAATTGATGAAAACGGTAGTGGACATTGCTGAGGAACACAAAGAAACCATTCTGCCGGGGTATACCCATCTGCAGCGGGCGCAGCCTGTATCCTTTGCCCATCATATGCTGGCCTATGCGGAGATGTTCAAGCGGGACATCACCCGTCTGGAGGATTGCAGAGTGCGCATGAATGTCTTGCCATTGGGCTCCGGCGCACTGGCAGGTACGACGTTCCCACTGGATCGGGAACAGGTGGCAGAGGAACTGGGGTTTGATTCTGTCTGCCTGAATTCTATGGACGGCGTCAGCGACCGAGATTTCATTTTGGAATATATGGCGGCTGCATCTATTTGCAGTATGCATTTGAGCCGTATGTGTGAGGAAATTATTATTTGGAGCAGTCAGGAGTTTCATTTTATTGATTTGGATGATGGATACAGCACCGGCAGCAGTATTATGCCGCAGAAAAAAAATCCTGATGTAGCGGAACTGATGCGGGGGAAGACCGGCCGTGTATATGGGAATCTGATGGGGCTTCTGACAACCATGAAAGGATTGCCTCTGGCTTATAATAAGGATATGCAGGAGGACAAGGAGCCATTGTTTGATACAGTGGAAACCTGGCAGAAATGTTTGTTGGTTTTGACGCCTATGTTGCGTACCATGACAGTGCGCAAAGAAGCGATGCTGCAGGCGGCGAAAGGCGGCTTTACCAATGCCACCGATTTGGCTGATTATCTGGTACGCAAAGGGATTCCTTTTCGCGATGCCCATGCCATTGTGGGCAAGTTGGTAGCAGAATGTCTGGATCGCGGCATTAGCTTGGATGAGGTTTCATTAGAAGAATATAAAGCACATAATCCACTGATTGAAGATGATATTTATGATGCTATTGCAGTATATACTTGTATGGCCAATCGCAATACCATCGGCGGTCCCAGCGTGGCGCAGACTACTGCTACCATTGCTGCAGAACGGGAATTTTTGGCGCAGCGGATGTAAAATCAGAATATAGTATATGAAAAAGGAATGTCGGTGTGGGCATTCCTTTTTTAATTAGAGTTTCGGTATCGGTTTATTCTGCAGAAAAGGCAAAAGAAAAGGGTAGCTTTCAAGCGAAAACGGCAGGAAATCATATATGACAAAAATAATTTGTAACAAAATCTTGCCAGGGGAATTTGTTTTGTTATCGAACCTATCACTTCTGCCTTATAATCTTATTATAGAAGAGAAGGATGCGGAGGGGGAGAACATGATGGGGAAAAGGCAAAGTGTGCCGGAACAGGTAGCTGAACGGTTGATGCAATATGCGCAGGACGGTTGGCAGTCCTTGTTTCAAAACGGTGCCGCAATGCAGGAGGCTGTGTTGGCGGATATCATAGAATTTAGCCGAAACAGTGCATATGCGCAGGACCATGGCTTTGCGGGAATTCGCACAAAAGAAGAATTTTTACAGAAGGTCCCCATTTCAGAATATGGGGATTATGTTTCCTATGTACAGGATAATATGCAGAAGGATGCGCAGCAGCTTACGGATTTGGAGACAGAATATTACTTGCTGTCTACGGGAAAAGCTATGCAGGGAAAATATTATATTGAGACGAAAGCAGGCGCTTTGGCCCGTCAGTTGAGCATTGATATTTGGAATATGTCGCTGGCAGGAAAAGAGCCAATCATGACAGATCTGGCAGTAAAGATGCTGGCAGTGACCAACTGTGCGCCGTTGGATGAAGCGCCCAATGGAAAGGCGGTGCGCCGCACATCGGGGCAGGCGGCTAAGATGCTGTGGGAGAGAGCGGCACAGCTGTACGTCTTTCCTTATGAGTTTTTGGAAGCGACGATGTCTGATGATGACAGAGATTATTTGACGGCGCTGTATACGCTGAAAGAGAAGCATTTTAATATGCTGTTCTGCAATAATTTGGCTTATTTTGGAGTATTGTTGGATTGGATAGCAGCAAGACCTCAGCAAATGATAGATGATATCAGGAATGGCTATATGACAGCCGAGCTGACAGCAGAAGACAGAGCTATTTTGGCAGAAACATTTACGGCCGATGAAACACGTGCTGATGAATTGCAGCAATTGTTGGATGAATACGGTGAGCTGCCTGTAGAAAAAATCTGGCCCGAGTTTGTTTTTGCAGGCGTGTGGCTGGCGGGGAGTGTAGGGCAGTTCTCCAAGGATGTGATGCACCGTTTGCCAGAAAGGGTGCGCTATATTTCGGAAAGCTACGGTTCCAGCGAGGCGATGTTTAATATTCCTATGGAATTTGGCTGCGGGTACGGACCATTAGCAATCTATTCCTGCTATTTTGAGTTCCAGCCGTTAGATGGCGGAGCGCCGGTAGGGATGGCGGAGGTAAAAGACGGGGAGTACTACGAACTGCTGATTACCACGTATTCGGGGCTGTATCGCTACAAGATAAATGATATTGTGCGGATACGGGGATTTGTAGGAACAACGGCAAATATTGAATTTTGCTGCCGCAATTCAGAAAATTATCTATTGGCAGACAGAACGGTGCACAGCTATGAGCTCGTAGATGTCATAACACAGGCAGAGGATACTTGTCAGTGTTTGCTCCGTTTATACCAGGGCTATGTAGAAGACGGAAAGTTGTCAGTATTATTGGAGTTTGATGATACTGACGCAGACTATCATGCTTTTTGCACACAGCTGCGGCAGATTATGGAGCAGAAGCAGATTGCAGCGGGTCGTTTCTATGTGATGAAGGATGGATACCGCAACAAAGAATATCGGGCGTTGATGACCAACGGCCGTACAATGCAGTGCATCAAACTGCCGATGATTGTAGAGAAACAACCAGATGGGGCCATGGTGAAAGAAATTTATGGACCCATAAAGAGGTAATGTAAAAAGGGGATAGAATATGCTACAGTATGAGGAAGCTATGGCGAGAGCGCTGGGGCAGCAACGGAACAAGGAAGCAAGAACAATTCCAGAGGAGATGTTTTCGATTCACCCGAAACAACTTTACGCAGAAATGCCTGAATTGTTGATGGACTGCGAGTGTATGCAAAAACAGGTATTGCAGGAAATTTTGCTGTGCGCGCAGGGTAGTGCCTATGCCCGTGAGCATGATTTTAGGCGGTTTACCAGTCTGGAGGAATGGCGAGATCATGCGGCGGTGACGACTTATGAGGATTATCGTCCCTATATTGAGCGGGAGCTTGCAGGGGAACCGCGTCAGCTCTATACAGGCGAGACAGCCTTGTTTATTGCGACTACAGGCAGTACAGGGAATATTAAATATTTTTTGGAAAGCAAGGCAGGAAATACGGCAAAGCAGTTGGTGATGTCAGTGCGGGGAATGTACATGAGTGAGCTTTTACCGGTGACGCTGGATATGGACGCCAAAAATTTAACGATCTCTAATTATGCGCCAGTGGATAACAGTGCTGACGGGAAGTTGGTAGTACGCGCTTCCGGCCAGACAGCACGCAACATGCGCAAGAAAACAGGGACAATGAACCTTTTGCCGGTGGAATTTTGGGAGGCGCCGGGGATTGCTGCGAGAGATAGAGATTATATGATGGCGGTATATACATTGGCAGAAGTAAGATTCAGCAAAGTATTCTGTAACAATTTAATTCATTTTGGGCGTATTTTGGATAGGATTGTAGCTGAAGGGCAGCAAATGATCGAGGACATCCGTCATGGTGATTTTTCTGTGGAGCTTTTGCCCGAGGTGCGGGAACAGCTGCGGCGGTTGTTTCCAGCAAATACGCAAAGAGCGGATGGGTTGCAGGAGTTGTATGATAAAAAAGGCTGTTTGATTACTGGACCTGAAGATATTGCAACGATTTGGCCGGCTTTGAGTATGGTGAGCTGCTGGCTTTCTGCTTCAGTGGGTAGAGACGCCCGTGAAGTGCTGCGGAGATTGCCTGCTGGTATAAAATGCTTTGAGATGGGATACGGCGCCAGTGAGTGCAAACTGAATATTCCGAATGAATTAGCCAGTGCGTCCGGTATCGCAGCCCCTTTTGCATGCTTTTTTGAATTCCGTCCGCTAGACGGCGGAGCGCCCCTTTGTATGTGGGAAGTGACAGATGGTGTTTGTTATGAGCTGCTGGTGACGACTTATTCTGGATTGTATCGCTATAATTTGCAGGATATCGTGCGCATCCAGGGATTTACCGGAAATACTCCCAATATTGTATTTTGCGGCAAAAGCAGCGAATTTGTACAAATCGACGGGGAAAAAATATATGGTCATCAGTTTGCAGACTTGATACGTCAAATAGAGAAGAAACGTTCCTGCAATTTTGATTTGATGCAAATTTATAAAAATACGGAAGGCTTTTTTATGTGTTGGAGAGCAAAGACGCGGTAGATTACACTGCATTGAAACAGGAACTGGATGAGCAGACGGAACGGCTATGGGGAATAATTAGCAGTGGCATTTATGTAGTGAAGCAAAGTTATAAAGATTATCAATTTACTGTTCGCACAAGAGAAGACCGGGGGGCTTGCGGAATTAAATTACCCTTGGTTATCTCAGAGGAACCGCTGGACAGTGAAATTGAAATGCGGATTTGACAGAAACGAGGGTAAAAAGATAAATAAGGGAAAACAGGAAGCTTGATGGCTGTCATCAAGCTTCCTGTTTTTTTGCGGTATAGGTTTGTCAGATTAGCGCAGTTACGATATTTACCAGTTCTTTCACAATGGGACTGGGTGTGGTGCTGGGATAAATTGTGGTGTGATAAATTGTCTGCTGTGCTCCTTCTAAAAATTTGGATACATAATGTTTGTTGTCGAAAAGGTTGCTGTATACATAGCGTGGCATGAGGGAGATGACATCCATTTCCCGCAATGCGCGACGATGAAATTCAATATTGTGAGAGTTGTACAACGCTAGATTGGAATTATTAGCGTTATTTTTCTTGAGTGGCACGATATTTAAATACGTAAAAGGACGCGTTACAATATCACTTTGCTCAATTATTTCTTTTTGGGCTAAAGGCGATTGTGCAGATATACAAGCCACTAGACGGTCAGTGATCATAATATTGTAGTGAAATTTAGATGCATCGTAAGTATTGAGCTGTTCCAGAAAATATTCTTCGTTAATGCTAAGAAATGCAACATCACAAATATTTTTTTCAATAGAAGGAAAGATATCTTTGTAAGAGATTTCTTTTACGGAAACTCTTGTTTTAGGGTATTTTTTACTGAAAATAGCGATTGCTTTTGGCAAAACCAGTGTAGCCAGCACAGATGAACAATAGATGCGAATATGTTTTAAATTTTCTTCTGTATTTTCTTGCTGCAATGCAAATTGATTCTGCAGTTCATCGTATTGCTTCAAGAAGGGATCACTCAGCGCCAGCAGATCACGAGCTTCCTTGGTAAGATTGACCCCAAAGGGGGAGCGCTCTAATAGGACTACGTTAAGTTCTTTTTCCAGTTGACGAATGTTGTTTGACAAGGATTGCTGAGATAGAAAAAAGCGGTTGGCAGTTTTAGAAATAGAATTTGTGTGTTGGATATCACTCAAGTAGCGTAACTGTTCAAGACGCATAAAAAACCTCCTGTGTAGAATGCTACAAACTTGAAAAATAAGTTGATTCTTTTAAATTGTAATATATTTCATATTATAATCGCTGATAGGCTTTTTGTAAAGCAACAGCAAAAATGCAGAAAAGCAGATGTGTTCTTGGTTGAAAAGGAAACAAAATAAAATTGTTCCTAGTAAAAAATTTGACAAAATAAAACTGATTGGTAAGAAGGGGGGCAGTAGTATACAATATATATAAATAAAAATGTATATTATATAACAAAACAATATATATAGAAGACCTTT
>DKVF01000079.1:0-1472 GCA_002491065.1 Peptococcaceae bacterium UBA7185
TTAGCAGCATGTTCTGCTTCTTCAAAAGCAGCTTTTTCCCAATATAAACCAATTTCCGGATAGCCTTCTCTGTGTGCAACTCTGGCCATAGCAAGGTACATGCCGACTTCTGTACATTCACCATTAAAGTTTGCTCTTAAATCATTTAAGATATCTTCTGATACGCCTTTTGCAACGCCTACTACATGCTCTGCAGCCCAAGTAGTTTCACCTTCTTGCTTTGTAAATTTCTCAGCAGGTGCATTACATACTGGACATTTTTCTGGTGCAGAATCCCCTTCATGAACATAACCACATACCTGACATACAAATTTTGCCATCGTTTTTTCTCCTTTTTTATTTTTAATATTGATGAACCATCAAAATGGTAATTATTAGTATTATAAAAACGTTCTTGACAAATGTCAATACGGAATTAAAAAATCCATGCATGAATTTGAATATGCCACATACATTATAACAATGACAGGCTTGGAGTATGAAGAACTATGAAGCGTTTTGTAAGTTATCTATATTCAATTTATAACAATCAGAAAATCCATAACGCAGGATTTGCCCGAATTGAAATTCGCACTGGGCGTAACCGTATAGAAATTCATTTAAAAGATGTTGGGTATGCCGGTAAAACAGGTACAGTATATTTATTTGTCAGAAATGAAAATAATATACAGGGAATTTCTATTGGCAATATTACATTTCGAGGCAATCAAGCAGATTTACGCTATGAACAGCCAGATGAAATAATTGGACAGACATCCTGGACGATTATGCAAATGAATGGTATTATCGTTACAATTGATGAAAAAGTGGCATTTTTAAGTCAGTGGGATGAAATACCAGTAGATACGGAGAAGTTTCAAATCTGGGAGCAGCCAGATGAGGATCATCGTGAAAATAAAATCGAGCAGCAGCAAAACAGCCAGAAAGAAAGCCAAATAAAAGGAGTCAATCAGGTTCGGGAGAATAACCAAGTGAATGGAAGCAATCAGAATTATAGAATTACAAATACAAACGGATATGCTCAAAGTCAAAAAGGCACTCAGACATGTGAAAGTAATCAGAGCCAGAAAAACACTCAGATGAACGAAAGCAATCAAAGTCAAAAAAACACCCAGAAGAATGAAAGGAATCAAAACCAAAAAAACACCCAAACAAACGAAAATAATCAGAGTCAGGAAAATACCCGGATAAATAATAACAATCAGAGCCAGGAAACCAGCCAGGCAAATAACATGTATGAATTACAAGAAACCAGCCAGGCAAACACAGCAGAAGGGAAACAGGAAACTTCACCCGAACAATTAGAACAATGTGAACAGACATCGTCGCCATCTGTCCAAACAGCAGAACTTCAGCCGCAGCTCCAGCCAGGCAGCCAGGGGTGGGAACAGACCTGGCGTTATATGCTTCGTGCTTTCCCTGTAATTCGGCAATTTGATGAAAAGGATGACGTGCTTTGCATCCGCATAGAA
>DKVF01000079.1:1636-1939 GCA_002491065.1 Peptococcaceae bacterium UBA7185
GCCATCTGTCCAAACAGCAGAACTCCAGCCGCAACTCCAGCCAGGCAGCCAGGGGTGGGAACAGACCTGGCGCTATATGCTTCGTGCTTTCCCAGTAATCCGGCAATTTGATGAAAAGGATGATGTGCTTTGCATCCGCATAGAAATCAAAGATGTACGGCTATTACCAGACAAATATTGGAGTATTGTAAATAATAGCTTTTTGCTGCATGGATTTTTTAATTATCGGTATCTTGCGTTTGGCAGAATTGGGCAAAATTGGTTTATTGGTGTGCCAGGCGTTTACCAGAATCAGGAGCATGC
>DKVF01000079.1:2118-26462 GCA_002491065.1 Peptococcaceae bacterium UBA7185
TATTGGTGTGCCAGGTGTTTACCAGAATCAGGAACATGCGATGGCGTCAATTTTTGGATTCCCGGATTTTCTTGCACAGCAGAAAAAGAATGAAAGGGGGGAGCAGCCGGGATATTGGTACCGCATTTTAGAATTAAATCAGCTATAATACTTATGGATGGAGTATGCTGTAAACAAGGTGGTCTTCCCAAATGCCACGGACCAATGCATAACCTCTCGCAATGCCTTCATATTCGAAACCAATTTGTTCTACTAAGCGAATAGAAGGATGGTTGTCCATCATAATATACGCCGATATGCGGTGCAAATTTAACTCATAAAATGCAATTTGGATACATTTTAAAAGGGCTTCCTGTGCATATCCAAGGTGCCAGTAGCGTTGGTCAAACTTGTAACCTACCTCGCAGCGCTGGTAGACAGTGCGTACAATATTACGAAAACAGACGGTGCCAATTACATGTGTGGGATTTGTCTTAGCATAGGCCCAAAATCGTATAGCAGTTTGTTTGATAAATGCATTAAATTCATAATTTAATGCGCGCCTTTGATATGCAATTGTATAAAAGTTATCAGGCCGTAACGCTTCATAACGTTCAAAAATCTCACGATTTGAAGCATAAAAGCGTAATACATCGTTTGCACTGCTGCCATCTAAAACTTTCAAAAGCAGACGGTCCGTTTCATAAGAAAATTTCATACAATACCTCCCGAAGTATAGTATAATATATTAAAATCAATACTGCAAGACCATAGGAAAAGGGGCTAAGTATGAAAAAACAACTTACTCAATCGGAAAAATATATGAAAGCGGCGCTGCGTGAAGCAAAAAAGGCGTATAAAATTAATGAAGTACCGATTGGCTGCGTAATTGTACAGCAAGATAAAATTATAGCACGTGGCTATAACCGTAGGAACATTGAGCAGAACGCAACCGCACACGCAGAGATTACTGCAATTAAAAAAGCCGGGAAAAAAACCGGAGACTGGCGTTTGGAGGATTGTACTATGTATATTACACTGGAACCATGCCAGATGTGCGCAGGTGCAATTGTACAGGCGAGGATGAAGGAAGTTGTCATTGGGGCTATGAATCCAAAAGCCGGATGTGCCGGATCTATCCTGAATCTATTAAAAATGCAGCAGTTTAACCACCAGGTACAGATTACAACAGGTGTTTTAGGTGATGAATGCGCAGGTATGCTGACACAATTTTTTTCAGAGCTGCGGGAAAAGAAAAAACAAGGGATAAAATTAGATTGACATTCCAAAGAAAAAAAGATACAATATATCTTGGACAGCCGGGGAATTAGCGGTGCCCTGTACCAGCAATCCGCTATAGCTGGGGTGATATCCTGCCCCGGGTCTTAGATTTTGAAGCAGCCTTTGGAAAGTGGCGTTGACGTTTGGGTCTTACGCAATAGGAACTTGTGAACCGTGTCAGGTCAGGAATGGAGCAGCACTAAGCAAGAGCTCTTATGTGCCGTGAGGGTGCCTGGGCCGAGTTAACTGCCAAATTAACGTTCAGGGTCGGGATTCAAAGCAGGATGTCCGTAAAAATATATCAAATTCCTTTTCTTTCAATATAGAAGCAAGTGACACATGTAAAAGCGCAGGATACTTTTTACCTGCGTTTTTTGTGCGTATAAGGAAACACACAGAATACAAACCAATTAGAGGAATCTTATTATGGAAGCAAGAGAAATATTAGAAAAAGTAAAAACTGGCCGGATGTCCATTGATGAAGCAGAACGGTTTTTTCGCAGACAGCCATTTGAAGAAATGGGGTTTGCCAAGTTAGATACGCACAGGCAAATACGTTCGGGGTTTGCAGAAGTCATATTCTGCAGCGGCAAAACGGACGCGCATTTATTAGAAATTTTTGGCAGGCTATTTGAGGAAAATGGCGAAGTATTCGGTACAAGGGCATCGCAAATGCAATATGAACTGATTCACAGCCATTACCCACAGGCGGAGTACGATGCAATATCACGGATTATTAAAATAGAAAAGCAAGGAAAACGGTACAAAGGAAAAATTGCCGTATGTACAGCCGGGACGGCTGATATACCTGTGGCAGAAGAAGCCGCACAGACAGCAGAGTATTTTGGAGCAGCTGTAGAACGCATTTATGATATCGGTGTCAGCGGCCTTCACCGGATGCTGTCCAGACTGGAGATTATCCAGGGAGCAAACTGCATCGTAGCAGTCGCAGGAATGGAGGGCGCTTTGGCAAGTGTACTTGGCGGACTTGTAGACAAACCCGTGATTGCTGTACCGACTTCTGTTGGCTATGGGGCTAATATGCATGGGCTGAGTGCATTACTGACAATGATTAATTCCTGTGCAAATGGCATTGCAGTTGTAAATATTGACAATGGATATGGAGCGGGATATTTGTCTGCACAGATCAATCGATTGGCAATACATGAAGAAAATGATGATGAATAAACAACCGAAATATTGTATATTTTATGCCCTGCCACACCGGCCAGAAATATTGGCTAAGTGACAGGGCTGTTTTCTTGCATTTCTGCATTAGTTACAGAATGCAAGAGTGGAGAAGAAAAGAATTACAGAAACTAAGCGGAGACGGAGGGATTCGAACCCTCGTATCGGCGCAATTACCGATAAACTGATTTCGAGTCAGCCCCGTTACGGCCACTTCGGTACGTCTCCATGTCCATAGATTTTATATCATATTTTGGTAATAGTTTCAAGGGTGAATCATTACAGTGAAGTAACAGTTCAGCCATAAGCTCGAATCCGCTTCGCATCTTCTCGCTTATTTGGCTCACTAGTAGAATAACAGTTCAGCCATAAGTTCGAATCCGCTTCGCTTCTTCTCGCTCATCTCAGCCATCCTATGCCTCACGTATTATCTACGGAACTCCTAAATGAAGCTCGACTTCACTTTGTTTCGTCTCGCCCATTTCAGATTCCTATGGAATTGTGGACACGCAAAAAGAGCCAGTCCCGAGTAAACTCGAATCTGGCTCTTTTTCCATATCCACATTCCGCAGATAATACTATCTTTTGCTGAACTGTGGTGCACGACGAGCTGCTTTGAGACCGTATTTCTTTCTTTCTTTCATTCTTGGGTCTCTGGTTAAGAAACCTGCTTTTTTCAGAACAGGACGATATTCGATATCAGCTTTCAACAATGCTCTTGCGATACCGAGACGTACTGCGCCAGCCTGACCAGTTGTCCCGCCACCATGAGCGTTTACCAATACGTCAAAACGACCTTCTGTTTCAGTCAAAACCATTGGCTGTCTGATGATCATTTCCAATGTTTTTTTGCCGAAATAATCTTTAGAATCTTTACCGTTAATTACGATCTGACCATTACCTGGCACCAGTCTTACTCTGGCAACAGAGGATTTACGACGGCCTGTACCGTAGAACTGCACTTTTTCATTGTTTGCCATTGTTCATTTCCTCCTAACCGATAATTTCCAGTACTTCTGGTTTCTGAGCCTGATGTTTGTGGTCAGCACCAGCATATACAAATAATTTGGTGAACATTCTTCTGCCCAGACGGTTATGTGGCAGCATCCCTTTGATTGCTGTTTCCATAGCCAGAACTGGTCTCTGAGCCATTAAATCTTTATATTTAATAGAACGCAGACCGCCTGGATAGCGGCTGTGACGACGGAACAATTTCTGATCCATCTTTTTACCTGTTAACACAGCGTCTTTTGCATTGATTACGATTACATAATCGCCGCAATCTACGTTTGGTGTAAACGTTGGTTTATTTTTCCCTCTTAAAACTGCTGCAACCTGAGAAGCTACACGACCCAGTGGTTTGCCGGCTGCATCTACTACATACCATTTTCTATCAACCTCATTTGGTTTTGCCATATAGGTGGTACGCATTATATTCCCTCCTTAGAACATTGACAAGAAATAGATAATAAATGAGTTTATATAGTTAAGATCCGGGGCTCTGGATCATAGAACTAACATTGCTCAAGAGGTGTCCGAAAACACACTCATATATTTTAACTCATGGAAAACGAATTGTCAACGATAAAATACATTTTTTAAGTATAATCCGCTGGCTGGCGCGGTACGTCCTGCCAAATGGCGATTTTGTGTGGCCAACACCTGCGGAATCACATCTACTTTTTTGCGGTGCAATCCGATGTCAAGCACCGTGCCCACCATGATACGCACCATATTATAAAGAAATCCATTTCCGTATACATCAAAGGTAAGCCAATCCCCATTACGACGCATATTCATGTCATAGACTGTGCGCACAAAAGATTTCACCGTGCTGCCCGCTGCTGAAAATCCCTGATAATTGTGCGTTCCTTCTAAAAGCTTGCACGCCTCCTGCATGAGTTCATCGTCTAAGCTACCAGGGTAATGATAAAAGTATTGATTCCCAAATACCGTTTTTTCATCGCTGTTCCATACGCGATATTGATAATGCTTGCCCAAAGCGCTTTTTCGCGCATGAAAGGTGGAAGCCACTTCTTCTACAGAACGAATATAAACGTCTACCGGCAAATGTTGGTTAATTGCGCGGGCCAGCTTTTCTACAGGAATCAACGATTCGGTATAAAAATTAACTACCTGTCCCAATGCATGCACGCCCCGGTCAGTCCGCCCTGCACTGTATACTCTTGTTTTCTCTTTCAACAAACCTCCGATGGCTTCTTCTAATGCTTCCTGTACAGTAGGCAACTGCTCTGGATTCAGCTGTGCCTGAAATCCAAAATAACGGCTACCATCGTATTGTATTACTGCTTTGATATTTCGCATACTTCCTCCGTTATATGAATCTTGTGAAAAAGGCACCGGCAATCATACACAGACACAACACTCCAGTCACAACATCTCTTACTCCATATTTCAGCGCTTTCAAACGTGTACGATTCTCTCCTCCATGATAGCAGCGCGCTTCCATAGCCATTGCCAGCTCATCTGCCCGTTTAAAAGCGTTCAAAAACAGTGGCACCAAAAGAGGAATCATAGCCTTGGCACGTTCAACTAAATTGCCGCTTTCAAAATCCGCTCCCCTGGCAGCTTGCGCCTGCATAATTTTTTCTGTTTCTTCTACCAGAGTTGGAATGAATCGCAAAGCAATGGTCATCATCATTGCAAGCTCATGGGCAGGCATACCGAAACGCTGAAACGGCTTCAGCAAATTTTCGATTCCATCTGTCAGAGAAATGGGGGTTGTCGTCAGCGTCAAAATTGAGGTCAGACTTACCAATAGCAGCAAACGTGTGCCCATGAAAATAGCTTGCCGAATTCCTTCTTTTGTAATCGTTAAAAAACCCCATTGCCAAAGTGCTTCCCCTGGCGTCATGAACATTTGCAACGCCACTGTGAGCAACACAATAAAAGCAATGGCTTTGATGCCGCGGAAAAAAAATCTCAGTGGAATTTTTGAGATAAGAATGACAACAATGGATAAGATCAGCATTGCTCCCAATCCCCAAAAGTTATTCACTACAAACAGTGCTATCATATATAATAACACTGCCAAAATTTTAGTGCGGGGATCCAGCTTATGCAAAAGAGAGTTGCCCGGCAAATATTGCCCGATCGTGATGTCTTTCAGCATTTTGCCATCTCCTCTCTCTCTGATAAGGCACGCAATATTTCATCTTTTATTTCATGAAGCTCTATCAAATCAGTCCGCACATTTAAGCCTTTCGCTTTCAACTCCAATAAAAGTTTTGTTAATGTCGGCACTCCTACACCGATCGCTTCAAGTTCTGCATGATTTGAAAATACTTCCCGCGGTGTACCTTGCAGGCGAATCTGCCCATGGTCCAATACAACCATCCGCTGTGCATAACGCGCAACATCATCCATACTGTGAGAAACCATCACGATAGTCATCCCTTTTCGATGCAACGTTGCGATTTCTTCCAGAAATTCTTCACGCCCTTTCGGGTCTAAACCGGCAGTTGGCTCATCCAACACCAAATATTTCGGCTGCATAGCCAATACGCCAGCAATAGCCACCTTACGTTTCTGACCACCACTCAAATCAAAAGGAGATTGCTTCCGCAGGCTCGCGTAATCCAGTTTTAACAATGCCATAGCATCTTGTACCCGCTGCCGTATTTCCGTATCGTTTAAACCCAAATTACGCGGTCCAAAGGCAATATCCTGTTCTACCGTTTCCTCAAATAATTGGTATTCAGGATACTGAAACACAATACCCACCTTCATGCGCAGTTCTTTCAATTTTCCTTTTGCTTCCTTCTGATTGATATTCAATCCGTCTACCAGTACATCCCCTCTGCTGGGCTTCAATAATCCGTTTAAATGCTGAATAAGGGTGGATTTACCAGAACCGGTATGTCCCACGATTCCGAGAAATTCACCCTCATTTACTGTTAAACAAATATCCTGAAGTGCATGACTTTCTGTTGGGGAACCTTCCTGATAAGTATAAAATACATGTTTTACTTCTAAGGACATAATTCCTTCACCATTTCCTCTATTGTCATGAGATCTGCTGCAATCTGTTTATTTTCTTTATGTAGCAATGCCGCTAATTCCACCACTGGCGGTACATCCAGCTGCATTCGTTTTAATAAATCAACATGGGTAAATACCTCTTTTGGTGTTCCCGACAAGACAATTCTGCCGTGTTCCATTACGATTACACGATCCGCCAATACAGCTTCTTCCATAAAGTGGGTAATATTAATGATTGTAATTCCCTCTTCTTTATTCAATCGCTGCATCGTTTCCATGACCTCTCGCCGTCCCAGCGGGTCCAACATTGCAGTCGGTTCATCAAATACAATATATTTAGGCCGCATTGCAATAATGCCCGCAATCGCTACCCGCTGTTTTTGTCCGCCGGATAACAAATGCGGTCCCTTATCTTTGTATTCCTGCATTCCAACCGCTTCCAATGCTTCATCTACTCGTTTCCGGATAATGGAAGGTTCCATACCCATATTTTCCGGCCCAAAAGCCACATCTTCCTCCACCGTAGTGGCGACTAGCTGATTGTCCGGATTCTGAAACACCATGCCAACCGTCTGACGAATTGTCCACAAGTCTGCTTCGCTTGCTGTATCGACAGCGTCCACTTCAACTGTTCCTTCAGTTGGTAACAAAAGAGCATTCAAATGCTTTGCCAATGTCGATTTTCCACATCCGTTATGCCCTAACACAGCAATATGTTCCCCTTCATGAATTTCCAGAGAAACATCATCTAACGCTTTGACTTCCTGTTTTGTTGATTCTTTATAAAATATATGTGTGAGATGATTGAGTTTAATCATTGTTTTATACGGGAAACAAGAGAAGCCAGGAACGAAATTCCTGACTTCTATGCCCTTCTCCTTATACTAATTCTACGATAGCCATTGGAGTTCCGTCACCACGACGGCATCCCGATTTTACTACACGAGTATAACCACCCTGACGATCTTCGTATTTCGGAGCAATTTCGTCAAATAATTTCTTCGCTACATCTTCTTCGGTCAAATAAGCCAGCGCCTGACGATAAGCGTGCAGATTACCAGCTTTACCCAGCGTAATCATTTTTTCAACGATTCTTCTGACTTCTTTTGCTTTCGCTTCGGTTGTTTCAATCTGACCGTACTTCAGTACAGAAGTAGTCATATTTCTTAACAGCGCACGACGCTGAGAACTATTGCGACCTAAGTTTCTATGAGGCATTTTTGTTCCTCCTTTACTACAAAATTCACTTTTATTCTTCTGTGGATCTCAAGCCTAAACCAAGAGCCTCCATTTTTTGCTGAACTTCTTCCAGGGATTTTTTGCCCAGATTCCGCACCTTCATCATATCATCCTCTGTTTTCTGCGTTAACTCAGAAACTGTATTGATTCCAGCGCGTTTTAAACAATTATAGGAACGAACAGATAGGTCTAACTCTTCAATAGTCATATCCAAAATCTTATTCTTTTCCTCTTCTTCTTTTTCTACCATGATTGGCACATGATCCATGCCGTCGGTCAAGCCGATAAATAATTTCAAGTGATCACTTAAAATTCTTGCAGCCAAACTCACCGCATCATCCGGCTTGATACTGCCATTGCTCCATAATTCCAATGTCAGCTTATCGTAGTCAGTCCGCTGACCAACGCGCGTATCTTCCAGATAAAAGTTAACTTTGTGAATAGGAGTATAAATAGAATCAATCGGAATTGTTCCTATTGGCTGATCTTCTTTTTTATTTTTTACTGAAGATACATAACCACGACCACGCTCTACTACCATCTCAATATATAAACGGCTGTCCTCATCCAACGTTGCAATGTGCAAATCCCCGTTCAGTATCTCAACGGATTCTGTCGTAATGATATCTGCAGCAGTCACTTCACCTGGTCCGTTGGCATCAATGACAATAATCTGTGGTTCATCTGTGTCAGATTTTAACGCCAATGATTTGATATTTAAAATAATATCCGCCACATCTTCCACTACACCAGGTACTGTGGAGAACTCATGCAGTACGCCGTCAATTTTGATGGAAGTAATCGCTGTACCAGGCAGAGAGGATAGTAAAATACGTCTCAAGGAATTTCCCAGTGTTGTTCCATACCCTTTTTCAAGGGGTTCTACAACGAATTTACCATAAGTATTGTCGTCGCTCATCGCAACACGTTCAATATTTGGTTTTTCAATTTCAATCATCTTTCAACCTCCTACTTATACGCAGTATAACCTAAGAGTCATGATTATCAATTATTTGGAGTACAACTCAACAATCATCTGTTCTTCAACTGGTATATCGATATCTTCTTTACTTGGCATTCTCACAACTTTAGCGGACAAATTGTCTACATCAAGTTCCAGCCATGCAGGAGGATTTTTAGAACCCAGATTATCAGCCAATTCTTTAATCAGCGCAGAGCTCTTGCTCTTTTCTTTCAGCTGAATTACATCGCCGACTTTTAATTCCATGGATGGGATGTTTGCTTTTTTGCCATTCACTGTAAAATGATTATGGCGTACAAACTGTCTAGCTTGTTTTCTGGAAGCTGCAAAGCCTGCACGATAAACAATATTATCAAAACGGCTTTCCAACAAAATCAGCAGATTTTCACCTGTGACACCTTTTCTACGTTCAGCTTTATCGAAATAAGTTTCAAACTGATTTTCTAATACACCATAAATACGACGAGCCTTCTGTTTCTCTCTCAGCTGCAAACCGTATTCACTCTGTTTATTTCTGCGTTGACCATGCTGGCCAGGCGCATAATTTCTATTTTCAATTGCACATTTGCCGGAGTAGCAGCGATCACCTTTCAAGAACAGTTTTACGCCTTCTCTACGGCACAAACGGCAAACAGGACCTGTATATCTAGCCATTCCTCAATTGCACCTCCTCAGACTCTTCTACGTTTTGGTGGACGACAACCATTATGAGGAATTGGAGTTACGTCCTTAATCATACTTACTTCTAAACCTGCAGCCTGTAAGGAGCGAATTGCAGCTTCTCTACCAGCACCAGGGCCTTTTACATAACATTCAACTTCTCTCAAACCATGTTCCATAGCAGCTTTTGCAGCAGTATCCGCCGCGGTCTGTGCTGCATACGGTGTGCTCTTTCTGGATCCTTTGAAACCCATGCCACCAGCACTGGCCCAAGATAAGGCGTTACCATTCATATCTGTGATGGTAACGATTGTATTGTTAAATGTAGATTTGATATGAGCGATACCCTTATCAACATTTTTACGTTCTCTGCGTTTTACACGAGTATTAGCAGTCTTTGGTCTAGCCATTTAACATATCACCTCTTACTTTTTACGTTTCGCACCTACAGCTCTAACTTTACCTTTACGAGTTCTTGCATTTGTTTTTGTTCTCTGGCCTCTAACCGGCAAACCTCTACGGTGTCTCACTCCGCGATAGCAACCGATTTCAGACAGACGTTTAATGTTCAGAGAAATTTCACGGCGCAGGTCACCTTCAACCTTTAATTTGCCAACAATCTCTCTCAGTTTCTGTACTTCTTCTTCTGTCAGATCACGTACTCTTGTGTCAGGATTGATTCCTGCTTCTGCGACGATTTTTTCAGCAGTAGCTTTGCCAATACCATAGATATATGTCAAGCCGATTACGACTCTCTTTTCTCTTGGTAAGTCAATACCAACGATTCGTGCCATTTGATGCACCTCCCATGAGAAGCTCTATTTATAAATTAACCTTGTTTCTGTTTATGTTTTGGATTTTCGCAAATTACCATCACTGCACCTTTTCGGCGAATGATTTTGCATTTTTCACAAATTGGCTTTACAGAAGCTCTTACTTTCATTGCTTATACCCTCCTTATCGGAAATAGGAAGTATCTTACTTAAACCGGTATGTGATCCGACCTCGACTCAGATCGTATGGAGAGAGTTCCACTGTCACTCTGTCCCCGGGTAAAATTTTAATAAAATTCATTCTGATTTTGCCAGAAACATGCGCCAATACCTTATGCCCATTTTCCAGCTCAACCTGAAACATTGCATTTGGCAGAGGTTCAATTACTGTTCCTTCTACTTCAATGACATCCTTAGACATATATGAGATAGCCTCCTTCATTACACCTTCGACTTTTACAATTCCGTTAAAATTAATGGCCCATCTTCTGTAATCGCAACAGAATGTTCAAAATGAGCAGATAACTGTTTATCATTTGTAATCACAGTCCAGCCGTCTTTTAAGACCGAAACACTGTGTGTACCGACATTGACCATAGGCTCGATCGCCAAACAATAACCAGCCTTCAGCCGCGGGCCATGTCCAGGAGCTCCATAATTTAGAACTTGTGGCTCTTCGTGCATGCTACGCCCAATTCCATGACCGCAGTAATTACGTACAACTGAGAAACCCTTGCCTTCCACATGAGTTTGCACAGCATGGGATATATCGGAGAGCCTGTTTCCAATAACGGCCTGCTCAATCCCTTTGTACAAACTTTCTTCTGTGACTTGCAACAACTTTTCTGCAATCGCAGAAATCTCACCAACTGGTACCGTTCTGGCAGCGTCACCGTGATATCCATTTAGCACGGCGCCAATATCAATACTGATAATATCACCATTATTTACCGTTTCTAAACCTGGAATTCCATGTACTACAACATGATTAACGGAAGCACAGATTGCAGCAGGAAAACCACGATATCCTTTAAAAGATGGCTCAGCACCTTTGGATATGATATAGTCTTCCGCAATCTGGTCTAGTTCTTTGGTACTAACACCTGGCTTTACAGCCTTAGCGAGTTCTTCGTGGGTTTGGGCCACAATGCGACCTGCATCACGCATATATTGAATCTCCCGCGAAGATTTGGCATGAATCATGCTTAATTACTCCCTAAAGCTGAACGAATATCAGCTAATACATCTTCCATAGATTTGCTTCCATCTATAGAACTCATAACACCTTTGGATTGATAGTATTCGATCAGCGGCGCAGTCTGTGCGGCATATACATCTAATCGATTGCTAACTGTTTCAATTTTGTCGTCATTGCGCTGGTACAATTCGCCACCGCATTTATCGCAAACGCCTTCCACTTTTGGAGCTTTATTGACTACATGGAATGTCGCACCGCAGGTTCTGCATACACGGCGTCCGGTCAGCCGGTCCACCAAAAATGCTTTATCAACTTCAATGTTAATTACACGATCCAATGCCATGCCCAAGTCTTTTAAAATTCCATCCAGTGCATCAGCCTGCTGCACAGTTCTCGGAAAACCATCCAAAAGGAATCCATCTTTGCAGTCTGCTTCTGCCAGACGTTCTCTTACGATACCAACTGTTACTTCATCCGGTACCAGTTGTCCCTGCTCCATATATTCTTTTGCTTTCAGGCCCAATTCTGTGCCGTCCTTTTGTGCTTTACGAAACATATCACCGGTGGAAATGTGGGGAATCTGATATAACTCAACCAGTTTTTCCGCCTGTGTCCCTTTTCCGGCGCCGGGAGGCCCCATCAGTATAATCTTCACTGTAATCCCTCCAAATCACATTACTTCATAAAGCCTTCATAGCTGCGCATCAATAAAGATGCTTCCAATTGTTTCATCGTATCTAAGGCTACGCCCACTACGATCAACAACGCTGTGCCGCCGAAAGAAATATCCAGACCTAAAATACCCATCAATAACGCCGGCAGAACTGCGATAGCAGCTAAGAAAATTGCACCAAAGAGAGTAATTCTACCCATTACCTTGGCGATATAATCAGATGTCGGTCTACCTGGACGCAGCCCAGGAATAAAACCGCCGTTTTTCTTAATATTGTCTGCTACATCTACTGGATTGAAGCTGATAGCAGAATAAAAATAGGTGAAGAACACGATTAACAGCGCATATAAAATATTATATGGAACACCGCGATAATCAAAGAATCCTGTCACCGCCTGAGCAAAGCCGTTATTCGGGAAGAATGAAGCAACTGTGCCAGGGAACATCAAAATAGACATGGCAAAGATAATTGGAATTACCCCTGCAGAGTTTACTTTGATTGGAATATGTGTGGACTGTCCGCCATATACCTTGCGGCCAACTACACGTTTTGCGTACTGCACAGGAATTCTTCTCTGTCCTTCCTGAATCGCTACAACAGCCACAATTGCGGCCAAGGCGATTACTGCAAACAGCAATACAATCAGGAAGCCCATTGCGCCACGTTCCACAACAAAATTGTATAATGTGAACAGCCCATGAGGCAGACGGGAAACAATCCCTGCAAAAATAATTAAGGAAATACCGTTGCCGATTCCTTTTTCTGTAATCAACTCACCAATCCACATCAGGCACGCTGTACCTGCAGTCAGTGTCAAAGCAATCAGCGCAATACTACCGAAAGAGTCACTTACCAACGCAGATCTAAAGCCAAAGGAAACACCGATAGCCTGAATAAAGGCTAATATTACTGTCAAGTATCTGGTATACTCAACAATCTTCTTGCGGTCCTCTTTAGCCAACTGTTCCAATCTCGGAACAATTACAGTGAGCAACTGTATAATAATTGATGCGTTGATATATGGTGTAATACTCATCGCAAAAATAGAAAAGTTTCTAAATGCACCGCCAGATACCATATCAAAGAAACCTAACAATTTTGCTTGGTCTGCTAATTGATTTATGATATTGCTATCAATGTTCGGCACTGGAATATGCGCACCAATACGGAAAACCAGGAACATCATCAACGTAAAAAGTATCTTTTTACGAGTATCTTCAGCCTTTACTGCATTTCTGAGAGTTGATAACAATTAGATCACCTCTACTCGGCCACCAGCTGCTTCAATTTTTTCCTGAGCAGATTTACTGAAAGCATTTGCTTTTACAGTGAATGCTTTTGTAACTTCGCCATTGCCCAGAATTTTTACGCCACCGTTTTTAACCTGTTTTACGATGCCGTTGTCAAATAACAGCTCTGGTGTAATTTCAGTATTTGCTTCAAACCGTTCTAAACGGTCCAGATTCACTTCTGTATATTCTACTTTGAACATTGCATTTGTAAATCCTCTTTTTGGCATACGACGCTGTAATGGTGTCTGACCACCTTCAAATGCAGGACCCTTGCCGCCACCAGAACGAGCTTTCTGACCTTTATGACCTTTACCGGCAGTTTTACCTAAACCGGAACCAATACCTCTACCTTTACGCTTTGGAGCCTGTTTGGACCCTTCAGCAGGTTTTAGCTCATGGAGTTTCACTTAAAAACACCTCCTATATTAAGCTTATACTTCTTCAACACTTACTAAGTGATGAACTTTTGCAATCATACCTCTGATAACAGCATTATCGTCCTGTACAACAGAACTATTTGTTTTCTTGAGGCCGAGGGCTTTTACGACTTTTCTCTGTTTTTCAGGTGAACCGATTACGCTTCTTACCAAAGTAATTTTTAGCTGTGCCATCTCAGAATCCCCCTTAACCTAAGATTTCTTCAACGGTCTTACCACGCAGTCTTGCTACATCTTCTACTCTCTTCATGGCGCCTAAGCCCTGCATAGTAGCTTTCACGATGTTCAAACTTGTGTCAGAACCCAGAGATTTTGCTAAGATATTTTTGATACCAGCCAATTCCACAACCGCACGTACAGCACCGCCGGCGATAACTCCGGTACCTTCTGCAGCCGGTCTCATCATTACGCGACCTGCGCCGAAACGACCAACGAGTTCATGTGGAATTGTACCATTTACGACTGGTACTTCAATCAGATTTTTCTTTGCATCTTCGATGCCTTTACGGATTGCTTCTGGTACTTCGTTTGCTTTTCCCATACCAACACCAACAATGCCATTTTCGTTTCCAACAACAACCAGAGCGCTAAAGCTCATACGACGACCACCCTTTACGGTTTTCGCTACACGGTTGATCTGGACAACTTTTTCTTTCAATTCATAGTTGTTAGCATCTAGTCTTGCCAATACCTTTCCCTCCTTCGTCGTTGATTAGAAATCAAGACCGGCCTCTCTAGCTCCTTCTGCCAGAGCTTGGATACGGCCGTGATAAAGGTTACCACCACGGTCAAACACAACTTTATCAATGCCTTTTTCCAGTGCTTTTTTTGCTACAGCTGCACCTACTGCTTTTGCAGCTTCTGTTTTGCTGCCTTCTACTTTTACATCCAAAGTAGAAGCCGCTACCAAAGTGTTGCCAACTGTATCGTCAATAATCTGAGCATAAATATGCTGTGTACTTCTAAATACTGCTAAACGTGGTCTTTCTGCAGTCCCTTTAATTCTATTTCTTGTTCTCCAGTGTTTTTTCTGGCGAATGCTTTTTCTTGGGGTTTGCTTAATCACGTTATTTCACTCCTTTCATTGGAGCTGGCCCTCTAACTAGAGGAACGGCTATTATTTACCGCCAGACTTACCAGCTTTCAATTTCACAACTTCGCCTGCGTAACGGATACCTTTTCCTTTGTAAGGCTCTGGTTCACGTACGGCACGAATATTTGCTGCCAGGCTGCCGACTTTTTCTTTATCAATACCCTTAACTACGATCTGGGTTGGAGCTGGAACTTCAATTTCCATTCCATCTTCCGGTTCAAATTCAACAGGATGAGAATAACCAACCTGCAATACCAGCTTTTTACCCTGCAACTGTGCTCTGTAACCTACACCAACCAGTTCCAGTGCTTTAGAGTAGCCTTGTGTTACACCGATTACCATGTTATTTAACAAAGTACGGGTCAGACCCCACAATGCGTTTTTGCTGTCGTCTGGGCAAATAACTTTTACCTGGCCGTTTTCCTGTTCCAGGATCATATCAGGATGTAATTGTTTTTCCAATTGACCTTTTGGTCCTTTTACAGTTACATGATTACCTTCAGCAATTGTTACTTCTACGCCGTCAACAATGCTAATAGGAAGTTTACCAATACGGGACATTTTTGCACCTCCTGAACTACCAGTTTATTGATCTTACCATACATAACAGATAACTTCGCCGCCTAAGCCTAACTTACGTGCCTCTTTATCTGTCACAATTCCTTTAGATGTAGAGATAATTGCAATCCCCAAACCACCTAAAACCTTCGGAATCTCATCTTTTTTGCAATACACTTTCAGGCCCGGTTTGCTGATACGTTTCAAGCCAGAAATAACTTTTTCACGATTAGGACCATATTTCAAGTATACACGAATGATTCCCTGTTTGCCATCTTCAACCTGTTCATAGTCTTTAATGAAACCTTCATTTTTCAAGATTTCAGCTAAAGCAATCTTGGTTTTGGAAGCAGGAATTTCTACTTTCTCGTGCATAACCATATTTGCATTACGAATTCTTGTTAAAAAATCTGCAATTGGATCTGTCATTACCATTTACAGCGACCCCCTTCCATACATTTGGTTTTACCAACTGGATTTCGTTACACCAGGTAGTTGGCCTTTATAAGCTAATTCACGGAAACATACTCTGCAAAGACCGAATTTGCGCATATATGCATGTGGACGTCCGCAAACTTTACATCTATTTACTTCTCTCACCTTGTATTTCGGCGCCTTACGCACCTTCATGGATGTTTTTGCCACAGGATTACCTCCTAATCAATTAACTTGCGAATGGCATGCCCAGAAGTTTCAGAAGTGCTCTACCTTCTTCATCTGTCTTTGCTGTTGTTGCAAAAACAATTTCCATCCCTCTGAGTTTATCAATTTTATCATATTCAATTTCAGGGAAAATTAACTGTTCTTTCAGACCCAGGCTGTAGTTTCCTCTACCATCAAAAGACTTTGGAGAAACGCCTCTGAAATCACGAACACGTGGCAGAGCTACACTCAGCAGTCTGTCAACGAATTCATACATACGATCGCCGCGCAGAGTTACTTTTACACCTACTGGCATACCTTCTCTTAATTTGAAACCAGCAATAGATTTTTTAGCTCTGGTTACAACCGGTTTCTGACCAGTGATCAGAGTCAAATCATTCAGTGCAGCGTCCAATGCTTTCGGATTCTGTACTGCTTCACCTAACCCAATGTTGATTACCACTTTATCCAACTTTGGAATAGCCATCACATTTGTATATTTGAATTGTTCCTGCAAACCAGGTACTACTTCATTCAGATATTTTTCTTTTAATCTAGCCATTTCAATATAGCCTCCTTTCCATCAAGACTATTCATTAAAGTGCCTTGCCACATTTACGGCAAACACGAATTTTTTTACCATTCTCGATGGTGTGCGCTACTCTTACGCCTTTTTTGCAGGTACTGCAGAACGGCATTACGTTAGATACGTGAATAGCTGCTTCTTTTTCAATAATACCACCCTGTGGCATTTTCTGTGTCGGTTTGGTATGACGTTTTACAACGGCAACACCTTCCACGATCACTTTATCCTGGCTTGGGATCACACCGATCACTTTACCAGTCTTGCCTTTATCTTTACCGGCGATTACGATTACCTCATCGCCCTTCTTAACGTTCATTTTTGCCACTATTTTCACCTCCAAGGCTACGGCTTACAGCACTTCAGGAGCCAGAGATACGATTTTCATGAAATCTTTATCACGCAGTTCTCTAGCTACCGGCCCAAAAATACGGGTTCCTCTTGGACTCTTGTCATCTTTAATGATAACTGCCGCATTTTCACTAAAGCGGATGTAAGAACCATCAGCTCTGCGAACAGATTCTTTTGTTCTGACAACTACTGCTTTTACTACATCACCCTTCTTGACAACGCCACCAGGTGTTGCTTCTTTCACAGCAGCAATAATGATATCACCTACGGATGCATAACGGCGTCCTGTACCGCCCAGTACACGGATGCACAGTAATTCCTTTGCACCGGTATTGTCACCGACTTTCAGTCTGGTTTCTTGTTGAATCATCTCAGGTTACCTCCTTCCGGCAACATCTCGTTGTGAAAAAACTACACAACTTATACGATGGTAGCCTTTTCAGTAATTTCCACAACACGCCATCTTTTATCTTTACTCAGTGGACGTGTTTCCATAATTTTTACTTTATCTCCCACTTTGCAGGCATTTTCTTCGTCATGAGCTTTATATTTTTTAGTCATGGCTGTAATTTTGCCATACAGAGGATGACGGAAATGGCTTTCGACAGAAACTGTTACAGTTTTGTCCATTTTGTCGCTTACAACAACGCCGTAGCGAACTTTACGATTTCCTCTTTCCACGTTGTAACCTCCTCACTTGAGCCTAGGCCTGTTCTTTAATTTCACGTTCCCGTAAGATTGTTTTTGCTTTTGCGATATCCTTACGGATTTCTTTAATCTTCATTGGATTTTCTAACTGGCCAGTAGCCATCTGGAAACGCAAATTAAAAAGTTCTTCTTTGAGATCTACAACCTTCTTTTCCAGTTCAGCTGTACTTAAGTCTCTCAATGCATTAACCTTCATTTACGTCACCGCCTTCACGTTTTACAAATTTACATTTGATTGGCAATTTATGCATTGCCAAACGCAATGCTTCTCTGGCTACTTCTTCAGGAACGCCAGCCAATTCAAACATTACTTTGCCCGGTTTTACTACTGCAACCCAATAATCTGGAGCACCTTTCCCGGAACCCATACGTACTTCAGCAGGTTTTGCTGTAACAGGCTGGTCTGGGAAAATTTTAATCCATACTTTACCACCACGTTTAATATAACGTGTCATTGCAATACGAGCCGCTTCGATCTGGCGGTTTGTAATCCATGCGCCTTCTAACGCCTGCAGACCATAATCGCCGTATGTTACTTTTGTACCTTTATGTGCTTCACCCTTCAGGCTCGCACGATGTGGTCTACGCCATTTTACTCTCTTTGGCACCAACATGATTAGTTGCCTCCTTCCTTAGCTTGAGCATTTTTCGCTTCAGGAAGAACTTCCCCTTTGTAGATCCAAACTTTTACACCGATTTTTCCATAAGTTGTATCTGCTTCTGCAAAACCATAATCAATGTCAGCCCGTAATGTATGCAAAGGCACTTTGCCTTCACTATACCATTCTGTACGAGCGATATCAGCACCAGCCAGACGTCCAGAGATTGCAATTTTGATGCCCTCTGCACCGGATTTCAAAGCTCTGCCAACAGCCTGTTTCATGGCTCTGCGGAATGCTACACGTTTTACCAACTGTGCAGCAGTAGCTTCAGCAACTAACTGTGCATTTGCTTCTGGTTTCTTTACTTCCTGGATATTGATATTTACCTGTTTACCTGTCATAGCTTCCAGTTCTTTGCGCAGTTTTTCGATTTCAGAACCTTTTGCGCCGATTACGATACCAGGTCTTGCTGTATGAATTGTCACTCTCAGTTTTGTATTACCAGTTCTTTCAGTGATAATTTCAGAAACGCCGCTCTCAAATAATTTAGCTTTTACAAATTTACGGACCTTCAGATCTTCATGGAGGAGTTCTACATAATTCTTATCAGCATACCATCTAGCGTCCCAATCTCTAATAACGCCGATACGCATTCCTTTAGGACTTACCTTTTGACCCACTGCGTGATCCCTCCTTATTTTTCGCTAACCATTACTGTAATATGGCTTGTTCTCTTGCGGATACCATCCGCTCTGCCCATTGCTCTGGGTTTAAATCTTTTTAAAGAAGCCCCTTGATCAACGTAGGCTGTGCTGACATACAAATCATCAACATTCATGTTGTAGTTATGTTCAGCATTTGCCACTGCAGACTTCAATACTTTTTCTACTAATGCAGCACCTTTATGTGGTGTGAATTTTAAAATCGCGTATGCTTCTCCAACGCTTTTTCCGCGAATCAGGTCAACAACCTGACGAGCTTTTCTAGGAGAAATTCTAACGAATTTAGCGACAGCTTTCGCTTCCATTGCGAAACCCCCTCTCTTATTTCTACTTCAAGGAAGTCGACCGTTCGGTGTGATCACCGTGGCCTTTAAAAGTACGTGTTGGCGCAAATTCGCCCAGTTTATGACCTACCATATCTTCAGTTACATAAACAGGCACATGTTTACGACCATCATGAACAGCAATTGTATGACCGATGAATTCAGGGAAGATTGTAGAACTACGAGACCATGTTTTGATGACTTTTTTGTCACCGGATTCATTCATGGCTACGATTCTGTTGTACAATTTTTCTTCAACATAAGGCCCTTTTTTCAATGATCTACTCATGAGGATATTTGCCTCCCTTCGCGCAAGCTACTTATTTCTTGCGTGATTTAACAATATATTTATCGTTTACATTATTTTTCTTGCGAGTATTCCCGCCATGTGCAGATTTACCCCATGGGCTAACCGGGCACTTACGGCCTACTGGAGCGCGACCTTCACCACCACCATGCGGGTGATCGTTCGGGTTCATAACAGAACCGCGTACGGTAGGTCTTACACCCATCCAACGGGTACGACCAGCTTTACCAATGTTGATGATTTCATGTTCCAAATTGCCAACCTGCCCTACAGTAGCACGGCATCTCACCAACACCAATCTCATTTCGCCAGATGGCAGTCTCAGAGTCGCATATTTGCCTTCCTTTGCCATCAGCTGTGCGGAAGCGCCTGCTGCACGGCATAACTGCGCACCTTTTTCAGGTTTTAATTCAACGTTGTGAATTACAGTACCAACCGGAATATTGTCGATAGGTAAGCAGTTGCCAACTTTGATATCAGATTCTGGACCGGATACAACCATGTCCCCAACTTTTAAGCCATTTGGTGCGATGATATATCTCTTTTCTCCATCTACATAGTTCAACAGCGCGATACGTGCAGAACGGTTTGGATCATATTCAATCGTAGCAACTCTGGCTGGAATATTGTCTTTATTACGTTTAAAGTCAATTACCCGGTATTGTCTCTTGTGACCGCCACCGTGATGACGAACAGTGATGCAACCTTGTGCATTTCTACCAGCTTTTTTCTTCATAGGAGCCAGTAAGGATTTTTCTGGTTTGCTCGCTGTAATTTCCTCAAATGCGGAAACAGTCATCTGACGTCTACCAGGAGAAGTAGGCTTAAAACTTTTTACTGCCATTGCAGTTCCCTCCTTCTGGATTATATCAAATTATTTCAGATTACATACCTTCAAAAATTTCAATGCTATCGCCTTCAGCTAACTGTACAATAGCTTTCTTGTAATCAGAAGTTTTGCCTTCATAACGCCCCATACGTTTTACTTTGCCCTTTGTGCGAACAGTGTTGACACCAACAACCTTTACTTTGAAGATTTCTTCAACAGCTTTTTTGATTTCAATCTTATTTGCGCTCAAAGCTACTTTGAAAACATATTTGTTGTGTTCCATCAAGGATACAGATTTTTCTGTTACAACAGGCTTAATAATGATATCACGTGCTTCCATGTTATGCCAGCACCTCCTCAACCTTTGCGATTGCATCTTTGGTGATAATCAACTTGTTGTGGGCTAACACATCATACACATTGATAGATGCAGCAGCTACCGGTGTAATCCCTTCAATATTACGAGCGGATTTTATTACATTTTCATCCACGTCAGCGGTAACAACTAATGCTTTTGCATCAACATGTAATGCATTCAAAACTTTCACCATTTCTTTTGTTTTTGGCTGGTCAAAGTTCAGTGTATCTAATACGATAATTTCGTTTTCTGCGACTTTACTGGAAAGAACAGATTTTAATGCAAGACGTCTCTTTTTCTTTGGAATAGAATAGCTGTATTCTCTTGGTTTCGGCCCAAAGATAATTGCACCGCCACGCCATAATGGAGAGCGGGATGTACCAACTCTGGCACGACCAGTTCCTTTCTGTCTCCAAGGTTTGCGGCCACCGCCTCTCACTTCACCTCTGGATTTTGTGCAGTGAGTACCCTGGCGCCAGCTAGCCATCTGCATCACAACAGCTTCATGTACAACGCTTTCGTTTGGCTCAATACCGAACACTGCATCATTCAGTTCAATTTCACCAACCTGATTGCCTTCTACATTTAATAAAGCTACTTTTGGCATTTGTAGTTTCCTCCTTTCTTGCGACACTAATTATTTCGCTTTTACAGCACTCTTAATCGTAATCATAGATTTGTTAGGACCAGGTACAGAACCCTTCACTAACAGTAAGTTGCGTTCAGCGTCTACCTTTACTACCTGCAGATTCTGAACTGTAATTTTCAGACCACCCATGCGGCCCGGCAGTTGACGGCCTTTAAATACATGGTTTGGGCCCAACGCTCCCAGTGAACCAGAACGGCGGTGATATTTAGAGCCATGGCCCATAGGCCCTCTGGACTGACCGCAACGTTTGATACTACCCTGGAATCCTTTACCTTTGCTGATTCCTGTTGCATCAATCATATCGCCCACTTCAAATGTATCGGCTTTGATTACCTGACCCAACTGATATTCAGCAGCATTATCTACGCGGAATTCTCTCAAGTATCTCATTGGTTTTGCCTGTGCTTTTGCAAAGTGACCTTTCTGAGGTTTATTTGCGCGTACTTCTTTAATTTCATCAAAACCAAGCTGAATGGCTTCATAACCATCATTATCGTTAGTTTTTGTTTGGATGACTGTGCAAGGACCTGCTTCAATGACTGTTACAGGAATTGCTTTACCTTCTGGAGAAAAGATCTGAGTCATACCAATCTTTTTACCTAAAATAGCTTTCATTTTGCCACCTCCTTAAACTTCGCAAACGATTATAATTTAATTTCGATTTCAACGCCGGATGGTAAATCCAAACGCATCAGAGCTTCAACAGTCTTAGAATTGTGATCGAAAATATCGATCAAACGTTTATGTGTTCTCATTTCGAACTGTTCTCTGGAGTCTTTGTTTACATGAGGAGATCTCAAAATTGTAAACACATTTTTTTCGGTCGGCAGTGGAACCGGACCGGAAACCTTGGCTCCTGTTTTCTTCGCTGTTTCAACGATTTTCTGTGCAGACTGATCTAACAATTTATGATCGAATGCTTTCAAACGAATTCTGATTTTTTGCTTTGCCATGTTTTTCCCTCCTTCGCGCCCGATTAACGGACATTCTCCACGGAAATTACCTAGTACACGGGGTCTGGCGTGTCGCCGCGCCTAGCAACCTTCCGCTTCATCGCCTGTCTTACGCAACTTCTCAATCTTATCATACTGAAAATACATTTGCAAGGCTTTTTTTCGCTGCTTTGCACATTTTTTCACCATGTTTTCATTATTTTTCTTTATAGTATACACATAAAAGATTCTTGTTCATACAGCAGCCTTTTTCACTACACCAAACGGACTTTTTCCTCCCTTTTTCAAATATTCATCAATAAATATTTTCACAATAGTTTACCGAAACACAAATTGACTTTTTCCTACATTATAGATATACTTAAACCAATAACACAGAAGAGGTGAGCCTTGTGGATAGGCACATGCCGGATGCACCTATCTCCGCGCTGCTGGAGATGATGCCCATGTATCACAGTCTTATTTTAAACAAATTAGAATTAAACAAAACAGATTCCTCTGTCCAACATATTACCAAAAGCCAGTTCCATATTTTGTTGGCACTCATGGCAGATGACTCCTTAACAATGACTCAGCTTTCCGCCTGTATTGCATCATCAAAAGAACAAACCACACGAGCCGTGGCCCCATTGGTAACAGCAGGACTTGCCGAACGCATTCATGATGAAACCAATCGCAAATTGGTGCGTATTCGTCTGACTGCTAACGGTCGGCTCTTTTTGCACCACACCAAAGAACATCTGCAGCATTCATTAGAGCAAAAATTCCGCAGTCTTTCCCAGACAGACCAGGAAGAATTGGTGCAATCCTTATATACATTGCTGCGCATTCTAAAGAAAATGCAGGAATAGCAGCTGCTTGCAACCTAGCTGCCGTCCATATAGACAACAAAAGCGGAAATACAGTCGTACTGATATCAAGATTCCTTCCAGCACGACCTGTGCTCCGCTTTTTTCTTCCTTTATAAATATAAAGTGCTTTTTCGCATATTTTCTACTCTGTTTGCGTTTTCTCCCCTGGAAACTGCACATTCAAAACCACAATACCAGCCAAAATCAATATGATTCCGCACAATTTCCCCAATGTCATGCCCTCGTTGAATACAAGCACACCAATGAGCGTTGCCACCACCGGTTCTACCGTTGCCATCACTGAAGCATGACTGGCCACCACACCTGTAAGCCCCCTAGTATATAACAAATAAGGAAACATACAGGCGAAAATCCCTAATCCCGCACCATACAGCAGAACCTGCGGATTACTCAGCATAGGCATTAGCTCCGGCACATGACTCAGCGGCAAGGTCCCCAGCGCCGCCAATACAAACGTATAAAAGGTAATGGTAATACTGTGATATTTCTTCAACGCGTATGTGCTGAAAATGCTATATAACGCATATCCAAATCCCGAAGCCAGTCCCACCAAAATCCCTACCGGTCCAATATTGCCGCTGCCGTTCAGCCCCGTCACAAAAACACAACCTAAAAAGGTCATCAAGACCACGATCCCCTTTTTCACTGTAAATTTTTCGTGAAACAATAAAATTGACATCACCATTACCATCATCGGAGCCGTATAAAGTAATACCGCCGCCACTGACACAGAGACCATAGCAATGCAAGTGAAATAACAATAATTAAAGAACATCAGACTACAAATGCCTGTCCCCAAAAACATCCACAAGTCCCGTAAATCAATTTTGAACAGTTGTCGGTTCGTCACCGCAATATATAACCCCAAACACACCGCAGCAACCCCAATCCGCAGCAGCATAACCTGGAAACGATCCAACCCCAGTGCAGAAAGTTGATTAAAAAACAAACCAATAGTACCCCACAAAATACCTGCAACCAAAATATACAGGTAAAAAATATTTCGAATAATCTTACGTGATTGCATAAAACTCCCCTTCATTTCACCAAACTTATTACTGCCCCTTTATTTTGAAAATGTTTCACGTG
>DKVF01000079.1:26740-36477 GCA_002491065.1 Peptococcaceae bacterium UBA7185
TTTTGAAAATGTTTCACGTGAAACATTTTCAAAATAAAATCACGTGCCGCACAACAAAACAAAAATTCTTTTCATCCTAAATCAATATCCCAAAATAAACAACCGCCCTACAGCCGCGCCTTCCCGCAAAAAATAATTCAGGCGCAATACCGGCAATGTCGTCTCCGCAGGTACGCCCAAAGCCGTAAAGCCTGCCTTATCTGCCCAATATTTAGCGCGATAGAGATGATACTCACTGCTCACCACCGCCACCGTCTGCGGCAAGGTACCGTCGTTCAATTCCCGCAACAGCACCGCCGAGTACATAAAATTTTCCCGTGTTGTAGCAGATTTTTCCTCTTTATATAATCGTGACCCATCAAGGCCATTGGAAAGCAGCCAGCGATACATTGCCTCTGCCTCGCTGAGTTCTTCGCCGGGGCCTTGTCCTCCACTTAACACCGCTTTCCCATCAGGATGGGCTTCCAACCATTCCTTTGCTGCCGTCAGGCGATTGTACAACGATAAAGACGGCGTGCTACCATTCACACCAGCCCCCAGCACAATCAAATACTCCGCATCGGCAGGGATATCTCCAAGGGATGCCATTACAATGGGAACTTCCAAAAAGCCCAACACCATTACACCCACAAGGACGCAACCTGCCAGCCCCTTTTTCATCCACTGCTTCGGCGCATATTCAAACAATACTACAAATAACGCACATCCAGCCAAAAGCAGCGCAATCGTTTGATAGCCAATCAACACAAAACGAAAAAAGCAAGCCAACACAAGAAACCCTGCTGCCAACGGTAAAGAAAATTTCCTAAACTTTTCTTTATTCTCCATAACATCCTCCCGTTTCACACGAAAGCCTACATAACATATATAATAGAAAAGGGGGTTCATACGAGATCCTCGCATGAAAGCCCCCTTTTTATATTCAAAGGATTTACAAAAATTTTAGATGATGTTGCTGGCAGTATCCAAATTTTCTACCATTTTCTTTACACACTCGGTGCAAACCAATTTTCCTTTATAATTCTGTACATTTTCGACGCTATTACAAAAAATGCAAGCAGGTTCATACTTTTTCAAAACGATTTTTTCATTGTCAGTATAAATTTCCAGAGCATCTTTTTCATCAATACCCAGCGTTCTTCTCAATTCAATAGGAATTACCACTCTTCCTAACTCATCCACTTTGCGCACGATACCCGTTGATTTCATAAAATCTTTCCTCCTTATTTTTTCATAAATCCAGTTATTTATAACAGAGCTTACATTCTTTTCTAGCTCTGTATAAATAATATCATTTTTCGCGAAAAAAGTCAATCAAAAATGTTGAAAAGTGTAAATATTTTCAAATCTTCATCCTCTTTCTTTTTCAACAATTCCTGAAAAAATGACTTGACGGACAGCTCGTCTTTTTCTATAACTATATTTTACATTTACTTAAAATATACCAGTTATGCAAAGAAAGGTAGAGTACCCTGCACACTGCTCTTAGAAAACTGAGTCATTCACCGCGCGTTCATAATCCCATTCTGTTCCCGTAAACATCAAAATAAACGGCAAAAAACTGTGGGATTCTCATAACAAGCATCAAAATCCCACAGTATGATAAAATTCTCTATTATCCTGATAAAAATTTTCTGAAAGTTCAGGCCTCTTCTATTCCAAATCCAATAGTCTCGCTGCATTATGATACAGAACTTTTTCCAGTACGTCCGATTTGAATCCACTGTTTTGATAACACTGTATGCCATCCTGCATGGAAATCAACGGATAGGTTGTGCCATATAAAATCTTATCCTGTAAAATATAATTGGCAGCCTGCACATATTCCTGACAGCCGGGTACATTTAACTGATAAATATCCGGACAAATATAGAGATTGTCCCTTTCAAAAGCCAGCGCACAGATTTGTGTCACCCAAGGCCAGCCGCCGTGGCAAACCACAACCCGCAATTTTGGAAAATCCCGCACTACCTGATCTATCACCTGCGGCATGTAATAGGTAGAATCTGGGCTTCCCAAACCACCAAAGGTAATAGCTGTTAAAATATTTTCCTGCTCTAATTTCTCATATAACGGATACATCTGCTTCTCATCGTTAGCATAAAATGCTTTTTGATTTTTATAAATGGACGGCTCTAGCAATACTCCCTTACAAGGCCCCTGCACCACATAATGTTCTATCTCCTGCAAAGCTGTTGTTGTATCCTGCACATCCAAACCAGCCATACCAATGAACTGTTCTGGATATATCTGCAGCAAATCTATCAAGTCCTCATTTGTGCTTTCTGGATTATCAGCACGTCGAATGGGAACACAGGCTTTCACCACATCCCATTGTACCATTTCCTGCACCAACTCTTCTAAAGAACGATGCAGCGCAGAAGCCGAAACCCTTGCACCATATTTAGGAGACAAATATTGGTCAATACTTTCAATATCTGTATACAAGTAATCCTTCAAATAGCCTTTAAAAGGCGGTCGTACACGAAAATCAATAATCATGCTCTTACACTCCTCTCCGTTCTCAAAGCAAGCCCATAAACATCCAATAAGGTACGCCTAACGCCAAAATATACAGCAAACAAACAACCATCTTGCAACCCATAACTTTCATAAAATCTTTCAAATAAATATTCCCAAAACCAAAGGTGATAATCCATAAGGTAGATTCATAAGGGAATAGCAAATTATTTGTAGCTTCATATAATGTATATAAAATCGGATAGGGATTCACGCCCAAATCCAAACAAATTTGTACCAATGGCGGACTAAACACCGCAAATTCGGCGCCAGGCGTCATCAGGAAATTTCCCGCTGTAATGATAATCCAGGTTAAACCCACAAACACAAAGCTATTGGCATTTTCCAAAAGCGGCAACACAAGTTGTGAGAATACCGGACCAATGCCGACTTCATTAGCTGCGCTACCAATGCTCATACAAGCAGTAATGAAAATTAAAGTACCAAAATTAACATTGGTAATATCCGTTTTCTCTCCAATATGAAATCCCGGAAAAAACAGGATAAACGGCGCTATCAAAAATCCATACATCATATCAATACCATGAAGTTGGGTTGTAAACAAGAAAGCCAGTAGCAACACCAAAATCACAAGCACTTTCTTTTCATCTTTAGAAATTGCTGGCATTGCCCGTAATTGTTCCACAAAATATCGTTTCCCCTCAATTTTCTTTTCTGGCTTCATCAGCTTGATGGTCATAAATCCTAATACATAGCAAAGGGGAATAAACACGACATTCTGCACAAAAAAATCCACATATCCCAACGGTAACGGTGTAACAGTAGAGGCAATTCCAAACAAAAAGCCCATTCCGTTAGGCGTATAAATGAAATTACCTGCTTCCAAAAATCCCATCATTGTAGCAATCATAATCCCGGCTGAAGCTTTAGATTTTCCTAATTCCAGAGCTTGACAAATGCCGTAAGCAATGCCGATTAACGCGATTCCTGTCAATGTTCCTGGCACCAATAAATTAATAAAAATGCTTAACGTAATCAAACCATAAATAATCCCCGCGTAAGTTCCGCCTGTCTTTGCAATACACCAGTAAGCCATCCGTTTCATCAGCGTTGTGCGCTGCACAATATTCACCAATACCAAGCTCCCAAAAACCATCCACGGAATTGTGCCTGTCCAACTGGATAATACTGTAGCCAAAGGCGCCACACCAAACAACGCATATCCAAACATCAAACAAATAGAGGCAATCGCAATATCTACAGTATCAAAAATAAACATCAAAATTGAAAATGTTGTAATGATCAGAAAATTACGCATTGGCAGGGTAAAGGTTTCTGAAACAGGAATGAAAACAAGAAAAAGCGGAATTAAGACAGTAACTAACCATTTTATCATTATCGTTTTGTCTTTACTCATCATACTACCTTCTTTCTTAGTTTTTCAGAAAACAACTCTCAGCGCTGAGTATATTTTAATTATAGAAACTTTCTTTTAGCAGGAATAGTAACAACCTAATCTTATCTGTTTTAAGTTTGGACATCTAAAAAGTTCTGTTATACAATGAAACAAAATTGGCAAACTGTCTCACAAAAAAAAACCGAAAATCTATTATTTTTGTTATAATAAATCTTAATAAGGACTTATAAGGAAGGAGGATTTCTATGGTTTGCCGACAAACGACCAAACAGCTTTTATTCGAATCGTTCCGAGAATTGGCTGCGACAATATCTTTAGATGACATTTCTGTCAACGACATCGTACAGAACTGCGGTACTTCCCGTGCTACATTTTATCGGTACTTTCAAGATAAATACGACTTAATGACGCAATATTACTGTCAGCAAATTGATTGTATTTGCCAGAAGCATCTTTTTGAAAATGACGACCTAGCCAGTATGCAGGCAGAATATAATGCCTATATTCTGCAAAACCTCAATTACTTTCGCAATCTTTCCAAATATGACGGTCAAAATAATGTGTTTGACACCATCTATTCTTACTGTGTGAACATGCATATACATCACGCAAAAAAATATTATTCAAACGAAAAACTACCTGATGATTTGCTCTTTGCAATCCAATATCACGCTTTGGGCGGCATCAGTATGCTAAAGAAATGGCTTAGTGGGGAAATGAAACTGACATTAGAGCAGTACAATGACTATTTTTCTAAATGTATGCCCAATATTATAAAAAATTTATACGCAAAATCTTCTTCTAGTGATGCCACAGATCTGTAGCAGAAATACTTATAAAGAGTTCCCTTTTGTAACCAAAAAGGCCACATTCTATATTGTTGCGCCTGCTTTGCTCCTACTGGCTTTCAACACAAAAGGCATACAAAAAGACTATCCCAAAAAAGTCAATCAAAAATGTTGGAAAATGCAAATATTTTCAAATCTTCAGTATCTTTCTTTTTCAGTAATTCACGAAAAATGACTTGACGGATAGCTCGTCTTTTTCTATACTATATTTTATATTCATTTAAAATATACCAGTTATGCAAAGAAAGATAGAGTACCCGGCGCACTGCTGCCCAGAGAGCTGAACGTTTTGCTGTGAGTTCAGACTGTCAGTTCCGGCGAACATGAACCTGGAGCATGGCCTTTGGCCCGATTCATCTTCGTTAAAAGATGTGCTGAGATCTTGCACGGCAGCAACTGTGTAAGATGAAGCAGGGTGGTACCACGACATTGAACTCGTCCCTGTAGGAAACAGGAGCGAGTTTTTTTATTGTCCACATCGTTTCTGCATCACACCGCAAAGCACCTGTACTCACTACAAAGGTCAGCATTTTTTCTTTTATTTCACAAAATCCTGGTATATCCCGCGCACAATGTCCACTATAAAAAGGAGAGCGACATTTCGTCTGCGCAGTACATTATTATTTTGAGGAGGCTTTTATATGACTGAATCTGCAGCAGAAGCCAAACGCTTCTACATCACCACACCCATTTATTATCCCAGTGCCAATTTACACATTGGACACGCTTATTGTACCGTTATGGCAGATACCATGGTTCGCTACAAACGGATGCAGGGCTACGAGACTTACTTTCTTACTGGCTCCGATGAACACGGGCAAAAAATTGAGCGCGTAGCCAAAGCCCAAGGTGTCACACCTATCGAATACACCGACAAAATTGTCGCTACCTTCCAGGCTTTATGGAAACGCCTTTTGATTTCCAACGATGACTTCATCCGTACAACACAGCCGCGGCACATGGAAGTTGTGCAGAAAATTTTTCAAACAATTTACGACAAAGGCGACATTTACAAATCCGAATATGAAGGTCACTATTGCACGCCCTGCGAAACCTTCTTTACCGAACGGCAGCTGGTAGATGGGAACTGCCCAGACTGTGGCCGCCCCACCGAATTAATCAAAGAAGAAAGCTATTTCTTCAAAATGAGCAAATATCAGGATCAGCTGCTGCAATATATTGAAGAACACCCTGATTTCATTCAGCCTGCAACACGCCGCAATGAAATGATCAGCTTTATCAAGCAGGGCTTGGAAGATTTATGTATCTCCCGTACCACCTTTGACTGGGGAATTCCTGTACCCATCGACGATAAGCACGTAATCTATGTATGGTTTGATGCGCTGACCAACTATATTTCTGCATTGGGCTATGGTACCGACCATGATGAACTGTATCAGAAATTCTGGCCCGCCGATATCCACTTAGTGGGAAAAGATATCGCGCGGTTTCACGCTATCATCTGGCCATGTATTCTCATGGCTGCCGGACTGCCACTGCCCAAGCAGATATTCGGTCACGGCTGGGTATTGTTGAACAGTGGAAAAATGTCCAAATCCAAAGGCAACGTGGTAGACCCCAACGTTCTTTTAGATAAGTACGGCGTTGATGCCATCCGTTATTTCTTACTGCGGGAAATTTCTACTGGCTCCGACGGCTACTATTCCGAGGAAGCATTGGTAAAACGCATCAATACCGATTTGGCCAATGACTTCGGAAATCTGATCAGCCGCACTGTGGCCATGATTGATAAATATTTTGAAGGCACCGTACCTGCTGCCGCAACAGAACCTGCCAGCGAATTTGACGCAGAATTAAAAGAATTGGCTTTGACTGTAGGCAACGAAGCCGCAGCTTACTTAGAAAAAATGGATTTCCCCAATGCATTGACTGCAATCTGGAAATTAATCAGCCGCGCCAACAAATACATTGATGAAACTGCTCCATGGGTATTGGCGAAAGATGCGGAGAAAAAAGCGGCTTTGGGGACTGTACTGTACAATTTGATGGAATGCATCCGTATCAGCACCATCTTGTTGTCTCCGTTTATGCCGTTGGTTCCGGGCAAAGTAGCCGAGCAGACTGGACAGGCATTGGAAGGACGCACCTGGGCAGATGGCTGCCAATGGGGCGGTATAGAAACTGGCGTCAAAGTATGTAAAAAAGAAGCCATTTTCCCACGTATTGACCCAAAATCCTTGGATGTGCCAAAAGAAAACGCAAAAACAACTACGCCTGCACCAACTGCTCCAAAAGAAGAAAAAGCTGCCGCAGAAGGAAAAGCAGAAATCACCTATGATGATTTTGACAAATTGGATTTACGGGTAGTAGAAGTTCTGGAATGCAGCAAAGTGGAAAAGGCTGATAAACTTTTACAGTTCAAATTGAAAATGGGCGATGAAATTCGCACAGTGGTATCGGGCATCGCTAAATTTTACGAAAATCCGGAAGAATTGGTGGGCAAAAAATTAGTCCTGGTTGCCAATCTGGCTCCGAAAAAAATCCGCGGCATCGTTTCCCACGGCATGCTCTTATCTGCTGCCACCGATGACGATAGTCTGCTGGAAGTGCTGCAAGTGGCCAAAGCTGATATCCCATCAGGTTCGACCGTTTGCTGAGGTTCTATCATGTTAAATTACTTTGATACCCACGCTCATATTCTGGATGAAAAGTTTGATGAGGACCGCTCCGATGTAATACAACGCATCTATGATAATATGGCACTGACTGTCAACATTGGCTGCAATTTCGCTGACTGTCCCCGCACCGTAGCACTGGCCGAGGAATATGAAAAACTTTATGCTGCGGTGGGACTGCATCCCGAGGACGTCACAACCTACACAGAGGAAGGCTGGGATATGATTTGCCAATTGGCCGCCCACCCAAAGGTAGTGGGAATCGGCGAGACCGGTCTGGATTATTATTGGGATGTGTCCACCAAGGACGCGCAAAAAAAATTGTTTCAGCAACACATTGATTTGGCCTGTCAACTAAACAAGCCTCTGATTATTCACGACCGGGAAGCCCACGGTGATACGCTGGACATTCTGCAACACAGTCACGCACGGCAGGTAGGCGGCATCTTGCATGCCTTCTCCGGCAGTATAGAAATGATGCAGGAGGTTATAAAATTAGGCTTTTATATCGGTCTGGGCGGAACTGTCACCTTTAAAAACGCCCGTGTTCCCGTGGAAGTCGCTGCCGCCGTTCCATTGGAACGACTGGTACTGGAAACCGATTGTCCCTATCTCACACCTGTGCCCTTCCGCGGCAAACGCAACGAACCGATGTTGGTGCGCTACACCGCTGAAAGAATCGCAGAGATTCGCGGCATTCCTGTAGAAGAATTGGTAGAAGCAACTTACCAAAACGGAAAAGAAATATATCAAATCAAATAGAAAAACAGCATTGTGGTACAAACAAACCTACCGCAATGCTGTTTTTTCGTCACTGAACGATTTTCTTTTTTGCTCACGTTTCTGGATGGAGCCTTTTACTTCGTCTGTTTCCAATGGTTCAACTTCGACAACTGCACTTCGAAATATGCCCGCACCTGTTCTGGCGACCAGTTTTCATTGGACATGTGCCCGGCAAGAAAATCAAGTAATTCCTCCTTGCTTGTATAGACGAATTTTCCATCTGCATAGCACCATTTACAGTATTCTTCATTAAAGGTCCCATCGGTTTCTTTACTGATGGAAGAATCATCAAGGGGCATGCCGCAGCATTGACAAATTAACTTTCTCGGAGAACCCAAAAGCGTATTGATTGAAACGTCAAACAGCTTTGACAACAGTTTCAGTGTTTCTGTATTGGGAATGGTTTCGCCATTTTCCCAGCGGGATACCGCCTGACGCGTCACGTGGATTTTTTCTGCAAGCTCATCCTGAGAGAATCCATTCTTGGTCCGCAACTCCAATATCACATTTTTTGTTTCCATAATCACTCATCACCTCTTGTAGTTATTATAACTTCCTCGCTGCCAAAAACCAAGCAACTCGCTGTTGCTATTTGAGGAAATGCTTACTTTTCAAAATCCAATATAAGCAACCTTCAAGCTGTATATGAAACATAATAGCTTAAATATTTCATAATGCATTCTACAAAATTAGACGCTAACGTGATTTTTATTTAAACCACCCGCAATAGAAAAAGCAACCCATTACAACGAAATACTTCATTGTAACGAGTTGCTTCTGTTTGCTCGCCTTATGCTGGATTATTTTTACGTTAGAACAACCCGGAAATTTTCCCGTCATTGTCTACATCAATTTTTTCTGCTGACGGCACTTTTGGCAGACCTGGCATGGTCATAATGTCACCGGTATATACAACCACAAAGCCTGCACCTGCAGATACTTTTACGTTGCTGATGTTCACGCGGAAGTTTTCTGGAGCACCCAGCAAAGTGGGAGTATCGGAGAAAGAATATTGAGTCTTTGCCATACAAATCGGCAATTTATCATAGCCCAGTTCTTCCAGTCGTTTAATTTCTTTTTTGGCAGCTGGAGCATAATCCACACCAGCACCATGATATACTTTCGTCACAATGGCATGAATCTTGTCCATAATACTGTCATTCACATCATAGCTATACTGCAGCTTTGCGCTGCTGCCTTCCGCCAGGCGCACTACTTCTGCCGCCAAATCTTTGCCGCCTTCACTGCCTTTGCCCCAAACTTCGGACAATGCTACGTTTACGCCTAATTCTTTGCATTTATCATAAATCAACTGCAATTCTGCTTCTGTATCAGTTGGGAAGCGATTGATTGCCACAACTGCCGGTAAACCGAATACTTTGGTAATATTTTCAATATGCCGCAATAAGTTGGGCAGTCCTTGTTCCAGAGCAGCTAAATTTTCGTTGCTCAAATCCGCTTTCGCAACGCCGCCATTATATTTCAAAGCGCGCACTGTAGCGACAATCACAACGACATCTGGCTGTATGTTCATCTTCCGACACTTGATATCCAGGAATTTTTCTGCACCCA
>DKVF01000079.1:36787-46807 GCA_002491065.1 Peptococcaceae bacterium UBA7185
CCCAGCTTCAAAGCCATGCGGGTTGCCATGATACTGTTGCAGCCATGCGCAATGTTGGCAAAGGGACCGCCATGGATAAAGGCAGGGGTCTTTTCCAAAGTCTGCACTAGATTTGGTTTCAACGCATCTTTTAAGAGCGCAGCCATAGCGCCCTGCGCATTGAGCTGTCCTGCAGTAACAGGCTCATCCTTATAGCTGTAACCGATTACAATACTTGCCAACTTATTTTTCAAATCATCAATATCGCTGGACAAGCATAAAATAGCCATAATCTCAGATGCGACTGTGATGTCAAAGCCATCTTCCCGAGGCGTTCCATTCGCTTTGCCGTGCAAGCCGCTGACAATATAGCGTAATTGACGATCATTCATATCAACGCAGCGTTTCCATGTAATACGCCGCGGATCAATGCCCAATGCATTTCCCTGCTGAATATGATTGTCAATCATTGCAGCCAGTAAATTATTTGCTGCGCCAATGGCATGCATATCGCCGGTAAAATGCAGATTGATGTCTTCCATCGGCACGACTTGTGCATAACCGCCGCCGGCAGCACCACCCTTTACTCCAAACACCGGTCCTAAGGACGGTTCCCGCAAGGCAATGACAGTCTTTTTGCCCATGGCAGACAGCGCATCACCCAAGCCCACCGTAGTGGTCGTTTTTCCTTCGCCGGCCGGAGTCGGATTAATTGCTGTAACCAAAATCAATTTGCCATTCGGCTTGTCCTGATATGTTTTCAGCATACGATAATCAATTTTAGCTTTATATTTGCCGTAATTTTCTACAAACTCATCATGAATTTCTAATTTTTCAGCAATCTCATTGATCACCGCCATTTGTGTTTCCTGGGCAATTTCAATATCACTTTTAAAACCCATATCCCCATCTCCCTTAAGTAAATATATTTATATTGTTTTTAATATACTCCTACGCTTTCCCTTTAATATTTTAACATACCAGAATCGGTTCTGTCCCGTAAAATAATAAATTATTAGATAAATTTTTTATATTATGCCTGGCCAGCCAGCAGCAAAAAAATCAATTCATTATAAAAAGACTCCAATCGTATTCAAACCGATTGGAGTCTTTTGCGACGCAAAATTTATGTGCTAACTCTCTTAAAGCGACCTAAAAATATTTCTGCCAAACTTTTTGAATCCTTTTCTAAAGAATCTTTCATTTTACGTCTCAAACCTACAGGTATAAGAACCCTATGAATTTCCAGAAAGGAATCAATGCTACAATTAAGAAAACAAAAGTTAAAGCTATTTTCAAATACATCCCTTTCATAAAATGTTTCATTGTCATAACACCAAAACCAAAGTGAATTAAATATACACCTGATTCATATGGGAAGAATAATTGATCATAGGAAGACAACATTATAAAATATACGGCTTCCGGATTGATTCCTAAATTTAGCGCGACTGTCGCAAAGGGCAGCGTCATCGAAGCAATGATTGCATTTGGCGTCATGAACACATTCAAGATTACACCAATCACCCACATTGTCATCAAAACAAAAGCAGCACTCTTGTTAGTCAAATACGGCATTAAAATATCACATAAAATTTGTCCGATATTCAAATCCGCTGCAACGTTTCCAATGGTAAAGCAGGCCGCAAGGAAAATGACAAATCCGTAATTAATTTTTTTGAGGTCATCTTCTGTCCCAATTTGAATGCCTGGTAAAAAGAAAATGGAGGCACATAATACAAAGCACCAACCAATTTGAATGCCATGCCAACTGCTGGTCAACAGGGAGAATACCAACAGCAGGCAAATACCAACTGTGATGATTTCCTCTCTATTAAACTTGCCTAATTTTTTATACTCTTCAACAAAAAATTCTTTTCCTTGGATTTTATTTTGCGGCTTAAAAAGAATAGAAAACAAGAAAACGATAAGGATCGTAAATACAATCGTAGGAATATTTTTAATAATATAATCTAACCATGGCAGAGAATAAGGAAAAATACTGCTGCAAAGTTCTTCCATCATCACAATATTTGAGCCGTACATAAACAGCCCTGCACTTGAACAAGCAAATGCCGATGTAAGCATAATTCCCGCTGCCTCAGAGGACTTACCCATATTTAATGTTTGAATTAAACTATAACATAGAGGTGCCAACAGGAAATGTACCTTTCCGGGTATTACCAATGTCAAAACGATTGCCGCCAAGGTAACGCCAAATAAAATTCCGCGATAAGAGCCACCTGTCAAAATCATACACTTATATACCAATCTCTTGGCAATGCCTACCTTCACCATCATGTCTGAAAGCATAAAGCTTGCTAGTACCAGCCAAATCACGTGGTTACTGAAAGACTGAAACGCAACAGATGCTTTAGTTACACCTAATACCACATAACATACCGGCATTAAAATACCGATTAACGTAATATTCAAATTGTTAAAAATCAAAGCAAAAATAAAGAATAAGGTAACAACCAGATACATCTTTATTTGTACTGTAAACACATCATTTACAGGATAGAGATAAATAAGCAAGGGGATTCCCAAGTTAAACAGCCAAGCTAATACAACTTTTATATTTACATCTTTTTGAATAGAATTCGTCATAATATCCCTCCTAATCTGTTTCCTTATACGCGATGCTGTGCCGGCGCCTCAATCGTTTGCGGCGCTTTTTTATACGGTGTAGGAATCGTCTCTTGCGCTAAAGCCATCTGAGATTCATTTTTTTGCAAGACAACCCATTTAAGCCAATTCACATTGTCCATCATTGGATAGTCTTTTCTCCTGACACCTACCCTACTTTCTTTTCTCATATACTCACTGCGCAAAATCATTTCTGACACATCGAGCATACTTTCCACTTCGATTGCCTCTCTCAGTTCATGATAATCCCATGCTTTCATGTTTAGTAAATCTTCATTGCGTAGTTTCGCGATTTTTTCTATTGCTGCCTGCAAATGTTCTGCATCGCTATGCACCACATCATAGGGAATCATTGTCTTGAGTATATTTGCTTTTACCTCATCTGGTTTTTTACCATTGTCTTTTTGCAGATAAGCAAAGAGTGACTCTAATCTTGCCTGGCCAGCTTGTACATACCAATCATCCGACGGCTGCTCTTGCTCGCTTTGCATCAGATATTGGTTTACCGATTCACCAACCAGGCTGCCGCTTAATACGGCCCAGCCAAGTTCACAACCGCCAAAGGGATGCTGCATCGCCAACACCGGCGCACTGTTGTCGCCAACAACAAATAACCCGTCCACAGAAGCTTGATTATGATGATCAATCGCGACACCGCCCATACGGTTGGAATGATCCGGTGTATAAGTTTGTTCAACGCCGTCCGCCACACAGATCAATTCCGTAAATGGATCGAGATTGTACTCTGATTTTACACGTTTCCACTGCGCGATTCTCATACTTTTCATGACTTCTTTCGTGTAATCAGATACATTCGTATAGTCTTCATAAATTGGGCCTCTGCCTTCTTCTATCTCCCTCTTAATAGCCATATTTTGCCCTATTCTGCCCGCTTTTCTCATTTCTGGCGTCATATTTTGAAAAAAGTCTTCTCCCAGCCGGTTGATCATTCGTCCACCCATTTGATAACCGCTGCTGTTTGCAGTTGAAGAAAACAATGTACCATTATGCATTACCGTTCTAGGGCGTGAAATTGCACCGCCTCTATCAAAGGACATCATCTTAGCACCTGCATGATAAGCCAGCGAAAATCCCTCTCCGCAAACCTCAAATAAATCCTGCTGATAAGTACACGCGCCCGCCGCCAATACTACTGCCTTAGCCTGAAATAAGTAGGTTTCACCGTTTCTGTAATTTATACCTATCGCGCCATAAACATGATTGTCATGGCACAATACTTGCACAATACTGATTCGTTCATAGGTTCTCAGCTTTCTTTTCTCAATCTCCCGCCTTAAGGTATCTTGTGCTTGAGGTAAGTTGAATATTGTACATGGATTCCCTGTTCTCTCAATCCTCCAAAATTCATCTTCTTTGTCTGGATGGTGAGGAAAAATCATTTTCCCATACTGCTTGCCCAATCCATCCAACCACATGGCTTTTTTATAACTCTGCTCGATAAAAATCTGAACCCATTGTTGGTCCACAGTATAATCTGAGTTTTCCACGTATTTTTGCATCCACATTTCCACGTCATCTTCTGGAAAACAAATTGTCATAGCATTACCGCCACAGCAAGCCGTTGCACCGGACCACCCTATTTTCCCCTTGCTGACCATCACAATATCCTGCGTAAATTCCGAACTTGAAACTGCTGCCAATAAACCTGCAATTCCGCCGCCAATGATCAGAATTTCACTGTGAACAATATGGTCGTATGTGTTAAAATTCTCCATTTTAAACCTCCTTTTTATATTCTGCCTCTTGCCGGCAAAGCAGTCGGACGCATGTTATCAATCTTGCACGCCTCTTTTGGACAAACCAGGAGACATAACGCACAACTTTGACAATCTTCTGGATATTTTACAAAAACCTTTCCTTCTGCTATTGCAAATACATCATTGGGACAGATATCATAGCACTGCCCACAATTAACACATAACGTTTTATCTATTCCTTTTATCGACATAGTATTGCTCCTTTCTACAGTTATAATCGCGTGACAAACGGTGTGTTCACTTCATCAGGAATCTCATATAAATTTTCAGGGATGCTTTCTGTAAAAAAGCACATCTGATTCTCATGTTTCACAAATCCAATCCATTTTTTCCAATGTAAATTATCCATGAAAGGATAATCTTCTCGACGAACACCAACTCTGCTTTCTTTTCTATATAATTCACTGGACACAATCATCACTGCCACATGGGCCATACTGTAAACCTCTAAAGCCTCCCGCAATTCGTGCAAATTCTCTGCTTTGGCTCTGGGCAAATCCTGTTGTATAAAATCATGAATTTTGTCCAGACATTGCACCATGGCTTTTTCGTTGCAATGACGAATATCATAAGGAATCATAATTTGAATTAGCATTTCTTTCAATTCATCTGGCCTTACTCCATCTTTCTTTTCTAACAACGCCCTATAACGTGCCACTTCTTTTCTCACTTGAATATCGTTCAAATCACTTTGACTATTCATGGTCATATCTGCACAATACTGTGCAACATATTTGCCAACACGGCCACCACTTAGCAAAGCCCAGCCCAAATCTGAACCATTGTAGGGATGTTGAAATGAAATTTTTGGACAAGATGCATCTCCCACTGCAAATAAACCCTCAATGCTTGTTTGTCCGGTACAGTCAATCCATACGCCACCCATACGGTTGCTCTGGTCTGGTGTAATAGTTTGCTCTACATGTTCCATCGGTATCGTTTCCACAAAAGGATTTTTGCCATATTCCAACTGCACACGCTTGACCGCCGCGCACCGCAACTGGCTCAATACAGTTTTCACAGTATCCGGCAAATTGATAAAATCTTCATAAACAGGCCCCCTGCCTTGTTCGATTTCCCTTTGGATTGCTCTATCCTGACCCATTCTGCCTAGTTTTTTCTCTTCCTCCGTCATGTGCTCCTTAATGTCTACACCTTCGCGATTCACCAACTTACTGCCCAATGCATTAGCCATACTGCTGGAAGCCGAAGAACATAACAGTCCGCCTCGCATCACATCTTTCGGCCGCATGATGGCGCCGCCCCTATCAAAGGACATCATTTTCGCCCCGATCTCATACGCCATCGTGTAGCCCTCTCCGCACACATCAAACAAATCTGCTTTATAAGTGCAACACCCCGTCGCCAATACAACGGCCTTTGCTTGAAACAGATATACTTCCCCTGTGCGATAATGAATGCCAATGGCACCCGTGATTTTTCCTTCCTGTTCCAACAATTTAGTGATCATAATGCGTTCGTATAAAACTGCGTTTGAGGCTTTTAATTCTTTAGAAAAAGCTTTTAATGCAGAATATAGATTGCAGAGGACTGTGCGAAAAGGATTGATTGCACGATTGATTCTCCAAAAGGCTCCGTTCTGTTTTGGGAAAATTTCCAAACCATGTTTTTCGCCCAATTTTTCCAGCTTAAGCAATTGTGTATAACTTTCCTTTAGGAAAATCTCTATCCAATTTTGGTCAGCTGTATAATCAGACGACTCAACAAAGGCTTTTAGCCAAAGAGCAGAATCATCTTCAGGAAAACAGACTGCAATATCATTCCCACCACAAACTGCAGTTGAACCAGACCAACACATTTTCCCTTTATTGACCACGATTACTTTTTGTCCATACTCCAAACAGGAAATTGCTGCCATAGAACCTGCTAGTCCTGAACCAATGATCAGCACATCACCTGTTATAACATGTTTTATTTCATCCATATGCTCCCTCCTCATATAACGCATCTTGTCCATATATCAATTTTATGTATTTTATTTTGTTATGTGTAGTGTGTAATTTCATGTAGAATTTTCAAATGTTACAACAAAATACTTCTTGTATTGTTTCTTCTTATAAGTTATGATAAATATATTAATAGGGGGCGATTCTATGCGTACCGAACATTTGCAGTATCTCTTGGAGGTCATCCGTTGTGGTTCTATTAATAAAGCCAGCCAGAAATTATTTTTGTCCCAACAGCAATTAAGCAAAATCATTTCTTCACTGGAGGAAGAATTTCATACACCGATTCTAGTTCGAACATCAAAGGGAATTTTAGTAACACCAGAGGGAAAATTAATCGTAGAAAAAATATGTCCTCTGCTAGATGAAATTTCTGCTCTGCAAAAAGATTTTTCTGCCAAGAGTACACCCAATATAGAAGGAACAATTTGTATCTATAAAGAGCCTAGCATCGTTTCTGATATGTTTGCACAATTGATTCATGAAATTTTAACAATTCAGCCTGGCATTCATATTAAGGTTATTGAATCCTATTTTTGCAACACTCTATTGGCATTGGAGAAGGATGAGGCGCAAATCGGTATTGTACATCTGTTAGAACAGCAGCAAGCTCTAATTCCTGACAGATTTGAGTTTATTCCTGTTTTACTTCGTGTTCCTGCAGTTTATGCTGCAACAAACAGTAATTTTTGTCGTCATCATAATTCCACTTCTTTAAAAGCACTTTTAAATGAACCTCTTATTGATTATAGTATTTCAAATCAAGACAATGATTTTTTAAATAGCCTATTTCACGCAATCGGCACCCCTCAAATAAAATCTTCAATCGGCAATTTAAATTCGTTGCTTGATATTCTTAAAGAAGGAAATTTCCTTTATATTGGCTCCAGTCCTGCAAAACATCACCCGGTTATACCAGATATTACAGTCGTGCCAATCCGAGATAAACTCCCTATTATACAAGGACTAATTCTGCCTAAAGAATTTGAAAGCAATCCGCTGATACAATTTTTTCTTCAAAAATATCTGAATTTTTTCGAAAAATTTCGCTAACAGTCCTAAAAAAACAGTGTGTAGCCATGAAACTTCATAGTTACACACTGTTTTTTAAGACAGCATTTCTTTTACTTTTTTTAATGCGCTACGTTCCAGACGAGATACCTGCACCTGGGAAATCCCGATTTTTTGCGCCACCTCCATTTGCGTACAGTCACGATAAAAACGTAGATAAAGAATGTTTTTTTCCCGTTTCGGCAAACGTTCCAGGACTTCTTCTAATGCAATATGTTCTAAAAATTTACCGTCATCCTCGCGATCAGCCAATTGGTCTATTACATAAATGGCATCTCCATCGTCCTGATACAATTCTTCATGAATTGACGTAAGATACTGTGTAGCCTCCAGGGCTTCTGTGAGTTGTTCTGGTGTTAATTCTAACTTCTCCGCTACCTCTGACAGTTTAGGCTCTCTGCCTAATTCTTTTGTCAACTGCTCTTGTGTGTATCGAATGCGAAGTCCCGTTTCTTTCAAAGAACGACTGATTTTTATAGGACCGTCATCCCGTAAAAAACGGCGAATTTCTCCAATGATCATAGGAACTGCATAAGTGGAAAACCGCACCCCATAGGAGGAATCAAATTTGTCAATAGCCTTCATCAACCCAATTACACCAATTTGAAATAAGTCTTCCATTTCACAATCCCGATTTGCAAAACGCTGTATCAAATTAAATACCAACCGCAAATTACAATTGATGATGCGCTCTCGTGCCGCTTCGTCTCCTGCTTTTGCCTGTACCAGCAGAGCTTGTACTTCATCGTTAGATAATAAGGGAAAGCGCGGTAAATTCATATCGGTCAATCTACCTGCCATGGTATCACCTTACCCTACCTCGTCAATTTGCTGCTCGGTCGCAGGCAACAGTTTCTGCATTATTACCGTAGTCCCTTCGCCTGGTGTGGAAAATACTTCTATATGATCCATAAAAGTTTGCATAAATACAAATCCTAAACCCATATGTTCCTCTCGTGTGGAATAAGCTGGCTCCATGGCTTGTGCAATGTCAGCGATGCCTATGCCATGATCCTCTACTTGAATTGTCAATTGTCGCTCCTCTACTTCCATTGTAACAGTCACTTCTTCATCTTCCCGATCACCGTAACCATGAATCATACAATTCGATACTGCCTCGGACAACGCAATTTTTATTTCATCCAAAGCATCCAAAGTTAAATCATAGGGATAGAGAAAACCACTGGCCACCATGCGTACCAGGGATACATTTTCGCCAATACTTTTCACTTTTAATGCTACACGATTATCTTTTGCCATTTCCTTCACCCCTCACAGTTCTTTGTGGTTCCATTCGCATTACCGACATTAATTTTTTCATACCAGATAATTCTAAAATGCGGTATACATTATCATTGGCATCACAAATTATCATTTTTCCCTGTCGCCCGTGCATTATTTTATAACACCCGATTAACATACCCAAACCAGAACTGTCAATGAAACGCACCTCTCCCAAATTCATAACCAACATCTTCAAACCGTTACGAGCACATAATAACGAATAAACTTGTTCTTTCACTTTTTTCGCTGATACCAAATCCAAATCGCCTTGCGGATAAATTGTCAATGTATCTTTTTCCATTTTCCACTCCAAATCAATCACTTCCTTTTAATTCCAGATACTATCTTTTTCGCTGTCTTGTCTCCGATTCCTTCCAATTTTTTGTAATTATACAAAATCAAAAAACAAAGGAACTAAAAGTAGCGGAGAAATATATTAAAGAAAACAAAAGAATCTATTTCAAATTAAATGCAAAAAAGACTAATGAATAAACTTTACTCATCAGTCTTCTTTGCTGTTGGAATATTATTCGCATTTTTTGGAGAAATGCGATTTATCAAAATTGTCGGCAGTGCAGCAAGCAGAAAATGGGGTAGACGCTTTTCATCTGCACTGCCAACACAAGAAACTATCTATAGTACTGATTTATACTACAACCTTTATACCATGTACGCAAATTGCCCAACATCTGCTTCATTTCATGAGAAAGCCGATGCCAAACTATTCGCATATTCAAATTCCACAAAATTTTTCTTTCCTGCCACTTTTCCTTTTTGGTCATTGTACCATAGTCCGATTCATAGTCAGGGCTATGCCACTGCCCACATTGCACTTCACGCAAACCATTTACCCATATATCGCTATACTGTGAACATTCTAAACAGTGCACACTATAGCCAATGGGGACTTCAAATTGATTGAGGTTGTCAAATTGTAACGGCGCACCACAGATAGGACACCGCAATACTTGTTTATTTGGTTTAAACATATATATCCTCTCCTTTGGCCTTTTTAATAAATTCATCCAATATTCTTTCAAGAGATTCTTTTTGATACTATGCTTCTCTAGTTTTTTCATCACTTCTCCTAGCATCTTTCTACAGTTCATGTCTGTTATTATAATGTATATATACAGTAATGTCAAGAACCAATCTATAAAAATTAGGGATAAAAAGTAGCAGCAATTTTCTTGCCGTAAGGTTATTAAAGATTTTACTATTCCTGTTATTGGTATCATTTCTGAAACTTAAACATAAAATTTGCAGCATAAAAAAGACAGACAACATATTGC
>DKVF01000053.1:0-4405 GCA_002491065.1 Peptococcaceae bacterium UBA7185
TAGCCACGAATAGTCTGAATATAGATTGGATTCAGTACAGAACCCACAATCAGAGCAGCCTGCACTAACATCGTGAGCGCTACAGAGATTGCAAATTTTTTGTTTCTCAGAATAGAAACTTTCAACAACGGAGTTTCCATATGAAGCTGCCGGTGAATAAACAAAATCAGTGCCACTGCGCCTATTAAAAATGAAATAAGCACAAGGAGACTGAATCCAGAAGAGCCGATGGCACTAAAGCTGTACAACAATCCGCCGAACCCTAATGTAGATAATATAACAGAAGGAATATCCAAATCGAGATCTGTAGTTTCTCCCATATTTTCCAGATAGAAATAGGCTACGACTATAGTCAACAGAGCCAGCGGCACCATGGCATAAAATAGAACATGCCAGCCAAAGGCATCAATCACAAAACCAGCGACTACAGGACCGATGGCAGGCGCACAGCCCATTACCAGACCAATCATTCCCATCCCCACACCGCGGTACTGTCTGGGAATGGTAAGTAGCATGATAGTCTGGCCCATAGGCATTAAAATGCCAGCGCCAGCTGCCTGCAGGATGCGAGCTAAAAGCACCATGGAAAAACTGTTGGAAATGGCGGCGATGAACGTGCCCAAAGTAAAAAGTCCCATGGAAACAAAGAATAGTTTACGCGTGGTGAACCGGTCAATCAAATAGGCCGTGATTGGAATCATAATTCCGTTTACCAGCATAAAACCAGTTGTTAGCCATTGCGCAGTGGAAGCGTCCACGTGCATTTCCTTCATAATACTGGGAAGTGCAGGCGTCAACAGCGTTTGATTTAAAATAGCGATAAATCCGCCAAAGAGCATCACAAAATTAATCATAAGCATTTTTTTGCTGATGCCCATTTTTGTCAAAACGTTTGCCATAAAAAGCCCCTTCTTTCTAAAAGTGAAGTAATCTAAATAAATAGAATTGTCGTTAAGTAAGGTTAAGAGAAAAAAATGACCGTTTTAATCTGTCAGCAGATTAAAAAGATCATATCTCTTACTTTCATAGCGTACTATCTAATTATGACGCAGAGCTTAAAAATGTCAAGTGCGAAGAATAGAATAGTATAGGATTTTAGTATTTTATTAGATATATTTATAGAAAGAAAGTAGAAAAAAATGGTTTGCCCATAGTGTGCACTTACGATATAATAAAATGATATGAAATGAGGAGAATAAAGAAGATGACAGCAAGCAGAAGAAAAACACGGTATCGCTTGAAAAAGACAAAAAAGGCACGGATGCAAGCTGCAGTTACACTGGTGGGAATATTACTGATTCTTGGCGGATTGCTTCATGCTGTGGTAGGTTTGCTGTGGCCGGTTCACTATCTGGATGCCGCGCAGTCCGAAATTGATGGAATTCCTTTGTATACCGATTTCCTTGAGGAAGCATGGAGAGGGCGTACAGGGGAAACTCATCGCATAAAATGGCTGGTTATTCATGAAACAGGAAATTCAGCTGCGGGCGCCGATGCAGCGATGCATAATCGCTATCTGCATAGCGAGGAGCAAAAGGAAATACCGTTATCATGGCATTATACAGTGGACGATCATCAAATTTATCACCATTTGCCGGATTCAGAGCGGGGATATCATGCCAGTGATTCTGGAGTATCAGGCGGCGGGAATGATTGCGGTATTGGCATTGAAATTTGCGTGAATGAGGATGGAGACTATGAAAAAGCGGTAGATAATGCGGCGCATTTGGCGGCAGAATTGGTGAAAAGGTATCATTTAAGTATTGACGATGTGAAACAGCATGGTGATTTCACGAATAAAAATTGTCCAGAACATTTACGCGAAGGGGACAATTATGAAAAGTTTTTGAAAAAAATAAAAAAATATATGTAAATTCCAGGAGGAACTATGATTACAGTAAACAATGTAAGTTTAAGTTTTGACGGCACCACGCTGTTTTCCGATGTAAATTTGAAATTCACACCGGGAAATTGCTATGGAATCATTGGGGCCAACGGGGCAGGAAAATCCACCTTTTTAAAGATTTTATCCGGTGTAAAGGAACCCACCACGGGTGAGGTAATTATTCCAGCAAATGTACGCATGTCAGTTCTGAAGCAGGACCATTATGCTTATGACGAATATACTGTGATGGACACAGTGATTATGGGCAATAGTCGGTTGTATGAAATTATGCAGCAAAAGGATGCGCTGTATGCGAAACCTGATTTCAGTGAAGAAGATGGAATTTTGGCTTCTGAACTGGAAGGAGAATTTGCAGAGCTGAACGGTTGGGAAGCAGAAACAGAGGTATTGAAGCTGCTGCAGGGCTTAGGGCTGGAAAGCGGCATCGAATATTCTATGATGAGTGCCTTAGACGGCAAGCAGAAAGTGAAGGTGTTGTTGGCACAGGCATTATTTGGTCAGCCGCAGATTATTTTGTTGGACGAACCGACCAACAACCTGGATATTCAGTCTATCAATTGGCTGGAAGAATTTTTGATGGATTATGAGGGCACTGTGATTGTCGTATCCCATGACCGTCACTTTCTGAATATGGTTTGCACGCATATTGTGGATATTGATTTTAAGAAAATAAAAATCTATACAGGCAACTATGATTTTTGGTATGAATCCAGCCAGTTGATGCAAAAGCTGATGCGGGATCAGAACCGTAAGAAGGAAGATAAAATTAAAGAACTGCAGAGTTTCATTTCTCGTTTTTCCGCCAATAAATCAAAGGCGAAACAGGCTACTGCGCGGCGCAAGCTGTTAGACAAGCTGACAGTAGAGGAATTACCGGTATCCTCTCGCAAGTATCCCTATTTAGGTTTTGAGATGGACAGGGAACCAGGCAAGGAAATTCTGACGGTGGAAAATCTGAGCAAAACGGTGGATGGTGTGAAAGTATTGAACAACGTTTCTTTCCGCATTGAAAAAGGCGAAAAGGTGGCCTTTGTAGGCGAAAATGAGATTGCAACGACGACGTTGTTTCAGATTCTCATGGGAGAGATGGAGCCGGATGAGGGCAGCTTCAAGTGGGGCGTCAGCACCAGTCAGTCCTATTTTCCGCATGATAACAGCGCCTATTTTAATGGCTGCAAGCTGTCTATTCTGCGCTGGCTGGAGCAATATACGCCGAAAGACCATACAGAAACTTATCTGCGAGGATTTTTGGGCCGGATGCTTTTTTCTGGTGATGATGTGTTAAAACCAGTGGATGTACTTTCCGGTGGAGAAAAGGTGCGCTGCATGTTGAGCAAAATGATGATGTATGGTGCCAATGTGTTAGTAATAGACCAACCTACCAACCACTTGGATTTGGAATCTATCACTGCTGTAAACAATGGTCTGATTGAGTTTAAAGGCGTGTTATTATTTGCATCCCATGACCATCAATTTGTGGATACCATCGCCAACCGCATCATTGAAATTGAAAAAGAAGGCATTTTGAGTAAGGTGGGAACCTATGATGAGTTCTTGGAATGGAAGTATGCGAGAAAATAAGATATTCTATTTTTTACAGATAAGAGGAATTATCCGCTAAAAGACGAATAATATAGAAGTATAGAATGACAGAAAGCGGGGGTTCAGGATGAAACAGAAGGTATTGGTGCTGCTGGTATTGATTTTGTCTGCAGGGTTGTTGATGAGCGGTTGTTTTGGCGGCAAGGAAACACCGTCAAATGATGCTCAGCAAAGAGAAGAACAACAGGAAGAGAAGCAACCGCGGGGAGAAATCTCTACGCAGGTTGGTGTGTTCCAGGGAATGGCTGACGGACACAGCGCAGAAATTCTGGTGGATGGAGAAGCACAGGTTTATCAGTTCTTCGATGAAACGATAGCAGCTTCTTTTGAAACGCTGGAGCCAGACACAGAAATTCAATTTGATGTAGAACTGGACGCAGAAACAGACCAGCAAACTGTAGTAAAACTATATGACGCTCCGGCGGAAGGATAAGGGAGCGAAGAAAAACGAGTACGATTGACGCGGGGGAGGTCTTGCGTCCACACAAGCAGACAGCCGATGAGATACAAGGTGGCTGTCTGCTTTTTGCGGTTGTGGTACAAAATTGTGTGAGAATTTTGCATAAATTACAGGAAGTGAGCGGTTCTGTATTGCGTCAAAATAAAAAAGAGTTTATAATAAATTTAGTATGTAAAATTGGAAGGATGCGATAAATTTATGACAAAAAAAGCAATGCAGGACATTGAATTAACCGGAAAACGAGTGTTGATTCGAGTAGATTTTAATGTCCCAAGAAGTAAAACGACTGGTGAAATTACCAATGATGTGAGAATTCAGGCCGGTGTGCCTACGATTAAATATTTGGTAGAGCAGGGCGCAAAAGTAATCATTATGACCCATATGGGGCGTCCGAAAGGTGAAGTAAAGGAAGAACTGCGCCTGGACCGTGTGGCAGA
>DKVF01000053.1:4790-17865 GCA_002491065.1 Peptococcaceae bacterium UBA7185
GCAGTAGACGCCATGCAGAATGGCGATATTATTATGCTGGAAAATGTTCGATTCCTGCCTGGTGAAACGGAAAATGACCCGGAACTGGCCAAACAGCTTGCTGCTCTGGGAGATGTATTTGTAAATGATGCCTTTGGTACAGCGCATCGTGCCCATTGTTCCACTGAGGGAGTGGGACATATCCTGCCTGGTGTAATGGGCTTTTTGATGGAAAAAGAAATTTCCGTGCTGGGTAAAGCGTTGAGCGAAGCAGAACATCCTTTTGTAGCTATCGTAGGCGGCTCAAAAATTTCCGACAAAATCGGTGTAGTGCAGAATTTGCTGCAAAAGGTAGATTGTCTGATTATTGGCGGCGGTATGGCCAATACTTTCCTGAAGGCAAAGGGTTATGAGATGGGGACCTCTTTGGTGGAAAATGATAAGATTGATTTGGCTTTGGAAATTCTGCAGCATGCAGAGCAGTTGGGGAAAAAATTGCTGATTCCTGTGGATTTGACCGTGGCAGACGGCATTGAACAGCCGGAAACTGCACAGACCGTAACAGTGGATGCAGTTCCAGCAGACAAAATGGCATTGGATATTGGGCCAGAAACGGTAAAACTGTATGTTGCTGCCGTAGCAGATGCGAAAACTGTAATCTGGAATGGTCCAATGGGCGTGTTTGAGGTAGATGCTTTTGCTGTAGGGACCAACGCTGTAGCGCAGGCTGTAGCTGATTGCGCTGCATATACTATCGTAGGTGGTGGCGATTCCGTAGCTTCTATTGAAAAGTTCGGTTTGAACGACAAGATTAATCATATTTCTACTGGCGGCGGCGCTTCTCTGGAATTTTTGGAAGGGAAAAAATTACCGGGTATTGAAGTATTACAAGACAAATAAAAACAGAATGGGGGAGTTGCTTTGCGGAAACCCATTATCATAGCAAATTGGAAAATGTATAAAAACAGAGCGGCGGCGGTTGCCTTTTGCCAAACGCTGGTGCCGTTGTTGCATACCACGGAAAAGGCGGATATCGTAATTTGTGCGCCGTTCACCCAGCTGGACGTGTTGGCAGATGCATTGGCGGGCAGTGGCGTGGAAGTTGGTGCGCAGAATTTCTATCCTGCTGCGGAGGGAGCGTTTACCGGAGAGGTGAGCTTGCCCATGTTGCAGGAACTGGGTGTGCGATATGTAATTGTCGGGCATTCGGAACGGCGGGAACTGTTTCACGAGGATGATACCCTGGTGCGGCAAAAGGTACAGGCAGCGTATGCTGCGGGGATACAGCCCATTCTTTGTGTAGGGGAACGTTTAGAGCAGAGAGAACAGGATATGACTGTGGAGGTGTGCAGCGGGCAGTTGCTGTCAGCGATTAATGGGCTTACGGAAACACAGCTGCGGACGCTGGTTGTGGCTTATGAGCCAATTTGGGCCATCGGCACAGGAAAAACCGCTACAGCGGCAGATGCGGAGCAGGTAATCAGCGCTTTGCGTCAGGCTGTGGCTGCACAGTATGGACAGGCTGTGGCTGACTGTGTGCGGTTTCAATATGGAGGAAGCGTTAAACCAGAAAATATTTCTCAATTGATGGCACAGCCCAATATTGACGGAGCACTGGTTGGGGGAGCAAGCTTAAAGGCAGACAGTTTTATTCAGTTAGCGCATTATGCGTGATGCTTGTGATAATGTGTGTATTGTAGGGGGGAAATGTGTGGAAGGAAAACATATGCCTGTTGTACTGATGATTTTGGATGGATGGGGAATCAGTGAACAGACAGATGGGAATGCGATAACCAAAAGCAATACCAAAAATATGGATAGATTGTGGGCGAACTATGGACATAGTCAACTGCAATGTTCCGGTGAGGCAGTGGGTTTGCCGGACGGGCAGCAGGGCAATTCGGAAGTAGGACACCTCAATCTAGGTGCAGGTCGGGTTGTATATCAGGAACTGACCAGAATTAATCAGGCGGTGCGCAACCATACGCTGCAGGATAATGCTGCGTTTCAGCAGGTCATGGATGAATGTTTGCAGCAGAAGAAACCGCTGCATCTCATGGGCTTGGTGTCACCGGGCGGCGTGCATAGCCATAGAAGTCATCTTTATGGTTTATTGGAATTAGCTGCGGCCAAGGGACTGCAGGAGGTATATGTACATTGCTTTTTAGATGGCCGTGACGTGGGACCGTCTACTGGGTTGGGTTTTGTAGAAGACTTGGAAAAGAAGCTGCGTCAGGTAGGTATCGGACAGATTGCAACGGTGTCAGGCCGTTATTATGCCATGGACAGAGATAACCGTTGGGAAAGGGTTGAGAAGGCCTATCGTGCCATGACCGAAGGTACAGGCGAGAGCGCTGACAGTGCAGCGCAGGCAGTGCAGCAATCTTATGCCCAGGGGACAACAGATGAATTTGTGCTGCCAACTGTGATAAAAACCGCTTCGGGCCAGCCGGTAGCGAAGATCGGCGCGGGAGACAGCGTCATCTTTTTCAATTTCCGCGGTGATAGAGCTAGAGAAATTACCAAAGCCTTTGTGAATAAAGAATTTTCTCAATTTGAGCGGACATACCTGCATGTGAATTTTGTGGCCATGACGCAATATGAAGACGGATTAGATGTAACAGTGGCCTTTCCTCCGCAGGATTTACAGAATACATTGGGGAAAGTGCTGGCTGACCATCATATCAAACAACTTCGTGTGGCAGAGACAGAAAAATATGCCCATGTGACATTTTTCTTTAACGGCGGTGTAGAAGAACCTAATGCCTTGGAGGATCGCTTGCTTGTTTCGTCGCCTAAAGTGGCCACCTATGACTTACAGCCGGAGATGAGTGCTGTTCAGGTAAAGGAACAGCTAATCAAGGCGATTGAGAGCGGGGAATATCCGTTTATACTGGTCAATTTCGCCAATACCGATATGGTGGGACACACCGGTATCATGGAGGCGGCCTGCAAGGCGGTAGAAACAGTGGACTGCTGTGTGGGAGAAGTGGCAGAAGCTGTGCAGAAGGCAGGCGGCGTATTGCTGATTACTGCTGATCATGGCAACGCGGAACAAATGCTTGACCCGATAAAGAAAACGCCGCATACAGCGCACACGGCGAACCCCGTTCCGTTCATTGCGGTGACAACTACAGTATGCAAGGTAAAGGATGGTTCTTTGCAGGATGTAGCGCCGACTGTGTTGGCATTGCTGGGTGTAGAACAGCCAGCTGAGATGACAGGAAGCAGTCTGATTCAGTAGGGCATCATGCTATTTTGCAATTGCTGTTGACTATGATACAGAAAACAAGCCAATAAATAAAGAGTTTAAAAACAAAAATATCTTTGTTTCAATAAAGAGGAGGAAGATTCCAATGAGTATGATTACGGATGTGTATGCAAGAGAAATTTTAGATTCCCGTGGCAATCCAACGGTAGAAGTGGATGTTTATCTGGAGGATGGCGCGTTCGGTCGGGCAGCTGTTCCTTCCGGCGCATCTACAGGAGCTTTTGAAGCTGTAGAACTCCGTGACGGGGATAAAGACCGTTATCTGGGAAAGGGAACATTAAATGCAGTAGATAATGTAAACACTTTAATCGCTCCCGGCTTAATTGGTTTGGACGCAACAGATCAGAGCGGCATTGACCGTTTTCTGATTGAGCTTGACGGCACTGACAATAAAGGCAAACTGGGTGCAAATGCTATTTTAGGAGTATCCTTAGCTGTGGCAAAAGCTGCAGCAGACTCGGCAGGACTGCCTCTTTATCGTTATATCGGCGGTGCAAATGCGAAGGTATTGCCCTCACCGATGATGAATATTCTGAATGGTGGGAAGCATGCGGACAACAATGTAGATATTCAGGAATTTATGGTTATGCCGCTGGGTGCAGAGACCTTCAGTGAAGCGTTGCGTATGGGGACAGAAGTGTTCCACAGTCTGAAAAAAGTATTGAAGGGCAAAGGGTACAATACTGCTGTGGGTGACGAGGGCGGTTTTGCACCAAACTTAGGCTCCAATGAGGAAGCTTTGGCAGTGATTGTGGAGGCAATTAAAGCAGCCGGCTATGAACCAGGTAAAGATGTATATCTGGCTTTGGATGTTGCTTCTACAGAACTGTATCATGATGGAATTTATGAATTAGCCGGTGAAGGTGTGAAAAAAACAGCGGCTGAAATGGTAGATTTTTATGAAGAATTATGTAGCAAATACCCGGTAATTTCCATCGAAGATGGTCTGGCTGAAGAGGACTGGGAAGGCTGGAAGATGATGACGGAACGCTTGGGCAAAAAGATGCAGTTAGTCGGCGATGATTTGTTTGTAACCAACACCCGTCGGTTGTCAAAAGGGATTGCACAGGATACTGCAAATGCAATTTTAGTAAAAGTAAACCAGATTGGGACACTGACAGAGACATTGGAAGCAGTGGAAATGGCAAAACAGGCCGGTTATACTGCAGTTATTTCTCATCGTTCCGGTGAAACGGAAGACGCTACTATCGCAGACATTGCAGTGGCTACCAATGCCGGTCAAATTAAAACCGGTGCGCCATCCAGAAGCGACCGTGTGGCGAAATACAACCAACTGCTGCGTATCGAAGAAGAACTGGATGATGTAGCCGTTTACAATGGAATCAAGAGCTTTTACAATCTGAAAAAGTAAGTTGCAAGAAAAGCCGGAGAAAAATAGAAAGAAAAAGAGATTTTTTCATTGCAATTTCTCTCTGTATCTGCTAGAATAGGTGCATTGAGTAGAAATAGGTGAAGGAGGATTTTCAGTGAAGATTCTGATGACGATTATTGTAGTGATCTCCGCGATTGGTTTGATTGCAACAGTTTTGCTGCAGTCTGGAAAGAGTGCTGGCTTATCTGGCGCGATTACTGGTGGTGCAGAAACCTTTTTTGGAAAAAAAGGTATGGATGATAAATTTGCGACATGGTCAAAAATATTTGCAGTTGTCTTTATGGTGTCTGTATTTATCTTGTCTGTGGTAACAAAATAAATAGGTATATGAGAGGGAGATATTCCGGTGGGGATATCTCCTTTTTTTGTACAAGTTTTTGGTATAACGAAAGAGGGTATATTATAAAAGAGTATAAAAATCAACAATGCTTTGTTATATGAATTCTGGATGGGAAGGGGAAAAATAATGAAAAGAAAAGACTTTTTTTTTCTCCGAAAGTATGATATAGTAAAGAACATACTTCTATATTTAGTTAAAAAATTCTTTAATAAGTAAATTTACATACTATATTTAGTAGAAGCAGAATATTCCGGGAAGGCGGCAAGTACACGCTCTGCCCGGTTGTCTATAATTTAATTGTGTGAGATGAGGGGGAAACGCTGCATGGAAGGGTATTTTGTAATCAAAAAAGATGGAACGCGAGAAGCGTTTGACGTAACAAAGGTGACGAAAGCGGTAAACAAGTCGGCTTATCGGGCGATGGTGGAATTTACAGAATCAGATTTGAAGTTCATTTCCGGCTTTGTAGAAGCAAAAGTGCGTTCCAGAACCAGCAAAGAAGTGCCAATCAGTGAAATGCATAATATTGTGGAAAGTGCCTTGGATAATACCAATCCTCTGGTTGCTAAAAGTTATCGCGATTATCGCAATTACAAACAGGACTTTGTGCATATGCTGGATGAGGTATATAAGAAAAGTCAATCTATTATGTACATTGGCGATAAGGAAAACAGCAATACCGACAGTGCCCTCGTCTCTACGAAACGCAGTTTGATTTTCAATCAGTTGAATAAAGAGCTATATCAAAAGTTTTTTCTGACCACAGAAGAATTACAGGCTTGCCGAGAGGGTTATATTTATATTCATGATATGTCGGCGCGCCGCGATACCATGAACTGCTGCCTTTTTGATGTTCAGAATGTCTTAAAAGGCGGCTTTGAAATGGGGAATCTCTGGTACAATGAACCCAAAAGCCTGAATGTAGCTTTTGACGTAATCGGCGATATCGTACTCAGCGCAGCCAGCCAGCAATACGGCGGGTTTACCATTCCCAGCGTTGATTTGATATTGGAGCCTTATGCTGAATTGAGCTATTCTAAAGACGTACAGAAGTATTTGGATTTGGGTCTGTCTCAGGAACGGGCCGAAGAAGAAGCAATGAAAAATATTGAATATGAATTCCGTCAGGGTTTTCAAGGGTGGGAATATAAATTTAACACTGTTGGTTCCAGCCGGGGCGATTATCCTTTCATTACTGTAACCACCGGTACTGGAACCGGCCGTTTTGCCAAGATGGCTTCCATTATTATGTTTGAGGTGCGTCAGGGTGGACAAGGAAAAAAAGGATTCAAAAAACCAGTCTTGTTCCCTAAAATTGTATTCCTCTATGATAAAGAGCTGCATGGAGAAGGAAAATGTTGTGAAGATGTCTTTGAGGCAGGAATCGCTTGCTCCAGCAAAACCATGTACCCAGACTGGTTGAGTCTGACCGGTGAAGGCTATGTGGCCAGTATGTACAAAAAATACGGGAAAATTATTAGCCCCATGGGCTGCCGTGCTTTTCTGTCCCCTTGGTATGAACGGGGCGGGATGAATCCGGCAGACGAAGAGGACCAGCCGGTATTTGTGGGCAGATTCAATATAGGCGCAATCAGCCTGCATCTTCCCATGATTTTGGCAAAATCACGGCAGGAAAGCCGCGACTTTTATGAAGTGTTGGACTACTATTTGAATTTGATTCGCAAACTGCATATCCGTACTTATGATTATTTAGGAGAAATGCGGGCCTCTACCAATCCGCTGGCTTACTGTGAAGGCGGATTCTATGGCGGGCATTTGGGTATTCATGATAAAATAAAACCATTATTGAAAACAGCTACCGCCTCTTTTGGTATTACCGCTTTGAATGAGTTACAGCAGCTGTACAATAAAAAATCACTGGTAGAAGACGGCGCATTTGCCTTGGAAGTGTTGGAGCATATCAATCAAAAGATTAATGAATTCAAGGAAGAAGACGGAAATCTATATGCAATTTATGGAACGCCTGCAGAATCCTTAACTGGTTTGCAGGTGCAGCAATTCCGTGCGAAATTTGGGATTGTAGAAAATGTGTCGGATCATGCCTACGTGAGCAATAGTTTTCATTGCCATGTGTCGGAGGACATTACGCCTATTGAAAAACAAGATCTGGAATATCGTTTTTGGGAGCTGTGCAACGGCGGCAAAATCCAATATGTAAAATATCCCATTGATTATAATATTGAAGCCTTGCGGACATTGGTACGTCGGGCAATGGATATGGGCTTTTACGAGGGCGTGAACTTATCGTTGGCTTATTGTGATGATTGTGGACATCAGGAATTGGAAATGGATGTATGCCCCAAATGCGGTAGCAAAAATTTGACCAAAATTGAACGCATGAATGGGTATCTGTCATATTCCCGTGTAAAAGGGGACACGCGTCTAAATGATGCGAAGATGGTGGAGATTTCAGAAAGGAAGAGTATGTAATGCGGTATCATAACATTACGCATGATGATATGCTGAATGGCGATGGTTTGCGGGTAGTGCTGTGGGTAGCAGGATGTACCCACCATTGTCCAGAATGCCAAAATCCTATTACCTGGGATATTGAAGGCGGCGTGCCCTTTGATGAAGTCGCGCACGATGAAGTGATGGCGGATTTGGAAAAGGACTATATTTCTGGAATTACGTTTAGCGGCGGCGATCCATTACATCCGGAAAATCGAGCTGACGTGGAAGGGCTCATAAGAGAAATAAAAGAAAAGTACCCGCGCAAAACGATTTGGCTGTATACAGGTTTTGTATGGGATAAGATTAAGCAATTGCCGTTTATTTCACTGATAGATGTGATTGTAGATGGTCCTTTTGAAATTGCCAAACGAGATGTGAAGCTGCACTGGCGGGGCAGTTCTAATCAACGGGTCATTAATGTGAAAGAGACTTTGCGGTTGGGTCAAATCGTATTGTGGTCTGAGTAAAATAAATATTTATTTGAAACAGTAAAAACCTTTAGACAGGAATGTAAATTATGGCGTCTAAAGGTTTTTTGCGTGAATCTATGTACCTTGGCATGAATTTGTGTTAAAATAGACATAAAATTTTTTAAAAATTGAGGTGTGCTATGTATAGAGTTGCCAGATTTTATAAAGTAAGTGAAGCACAGTTTGAAAAGGGGTGGCAGGATACTTTCGGACAAGCAGTAGATGCTGATGTGTATGAGAATCTTAAATTGCCCGAGAGAGCCACAGCTGGTTCGGCGGGATATGATTTTTTTAGTCCTTTGACCTTTTCACTGGCACCTGGTGAAACGATAAAAATTCCTACCGGTGTGCGGGCAGAAATCCGCGAGGGCTGGGTATTACAATGCTATCCCCGTAGTGGGCTGGGCTTTAAATATCGGTTGCAGCTCAATAATACAGTAGGGATTATAGATAGTGACTATTTTTATTCTGACAATGAAGGTCACATTTTTGCCAAAATCACCAACGACAGTAAAGACGGAAAAATGCTGACAGTGGAGGTAGGACAGGGCTTTATGCAGGGTATTTTTGTGCCTTTTGGAATCACGGAAGATGATAATGTGACAGCGGTACGTAATGGTGGATTTGGCAGTACGACAAAACAAAAAATGTAGCTTTTGATTAATAAAGGAGGGACAAACCTATGCAATGTCCTGTTTGCCATAGTGATAGTAAAGTATTAGATACCAGATTAATTGAGGAAGAAAATTCTATTCGCCGTCGACGGGAATGTATCGTTTGTGGAAAGCGCTTTGTGACATATGAAAAAGTTGAGGACAAACCACTGGTTGTCATCAAAAAAAGCGGTCGGCGGGAATTATTTGATGGCTCTAAGCTGCTTAAGGGGCTGGCCAAGGCATGCGAAAAACGCCCCATTGAAATTGAACAGTTACAACAGCTGGTGCTGGAGGTAGAAAAGGATTTAAAACAGCAGTATGCTGCGGTACCTACTAGTGAAATCGGTACCTATATTATGCGGCGGCTGATGGATATTGACGAGGTGGCTTATGTGCGGTTTGCTTCTGTGTATAAGGAATTTGACGATGTGCAGACCTTTATTCGAGAAATTGAAGTCATGAAGGAGCAGAAGTGATGGATGAACAGGTTTTAAGGTATCGAGAAGCAAAACTGATGGAGCCAATCTATCGCATGTATAAGGTAATTGAGCAGACAGACACGGTAAAGGCGCAGACCTTGATGTCTGTCGCGATGCAGTATATTATTGAGCATTTCCGCGGAAAAAACCTACAGCCTAAGGATGTACAGCAGATTTTGCGCGCAGTATTGTTGCAGGAAGAAAGCGGGCATTATTATGCGCTGTATGTAAATAATGAAATTCAGGTAAAGGCAGCAGAATGGCTGACATTGCTGGCAGTGGACAGGCCGGTGACACTGGAGCTGCTGGGAAAAATGGCAGATGCTTTGGCGCAGAAAATAGAAGGAAGAGATTGCATTAAACTTTCTGCAGAGGATGTATTCATCATGCTGGAGCAAATTGTAGCGCCGGTAGATGAGATTGTATTAGAGAGACTTTATTTAAATAAAGAGAATTATCTTGCAGAATTAAGAACTTTTTTAGTGCAGTAATCGTCTAATAGACAGGAAGAAGCTTGGGCATTGTCGAAAAAAGTACTATGCTTATTCTATTGTTTCTGTATAAAAGGAGTGTTTACCATTGGGGTTGGAACAGGAAAAAAACAGTCGTAATCGGGCTGAAAAACATACAAAGCACCCGAAAAAAAAGAGAAAAGTGCGTAAAAAAGCTATTGCGATAATTCTCTGTGTAATTCTTATTCTAATAGTAAGTGGATTAGCTATGGCCGGTATGAGTATAAAACCGCCATCGTTAGAAAACTTATCACATGAAGAAGATTCTGAGCGGCAAGATGAGCGGGAAGACGGCATCTATAATGTGTTGGTAGTAGGAACAGATAAGGTAGGTCTTAACACGGATACAATTTTGGTGATGTCCTTAGACAGTGTAAATAATAAAGCTAATGTATTAAGTATTCCTCGCGACACCATGTCCAATGTAAGTCGTTCTGTGAAAAAGATTAACGCGGCCTATGCAGTCGGCGCCAAAAAGGGAAAAGGCAATATTGACAACCTGAAAAAAGAAGTATCATACTTATTAGGTTTTGAGGTAGACAATTATGTTGTAGTAAATCTTAGCGCCTTTGAGGAACTTATTGATGCTATCGGCGGCGTGACCATTGATGTACCCCGCAACATGAATTATGATGACCCTTATCAGGATTTGCATATTCATATTAATAAAGGACTACAAACCTTAAATGGTGCGCAGGCTGTGGGTTTTGTGCGGTATCGTAGTGGTTATGCAGAAGGCGACTTGGGACGTGTAAAAGCACAGCAACTCTTTGTCGAAGCTGTAGCGAAGCAGCTTTCTTCAGCATCTACCATTACAAAATTGCCCAAATTGGCAGAAATCGTTTTGCGCAATACCGACACAGACCTTACTAATGGTGAAATGCTTTGGTTTGGGAAGCAAGCATTAGAGGTAGATATGAGCACAGATTTGCAGATGTTTGTACTGCCTGGGGAAGCACGTATGGTGAACCGTCTGTCTTACTATTTGCCCAATGAAGCAGAAATCTTAGAAATTGTAAATCAGTATTTCAACCCATATTCTACGGCAATTACCAGTTTGAATGTGGTAGATATGAATAGTGTTGCGCAGCAGGAAAGTAATCGTCAGTCGAAATTGACCGCAGAGCAGCGTCAAAAAGAGGAAAAAGAAAAAGAACAGGCAGAAAAAGACGCAACGATAAGTGATGATAAGTTGCTGCAGGAAGACCCAAATCAGCCGACAGAGCCCAAACCGTCCGAAGGTGACAATAACCATGTTACAGAACCAGACAACCAAGGGAATGAAAACAGTTCTGGGGGACAGTCGGAGGTAAATGAGCCAGTTGACATGCCGGTAACAGAGTTGCCTGCAGAACCTTCGACTCCTGACGTGCAGCCGACACAGCCCGGCGGGATTCCTGGTGAAGTGCTAAAACCAGAAGTGTCGGAGCCTGTACCGACAGAAGATGCAATATAATATATGAGACAATATCAGTAAAAGGAGAACGCTTATGTTTGCAGAAGAAAAAGATATCATTGAAGAAACGATGCGTCTAGCAGCAGAAAGAGAAATTGCCAGAGAAGCCTATGAGGCAGAGCATGGTCCTAAAAAGTGGGGCGTTTATCTTCCAGAAGAAAAGGCACTGAACGATTATCTGATGACCTTAGAGCGGGAAAGTGTAGAAACCTTAGAGGCTTTGATGTTGCTAGGTCGCAATGATGAATATCGTAAGGTGGGAAAATCTCCCGAAGAAAACTATTTAGCCTTAAAAGAAGAACGCTACCACCGGCATCCTGATCAGCAAGCTGCAGTTTATTATTTGACAGGGAAAAAGCCTTTGGCTGTATATATTGAGAATGGATTATCCTACTTAGGAATTCTTTTATAAAAGAAAATAATCAGATAAAGTTGTTGTGCAATCGAAAACTCGATGGTACAACAACTTTTTTGTGGAATTGGGAATTGGTGAGGGGGTATGAAATATAAGTATAGGAGTTGGGAAAAAGAGATTTTAATACAAAAAATGGGAGTAAGACATATGCAAGTAAAAGCGGGTTTGCATTGCAATTTGTAGCATAGCGTGATAAAATTTAAGGTAAATTATAATTCAGTAGAAACGAATGAGGAGGTCATGACCTTGAATTTGAATGACGGTCATATAGAATGTACCTATCAGGTGGTGGATGTATCTGGGTTGGAACTTCCCGTGGAGCGTCGCTTGGAAGCTCTGGGGCTTACGGCAGGAACGCAGATCACAGTATTAAATAAAAAACAAAATGGCGCGCTGATTGTGAAAGTACGGGGAACACGCTTTGCGCTGGGGCAGCATATTGCAGCAGGCATCCTGATTGAGGAGGCCGCAAAATGAAAGATACAATAAATATCGGTTTTGTGGGCAATCCCAACTGTGGGAAAACTACACTGTTTAATGCATATACTGGCGCCAAATTAAAAGTGGCTAACTGGCCCGGTGTAACAGTAGAAAAAAAAGAAGGCTCCATGCAATATCATGAGCATACATTTAAATTAGTAGATTTACCTGGCATTTATAGTCTTACCTCCTATACAATGGAAGAAAAAGTGTCCCGTGAATTTATCTTGAGTGATGATGTGGACGTTATTGTGGATATTGCAGACGCATCTGCGCTGGAGCGCAATTTATATTTAACATTGCAGCTTATCGAATTGGGAAAACCAGTAGTGCTGGCATTGAATATGATGGATATTGTGGAAGAACGGGGCATGGAGATTGATATGCATCGGTTGCCGGAGATGCTGGGTATTCCGGTTGTCCCGGTGTCGGCGCGCAAAAAACGCGGTCTGGATATTTTAATGCATGCGGTGGCCCATCATATGGATAAGGAAGAACCAGTAATCTTTGTGCATGATCATGATGAGTTGGAAGAAAACAGTACGCATAAACATGATCATCATACAGAATATGCGATGGTGTACAGCGACTTGATTGAAGACAAAATTGATGCCATCATAGATGTATTGAAGCAACGTTATCCCGATATGAAAAACTATCGTTGGCATGCGCTGAAATTGCTGGAACAGGATCCAGACATTATGAAACGCTATCCTATTGATTTGCCGGAAGTTATGGACCGCAGCTATGAAAAGGATATTATCAATCAGAAGTATGATTTTATAGAAGAAATTATTGGCGAAGTTCTGATGAACAAAGAGAAAAAAGAACAGCTCACCGATAAGATGGACCAGCTGTTGACCCATCCGGTATTGGGTGTACCAGTGTTTTTAGGGATTATGGCGTTGGTATTTGCGCTTACCTTCAATATCGGCGATTGGCTGAAAGAAACCTTTGTAGAAGCAGCCATTGATTGGTGTTCTATGGGGATTTTGAATTGTCTGACGTATTTTCAGGTAAATGAAGTGCTTGTTTCTTTGATTGTAGATGGCATTGTAGCCGGTGTGGGTACCATTCTGACATTCTTGCCCAATATCTTTATCCTGTTTTTAGCATTGGCCTTTTTGGAGGACAGCGGCTACATGGCCC
>DKVF01000053.1:18167-21938 GCA_002491065.1 Peptococcaceae bacterium UBA7185
GGAGGACAGCGGCTACATGGCCCGTGTGGCTTATGTGATGGATGGTATTATGGGACGTTTGGGACTGTCAGGAAGGGCGTTTATTCCTATGCTGTTGGGTTTTGGTTGTACTGTACCGGCAATTATGGCCTCCAGAGCATTGGAGGATCCGAGGGATCGCCGCAAAACGATTTTGATTACTCCATTTATGTCCTGCAGTGCGCGTCTGCCTATCTATGTTGTGTTTTCACAAATGTTTTTTGCAGAGCACGCGATGCTGGTAGCGTATTCCATGTATATTTTAGGGATTGCGGTGGCGTTGATTACCGCGCTGGTATTGAAGTGGATTGACAAAAAAGAAAGTCAGAATAATCTGCTTATTGAGTTACCGGAGTATAAAACACCCAATGCCCATAGTATTGCCATTTATGTGTGGGAAAAGGTGGAGGATTATCTCACCAGAGCAGGTACCGTGATTTTTGTTGCGTCTATCATCGTTTGGGGATTATTGAATTGCGGTCCTAGCGGTTTAGTGGACGATATGGGACAGAGCTTCGGAGCTATTATCGGAAAAGCGTTGGTACCAGTCTTTGCACCGATTGGCTTGGGTTATTGGCAGATTATTGTGGCGCTGATTTCTGGAATTGCGGCGAAAGAAGTGGTGGTATCCAGCTGCGGCGTATTGTTTGGAATTGGCAACCTGAACTCTCAGGCTGGGATGGATGATATGGTCAGCCTTTTGGCGGCAGTTGGCTTTGGCAGCGTCAATGCCTATGCTTTGATGACATTCTGTCTGTTGTATACACCTTGTACTGCTACTCTGGCAACCATCAAACGGGAATCAGGCAGCTGGAAATGGACAGGGCAAGCCATGGTATTTCAGCTAATCGTTGCTTGGCTTGTATCTTTTATTGTATATCGATTGGGTTTGTTGATTTTTTAAGGAGGACAAGCGATGCTGGCAACAGTTCTGATTGGCGCGGTCATTAGTTTTTATGCAGGCAGTGTAGTCTACAAAAAGTGTAAACAGTGGCGCGCTGGACAATATTGCAGTTGCGGATGCTCTAGCTGTACCGGACAAAGTGTCTGCGGCAAGAAGCACAACGTATAGACGAAACAGCGAAAGGCAAAAGATAAAAAGTGGTAGTATGCGAAAAGGAACTAAAGAGGTCATCTGTGACCTCTTTGGTTCCTTTTTTATTTGAAACGTTATACCCGTTGAGTATAACAGTATATATTGAGCAAGCATTATACAAATTGACATTCATTCTGTATAATCGTAGACATAAATAGTTTTGATTTGCGCGAATCATTTCCTGTTTTTGATAAGATGAAATTTTAACATTTTTAGCTTCTTTCAGAAAGGAATGAACAATTATGTCAAATGCGGCAAAAATAAAATGGGCTGCAACAATTTTAATATCCATATGTATTTATTTGATTCCGGTAAATGATATCTTTACTTTTGAAATGCGGGCTTTTTTGGTGGCGACGGTGTTCTCGCTGTCCCTGGCGGCTTTTGAATTGGTGCCTAATATGCTTGTAGGTTTATTGCTGCCGGTTTTGTATGTAATTTTAGGCGCTGCGCCGGTCAACACGGCTTTGGGGATTTGGTCTGGCAGCTTTATGATTTTTATGGTAATTGGTGGGATGATTTTTGCCAACATACTGGATGAAAGTGGCTTGCTGCAGCGTATTGTGTTGTGGGCAGGCACAAAATGCAAGGGCAGCTTTGCAAAGATTTTATATGCGTTGTTGATTGCCGGGTTATGTGTCATGCTTATGACATTTACCAACGGTTGGATGGTGACATTGGTGCTGTGCTATGGTGTGGTAAAAGCGCTGCATCTGGAAAACACCAAGGAAGGCATTCTGATTATGATTGTAGGGCAGATTGTTTCTACTGCTGCGTTAAATTTTGTTTATAATCCAGTGGTTCCCGCACTTTGGGGCAACGGCGTGAAGATGGCTGTACCGGATTTTGAGATGGCTGGCTGGGCAACAATGGTGTATAATTTACCGCTCACAATCATTCAGTTCATTGTTGTGTTCATTTTTATCAAGTTGTATAAGCTAGCAAAGACTATAAACGGCGGACAGGAATATTTTGAGACCGAGTATGGAAAATTGGGGAAATTGACGGTAAAAGAGAAAAAGACAGTCGTGTTAGTTGTGTTATTGTTTGCTTATATTCTGCTGCAGCCCATTCATAAGTTGGATGCTAACTACGGTTTTATACTCATTCCCATGCTGGCATTCTTGCCGGGAATGGATATCGCGACAAGAAAAAAATCTTTAGATAACGTGAATCTTGGATTCATCGTGTTTATCGCTTCCTGCATGGGAATTGGTACTGTAGGTGGAGCAGTGGGAATCGGTCCGGCAATCAGTACCTATGTGACGCCATTGTTGGCTGGTTGTCCCAAACCAGTATTCTTATTCTTGTGTATCATTTTCGGTATCGTTATGAATGTGTTGATGACACCATCTGCCATGCAGGGGATGTTTCCCGGTCCATTGGCGGCACTGGGCACTGGCTTGGGGATTGCCTATCCGGCGTTGCCCTTTATGGCAATGTTCTTCGCCAATGACATGGTATTCTTCCCCTATGAAAATGCATATTTGTTGGTTATGTTCGGTTTTGGTGTGATGAGCATGAAGGAATTCATGAAATATAACATTATTAAAATGGGCATTACGCTGGTATTGTTTTGGGTACTGGTATTGCCATGGTGGTATTTGCTGGGTTTGATTTAATAGAAAGAACCGTTACAAAATCCTTCACGTTTAGCGCGACTAAACTGCCATTTTTTCTGTAGATGTTGTCTTGGGTCATGAGATCGGCTGAGACCATGAGACTTTGTGTAGCGACTACAGTTTGCATCATAGCGTGGTAATTGCTCAGATGCAGTTTTTGCTGGAAAAGGTATTCTAAGCCCGTCAGGCCAGCAGCAATGAATTCCTCTCGGTTTTCTATGCTGTGGTCAGAATAACTGACCAGTGTGCAGTTTTTCAAATCGCTTTGTGTGAGCTCTCTGCCGACTAATGAGCTGTTAGAGCTGGTAAATATTTTATATTCATCGTCAAAAAGCGGAATAATCTGCATGTGGTGGGCTTTGGCAAAGGCGTATATATCTCCCTTTGTCTGTTCGTTATAGTGACTGAGGGCAAGCGTGTTGGGCTGTGCGACTGCTGTCTGGAGCACCTCATGCAGCTGCTTTTCAAATAAGGTGAGATGAATACGGGAATAGTTTTGCGCGATTTGAAAAAATACTTGGTTCATGGTGCTGTTGCAAATCATAGGCAAGGCGACAATCTGCACTGCAGTGCAGACATCGGAAGTTTCATAAGCGATATTTTGCCATTTACGATTGCAATCCGCGTAAAGCTGCAGCATTTTCACGCAGTCCGTATATACCGTAAGTCCTTCTTTTGTGGGTGTAATCCCCTGTTTGGAGCGTTCGAGAAGAGGAAAACCCAGTTCCTTTTCCAGTGTTGTAATAGAACGGCTTAAGGCGGGTTGCGCTACGTATAATGTTTTAGATGCTCCGTTGATGGAGCGGGCTTTTACAATTTCTACAAAATATTTCATATCCTCCAGACGCATCGTTTCACCTCCCGAAATAGTGGTATCTTTATTATACTCTTTCTGCTTGATTTGTGAAGTGTATTCTTTTCACAAACTAGACAATAGGTCGCAATGATAAATTGTTATAGATGGATAAAACATGATATATTGCAGTGGATAATAAGAAAAGCTATAATAAAAACAACAACAAAATTATATAGAAT
>DKVF01000066.1:0-5861 GCA_002491065.1 Peptococcaceae bacterium UBA7185
TAAAATAATTTGTACTAAAAGAAAAATTTCTCTCAGTACAAATTATAATCACTTACACTTATATGTTATTATTTTTAGCAGAATGTTAAAACAGCAATGCGCCAATAGGAAAAGCAATACAAATAAGAACTACCGTGGAAAGAATTGCAAAACTTATTCCGGTTGCATAAGCAAATTTGGGATTCACCCATTCACTATTTGCAAATACCATCGCAGACTGTGCTGATGCTGCTGGTGTTGCGACAGCGCATTGTAACATGGTGACTAACAGGAAGCCATAAAGAATAGGGTTAATTCCAAAACCTGCTGCAATTTGCGCTAATAATGGCGTGAATGCCATCGTCAGTACTAGATTATGTGCTACCTGAGTTATCAATCCTAATACAATAATTGTAGCTGCGACAAAAGCTAATGGGCTTAAGCCATTTATTATCGGCATTAGAGCCTGCATAACTGTCGCCATTATGCCTGTTTCTTCTGTTCCAAGTGCGCCGCTGACTGGCAAAGTTACGGCAAACATTATGACAATGTCCCAACTAACAGCATGAGTTAAATCATTGAAATTCATTAAGGGTTCGCCAGATTTTCTTCTCCAAACTAAGCTAATGCAAATTGTGATAAGAGCCAATCCTAACATATCAGCTTTTTTCAAAAAGGCAACAAAAGGTATGCTGGCGGGCAATAAGCCAACTATAATCAAGATTAATATAAACAGTGCTAAAATGATGACACCTAGTTTTGTATCTGAATTCATTTTAGTATTACGTTTTTCTGCGAACATATCTCCCATATTTGCAATTGAAGATAAATCGAAACGGAATAAAAATTTTCCTACCAACAAATATAAAAGGATCATGCCAAATGCAGTTAACAAGCCAATGATAAGCCACGGAACAAATGGAACAGCTGTTGCTCCTGCTTTAGCACAAAGGCCTAGTACTACGGATGGATATGGTCTGAATGGAAATACCATACAAGATATTGCCGCCATATAAACAATGCCGCCTATTATATAGGTGCAAAGCATGGATCTTTTTTCATAAACCACAGATTTCAAAAATGTTATAACAAATTGCCCACAACATGAAGATTGTTCCATACAGAGAGATAATTCCTCCACATATAAATGCTGTTGTGAAAATTAAAAAAATTAGTATCCATGGTTTTCCAACACAGATTTTTCTGCTAAGTAACCAATAACCGGTGAATTCTGTTAATCCAAGACGACGTAAAATGTCGGCAAAGATCATCATAAAAAATACTTGCCATACAAGGGATTCTCCAAATCCGCTTGCCGTTGCAGTTGTTACATTTGCAGCAAAATCTGTATAACCTAATGCGACCAAACCAAATAAACTGGGCCAAAGAAAACCAATAAAGGTCCATCCATAAATCAAACCAATAAAGATACCTAAAATATCCATACCGTATTCGGTAATTTGTCCGAATGGAGGCAGCAAGCCGATGCCAATCGTTAAAATTAAAAAAACGATTCCATGAATCCAATAACTTAATTTTATTGGAGCAGTTGTTTTTGTTGATGTAGACATATTGTGTCCTCCTATCTTTGGAAAAACTCAATCAATTTCTATTATTTACTTTTCATGGAATAACCGGTTAATTCAATGATTTGTATGTATTTATTTTATATGAAATATCATTCATCGTCCAGCAACCAAAACATCAGGCACTATTCTGCAACTTTTAGTTGCAGAATAGTGCCTGATGGATTATACTTTTGTATACAAACAAATAAAAACCTTGCTAAATGTAAGTTATTACACGAGGTGATACATATGAATATGGATCAATTAGCTTACCTTTGTGATTTATCAGAAAGCGGCTCTATAACTGCCACAGATGAAAAATTTTTTATTAGTCATCAGGGCGTTTCCAAATCGATACGCAGTCTTGAAAATGAATTATCTACAACATTAATTTTACGTTCCTCTAAAGGAGTCACTTTGACTGAGGATGGTTTATTTGTTGTACAAAAAGCAAAAAATATTTTACAAGAATATGATGCAATTAGACAGAATTATCCAAGTTCTTTTTCTTCAAAAGTTTTACGAGGAGATTTGCAGATTGTCAGTATCTCCCGTATCGTTGATACCTACTTGAATTCTCTATTACCCCTTTTTCTGAAGCGATATCCTCAAGTGAAAGTTCATATTAAAAATGTTTCTTTAAATGACATTTTACAAATGTTTTCAACCGATTCTTCTAATGCGATTGATATTGGTTTTCTTACTTTCCGTGAGGATGATTTTTATGACTCTGAAGTTCAAACGAAACTAAAAGATCTTGGACTCTCCCTGTCTACTTTTTCATGTGAAGAGATTTTTGCTTGTCTGCCAAAAGCATTATATAAAAAAGACTGTTCTTATTTTTCTAAAGAGTTATATCCGCAATTTCCTATTGTTTCATATAAATATGACTGTTCTTTATCGAAGCACAAATCTAAAAACTTGGATTATGAAATTAATTCTATTGAAGTACAGAGAAATATGATAGAAAATAAATTAGCAGTTGGTATGGTTACCAACAGAGAGTTTGAAAAGTTCTATGCAAAAAAGAAAAAATTCACGTTAATGCCATTATCACCGCCTGTTATATTTTACTTCTGCTATCTTACTTCTCAAAAAAAGCCTTTATCGCCTACAGCGAAAGCATTTTTACTTTTTTTGCGCCAGCAATATTCCTAATTCTTTTTTATCAGAAATTAAAACGGACAGGTCGTACATTTACATGCGCTGTCCGTTTTGATTAAGTTCTTTATTGTTGTGTATAGAAATGGAATACTTTTCAGATAATGTATCTTTCCCGCATAATTCCTCATTCCGCGACAACGGAAATTCTCTGCTGGATATGATTTCCCTTTACTGCTTCGTCAACCATAGCGATTGCATAATCGGCATAGCTGATTACGCTCTGACCTTTGGAGTTCAGCGTCAATTCCTCACCGCCCAGGATGTAGTCTCCAGTTCTAGCTCCTTCTGCCTGAAAATCTCCCGCAGGGCTCACATATGTCCACTTTACATCATCTCTGGTGCGAAGTTCCTCCAATGCCTTACCCATGTGAGAGGCCAATGGTTTGAAAATGTCAGGAAAATCTGGACCGTCCATGACCTGGGCGGTATGCTCTGCATTTACATACAGACTGCCAGCACCGCCGACAATGAGAAGCCGGGTATTTTTGCCGCTCGTAAGGTCGCAAAGGTGTTTCAGCGAACTACTGTGCAGCGGAAGTGTTTCCGGCGTCCATGCACCGAAGGCGTCGATGATTACATCAAAGTCCTCTAAATCAGATGCGGTCAAGTCGAACAGGTCTTTTTTGATAACCTGTGTAGCGACGGTGTGGTTCTCTCCCCGCACAACAGCGGTTACATCCAGTCCTCTTTCCGCAGCTTCTTTTACAATCAACTTACCTGTTTTTCCATTTGCACAAATAACTGCAATTTTCATAGTGATTACCTCCGTTTTTTTAATTGTTTTTTGTTTCTAAGGATAGTATAACTGCCTTTTACCGGTGTGTGAAGTACGCACAATATTGTGCTATAGTTACCAATGTGTAACGATGAGCTTTTTTTAATTTGTCGTGCTCATTTGTCAGAAATTTTTGTAAATATATTTTGTTCTGACACGGACAACTTGGATAGTTCCTGTCCATGCGTTGTCAAAGGATATTCTCTTTCTTGAAATGAATTTGTCGATTGTTTTTTTCCGATTGTAAGCTTATAATATGTCCGTAAGTAAAATTTGTATAGTAAGCATTTCATGATACTGTAGGTATCCAAAAGAAACTATAAAGAGAAAAGGGGTCTTTTTATGGAGAAGGAATTACCAGCTTGTCCAGTAGAAACAACGTTGATGCTGATCAGCGACCGTTGGAAGGTGTTGATTATTCGTGATCTATTAGAGGGAACAAAACGTTTCGGAGAATTAAAAAAATCAATCGGAAATGTATCGCAAAAGGTTTTGACTGCAAATTTGCGTTCTATGGAAGAGAGCGGATTGCTCACTCGCAAGGTATTTCCAGAAGTGCCGCCGCATACCGAATATACCCTGACAGAAACAGGATACAGTTTGAAGCCGATTTTAGATGCAATGGTTGTGTGGGGAGAAAATTATAAAACAGAACATTCTCAAAAATGAAAAAATGCTGCAGAATGGAAAAACGGCATAGCTTGTAGGCTACGCCGTTTTTGAAAATAGTGTTCATAGTATCTTCTAGTGCTGCTTTCGCAGTCTATCGTCTAATCAAGTACCGGTGTTTTTAAATATTGTTTGTTGACTACATCCCGTTTGGAATTGAAGGGACGATGATTTTCAAAATTCAAAATGTTAGAGTAACAATAGTTTACCATATTGATATCGTTATCTTTGGTGTTGCCGCCAGCGTGAGCAGAGGCTACTACATTATCTAAACGCACTAATTTGTTGTCTGGTGGCAGAGGTTCCTGAGCATAGGTGTCCAGTCCGGCGCCGAGAAGGCGATGATGTTCCAGTGCATCAACCAAAGCGTCTTCATCTACAATCGGGCCACGGGCAGCATTAATCAGGACGGCCAGTGGTTTCATTTTTGCCAATGCCTGCGCATCAATCATCCCGCGGGTTAAATCTGTCAATGGCGTGTGCAGGGTGACAATGTCAGAGGTGCGCAGCAATTCATCCTGAGAAACGAATTTGTAACCATATTCTGCTTCCAGTTCCGTTTTTCGCTCAATATCATAGTATTGTACTGTGGCGCCAAATGCAGTAACCAATTTGGCTACCTTGCTGCCGATATTGCCAAGGCCGATAATCCCTACGGTTTTACCGTTAATCATATAGGAACGGCCAAAATATTCAGTTTTTGGCCATACGTTGTTGAGAATTTTGCGGTTGATTGGCAGCAAATTGCGGTATACAGCAAGCATCAGCATAATGGTGAGCTCCGCGGCAATTCCGCTGTTGACGCCAGGACAGGTGGAGATAGGAATATCCCGCTTGCCCCAAGCCTCCAAATCCATATCGTTATAGCCAGCGCCCCAACGCTGAATCAATTTTAATTTGGGCGTAGTGTGAAGTAACGATTCATCTACTTTTAAACGGGTGATTAAATAATCACATTCTGCCAGCTTGGGAAAATCTTCTGGTTCAATGCCTTCTACCAGCTCAAATCCTTCTGGTATATTCTCATGTAGCGCTTCCAATGCGCCGGGAAAGTAAATTCCTGTTAAACCGATTTTTTTCATGAAAAACAATCCTTTCTAAAATGTATGTAATTTTTTATAGGAAAACAAAGCAAGCTGCCACGAAAAACGGCCCAACGTGGCAGCTTGTATTTTATTCGGAAAAGGCTATTCTAATACGCCGATTTCTTTGTAATATTTTGCGGCGCCATCGTGAATAGGCAGACCAGCTAAGTCTGTAACGGCATTTTCTACGGAGCAAGATTTCAAAATGTTCTGAGATTCGGACAGTGTATCAATATTTTCCCAGAATGTTTTGGTCAAATCATAAATGACATCTTCTGGTACATCGGCAGATGTGCAGATAGTGATTTTAATTGCGGAAGTCATGATATCTTCATCCTGACCGCTGTAGGTACCGGCAGGAATGGTGAATTTAGCATACCATGGATAGGTTTCCTGCAACTTTTCAATCAATGCTTCGTCCATCGGGATCAATTTGCCGCCAGAGGTGGAGGTAATTTCAGTTACTGCAGCAGTTGGGATTCCCGCCATGATCCAAGCGCCGTCCAACTGTTTGTTGCGCATCAAATCGCTGGCTTCGGTGAAGCCAACATACTGTGCGTCAATATCGTCAGGATAGTTTAAGCCTAATGCAGTTAAATGGTAGTTGGTTTCTACTTCAGA
>DKVF01000066.1:6177-35060 GCA_002491065.1 Peptococcaceae bacterium UBA7185
TTGATTCCAGAATCGGCAGAGACAACGACCTGATTAGGATTGTAATACAGACCAGCCAATACACGCAGATTGGGGTCTGGGGTACCTTCAAATGCGCCGGTACCGTTCATGGATTCATACATAATACTGGTTACAGCTACGCCAATCTGCGCTTCTCCGTCACGGATACAGTTCAGATTTTCTACGCCGCCATTGGAGGCAGTGGCGCTGGCAGTTACATAGTCCAATTCATCGTTCCACAAGGTGGCGATTGCAGAGCCTAGAGGATAAACAGTTCCGGTGGTGGCAGCTGTCATAAAGCTGATAGAAACCGGTTCCTTGCTGTCTGCTTCGTTGTTGTTGTCCTGCGCCTTGTCACCGCCGCAGCCGGTTAGTGTGGTAGCCAGTAAGGCTGCACACAGAGAAAAAGCGACTAATTTGTTTTTCTTCATAAAAAACTCCCCTTTGAAAATAATTTATAGATTAAAAATTAATCTCGTCTGTAAAAAGCATATAGCAAATGGATTATACTATATGAGAATGTTTGTCATTCATTTTCTGGTAAAATAGGATAATAGCCAACAAAACAATAGCGCACAGATCGGTAATGGTATGAGGATCTATGCTGAACAGGCCAATTAGAATCAACAAGATTCGTGTAGGCCAGTTACATGCTTTCAAGAGCCATCCTTCCATTCCCGCTGACAGACAGAACACACCAATACAAGATGTAATAAAGGCGATGAGCGTATTCCACAAGGGAACGCCCTCTGCACTGCCGTAAAGCAGGAGTGGATTGTTCAGGAAAAAGAAAGGAATAATAAACCCGGTGAGTCCCAGTTTCACTGCAATCAAAGATGTTTTTGTCTGGTTGGAGCGGGCGATACCCGATGCCACATAAGAACTCATGGCTACTGGCGGCGTGATATTGGACAGACATGCATAGATTAAACAAAACATATGCGCTGCCAATGGAGATGCGCCAATCTTAATCAAAACAGGGACTGCTACAGCGGCAACGATGACATATGCAGCAACGCCGGGGACGCCCATCCCCAGAATAATACTCAGTACCATAACCATAAATCCGCCTAAGAAAAGCTGGTCAGCACCCACTACCTTTAGAACCAAATTGCCAAAGGTGAGACCGAGACCGGTAAGAGATACGGTGCCGATGATAACGCCGATGATAGCGCAGGAAACCCCAACGCTGACAGCGCCTTTTGCGCCTTCACAGGTCGCCTCTAAAATGATCTGCGGCGTCATTCTGGTTTCTTTACGAAACCAGGATGCAATTATAGTGGCAAAAATAGAAACGACCGCAGCATATAGTGGCGTGTAACCTGCAAACATCATGCCTAATAATACGATTAAAGGTAACATCAAATGTCCGCGGCTTTTCAGCACTTCCAATGCGTTGGGAATATTTTCTTTAGAAAGGCCGGTCAGGCCTAATTTTTTTGCTTCAAAATGCACGGAAAGTAATAACGTCAGGTAGTACAAAAATGCCGGGATACAAGCAGCCAGCATAACCTTTGTATAACTAATGCCTAAAAATTCTGCCATGACAAAGCCCACAGCTCCCATGATAGGGGGACAGAACTGACCACCTGTGGAAGCGACAGCCTCTACTGCAGCGGCGAACTCTGCTTTGTAGCCGGTTTTTTTCATCAGCGGAATGGTGATGGTGCCAGTTGTGGCTACATTGGCAATGGCGCTGCCATTAATCATTCCCATGAGCGCACTGGCTAATACAGCCACTTTTGCAGGACCGCCAGGAGATTGGCCGACCAATGTCAGTGAAATGTCGTTGATAAACTGACTGAAACCACTGTGTTTCAGAAATGCCCCAAACAGCACAAACAGGAAAATATAGGTGGCGCTGACCCCAATCCCTACACCGAAGATTCCCTGGCTGCCCCAGAACATCAGACTGAGGATGCGCTTTAAGCTAAAGCCGGTATGACCAAATACACCAGGGATATACGGCCCCAAAAAGTTATAAGCCATGAAAATCAGCCCTAATACAGCTAAACTGGGACAAGCGCGGCGCGCCGCTTCAAAAATCAGCAAAATTCCGAAAATTGCAACAGCCAAATCGAAGTTGGTCAACCGTCCGCCTTTCTGGGCGATGGCATCATATTGTGTAACGACATAAAGGTAAACAAAAATAGTCGCTGCAATCAACAGAAGATCCACAATACTGGGCAACTTTCGTTCTCGTTTTTCTTTTTTGAATGCCGGATAATAGACAAACGTGAAGCACAAAAGGAATAGAATATGCCACGAACGAAAGTGGATAGTGGACATAACGCCGATGGTATTGTAATAAAGCTGAAAAATGGACCAAGCCACGAGACAGACAATTAAAACTTTTTGGAAGACGCCATGATAGGTGCGAGTTCTGTTTTCTGAGTCAGTTTCTTCTAAAAGTTCCTGTGCCTTTTTCTCAATGTCGAAATTTTGTTCAGACATACTAGGCTGTTCGATAGACATGCATGGTTCCCTCCTAAAACGGAATAAAATATAAAAGGCCATCCGTCCGCAAAGGACGAATGACCGTGGTACCACCTTTTTTTGCAGCGAAGATATCTTTTAAGTGATAGTTTTCGTTGCCTCAACACTGTGATAACGGACAGACACCGCTGTATAAATACAGAAGCTCCGGGAGTGAAATTCATCAGATATTTGTGCTGCAGACTTTTCACCAACCAGCCTGCTCTCTGCATTGTAACCAAATTTGACTACTGCAAATCCCATCTTCGCCAAATAATATTATTGAATATTCATGCATAATAATATTGAAATAATAATACAAAACTATGAATTTGTCAACTCTTTCAAGAAAAGTTTTTATGGAATCATACAAGATTATTGGTTATTAATTATTTTTTGTAAGAAATAATTGCCAAACCGGAACTAAAAATGCAATCTTTTCTACTGCTGCAAAATATGGTATGATAACACTATAGTTTACATCAATAAAAACAGAGAAAAAAGGGGGCAACATGGATGAAACGTAAACTGATGGCGATTTTATTTCTTGGTATGGCATTTTGGATTGGCGGTCAGGCTGCCTGGGCTGGCACGGCGGTGTACAGCAATCCGGTATTGGGATATCGTGTGTCCTATCCCGATGACATGCGGCTGGACCAGAGTTTGGGCAATATGTGTACAGTCTTTCGAAACGGAGAATGTCAGATTGAGATTTATTATCAACCGTTAAGGCAAAGCAGCTATCTCAGCTATGTGAATTACTCCAACAGCGGTTTCCTACAAAACAGAGTAGACCACCAAAATTGTTGGACAGGCAAGCAGACCGTAAACGGCCATAAGGTGCAAATCACAAAATGGCATCGTGCCAAGCTGAAAAATATAGAAAATGATTTCAATTTTTATTACACTGCAGATGTGCGCAGAAGTGAAACGGAAGCCTATAGTATCTTTATAAAAGCCAATCGGGACGTTTCTGGTGATGCCAAGTATATGCAGGTTGTGAACAGCCTTGCTTTTTTGCAGCCGCAAGGAAAGAATGAGCCGATATCTTTCAAAGAGAGTCCGGAGGAAACCATGGCCCGTGTTGATAGATTAAATATGGAAACAAAATATCTGCTGCAAAACTATTTTTCTGCAGATGCGCCGTTGACGTGGGGAATTTTTGAACCTACAGCTCCCGGGGATTTGTCTAAGCTGATGAAGCTGGAGGTACAGATGGGGCAGCGGTTCAAATTCCTCTTGTATTATCATCATTTGTTTGGCAGTGTGCCCATTGATACAGTGGTGAAGGGACTGCAAAGCGCTTATGACAACGGCTACATCACAGAATTGACGTTGCAGACAGGTGATTATAATCAGGACAATGCGATGTATGACATTTTGAATGGAGAATATGACGATTACTTTACCCGCTATGCGCAGGCCATTGCCAAATTTGAGCAGCCGGTGCTTTTGCGCTTTGGCAATGAGATGAATGGTGACTGGTGCATTTATTCCGCATGGCATACCGGAAAAGATACGGAAATCTATAAAAAATGTTATCGTTATATTCATGAAATTTTCGATAAAAACGGTGCAAACAATGTGCTCTGGGTATGGAATCCCAATGAGAAATCCTTCCCAAATTTCACATGGAATGCTATGGAGCTATACTATCCGGGAAATGAATATGTGGATATTGTAGGCCTGACAGGATACAATACAGGTACTTATTATAAGGGTGAAAGCTGGCGCAGCTTTGATGAAATTTACAGCAATATGTATCAGACCTATCGGAATATGTTCAGCCAACCCTTGATGATTACAGAGTTTGCTTGCAGTGGTATTGGCGGTGACAAGGCGGCTTGGATTACGGATATGTTCCAACAGCTACACAAATACCCTGATATAAAAGTCGCTATTTGGTGGAACGGGTGCGACTGGGCTGTGCCCGGAGAGATTCCGGCTCGTCCCTATTGGGTGAATGAAACAGAGCAGACATTGGAGAGCTTTAAGCAAGGATGGACTGCACAGACAGCTGCGAAAGCAAAAACAGAACAGGTAAACGTAACGCAGGAAACTGTCGGCAATGAAGCAGCAAAAGAGGAGGTAAACTAACATGTCTGCTGTGGGGTTAGCTTTGATCATCTTGCCTGGCATCGTAGGCGCGGCAATTATATTTATGATATATGCCATGCTGCATCGTTAACAGTGTAGATGTAGGTGGAGAAAACTCAAAATATTGGCACAAAAAAGATATCGGCTTTGGCAGTCGATATCTTTTTCTGTGCAGACTATGTTTCGCGATGGGTTTGTTTCCAAGTTTTGATTTGTTCTAAGCGTGTTTTATATTTAGCTTCCAAACCTTGCGTAGTGGGCTGATAATATTCTCTGTCTAATAAAGAGTCAGGCAGGCATTGCATATTAGTCAATTTGTCGGCGGTGTTGTGGGCATATTGATAGCCTTTTCCGTAGTCCAGCTCTTTCATCAACTTTGTCGGTGCGTTGCGAATCTGCAATGGCACCGGTTCCGCCAACTGGGTCAACGCGTCCTTTTTTGCTTGCTCATAAGCGGAGTATAATGCGTTAGATTTGGGTGCTAGCGACAGATAGACGACGATTTGCGTGAGATTGACACTACACTCAGGCATACCGATGAAATGGCAGGCCTGATATGCGGCAGTCGCGAGTTCTAACGCGCGGGGATCGGCCAAACCAACATCCTCGCTGGCGAAACGAATCAGACGGCGCGCTATGTAGAGGGGGTCTTCACCGGCCTCCAGCATGCGGGCCAGCCAATAGACTGCCGCATCAGGGTCAGAATTGCGCATGGATTTATGCAATGCAGAAATCAGATTGTAATGTTCTTCTCCTGTTTTGTCGTAAAGCAAGGATTTTTTCGAAAGGCATTGTTCCAATGTTTCCATAGTGACAGTCACAGTGCTGCCCTGCGTGTCGCCATTCAGCACAGCCATCTCCAATGTAGACAGGGCGGCGCGGGCGTCGCCGTTAGCGAAGGCGGCAATGAGCTCCAGCATATCCGGCGGCATATGTATGGTCTGATAACCAAAACCACGGGGATCTTCTAGAGCGTGGGCCAACAGCACTGTGAGATCTTCCGTTTGTAAGGCGTGCAGCACAAATACTTTGCAGCGGGAGAGTAGTGCACCATTTACTTCGAAGGATGGATTTTCTGTGGTAGCGCCGATGAGAATAATGCTGCCCTTCTCCACAAAGGGCAGAAACGCATCCTGCTGTGCTTTATTAAAACGATGAATTTCATCTATAAAGACAATTGTTTGTTCTCCACATTGCCGACGGTATTCTGCGTCCTGCATCACAGTACGAATCTCCTTGATGCCGTTGGTAACAGCAGAGAAATCTATAAAGGTTGAGCGGGTGCGGTTGGCAATAATTTTAGCCAAAGTGGTTTTCCCCACACCGGGCGGGCCCCAAAAGATCATGGAGGAGATGCGGTCTTGCTCAATTAAGCGACGCAATACCTTGCCCGGGCCCAGCAAATGCTGCTGCCCTACAAATTCATCTAAGGTTTGTGGGCGCAGACGGGCGGCTAAGGGCTGTGAACTTTCCCGCGTAAATAGAGATGGTTGTTCCATAAATAAGCCTCCAGTATGAAGATAATTTGCCGATAACTTTTATTTTATTATAGAAGAATGTCGTGTAGAGTGCAAGAAAAATGGAGTGTATGTTTGGGTGCGGTGATTTCCTAGTGCAATAGAAAGACTGTTATTATAATAATGAATGTTTTGTGGAATCATAACTTCTGGGCTTTTGTTTTCAGTTTTAATTATCTAATTTTTGTGCGGACTTTTTATGAAAAACATGTTATTTTAACGACATCTTTTTCAAATGAAAAACAAATACCAGAATAAAGAAAGAGCTCTAAATGCGCTTTATTATCAGCATTCACGCATTTAGAGCTCTTTTTGTTTTCATCGGAACGACAAGATTTGAACTTGCGACCTCTGCAACCCCAATGCAGCACTCTACCAAGCTGAGCTACGTCCCGACGATACCTATTATTGTATGTTTTTTCCCTGCGCCTGTCAAGTGAAAAGATGAAAAAGATAGTGTAAATTTTATAGGATTACAGTATATGTGTTATAATTGAATAATTAAAAAATGAAAATACATTTTCTGTGTTATATTTTATAAAGGCAGCACCTCAAGGAAGGAACTCATTTTAATGAAAACGAAAACACTAATTACATTGCTTCTATTTAATTAGTGGGTTGCCAACTATGTGTATTGGCATTCGCTATATTGCTGTATTCCTCATCTATTTACTTAGACTATGATATATTTCAAATTGCAAATAGTTTATATTATGATTTTCAAGCTTTCTTTTTTGCAAGAGATTACAAGAACGACAAAATTTATAAAATATTTGGGAAACAATTTGGTTATTTACTGCGTCTAAATAGCGTGACGGAAGAGATTTCCGGTTTGCAATTATGGTAATTTTAGATATAATAAAACGGTAGTTGTATGTTTTGAAGATGTGAAAAGAAAGTGAGGAGGATATAATGAAAAAAATAACCTGTGCAGTTTGTACTGCATTGTTAACGTTAGGAGTGTACATATCACCGGCGCAGGCGGCCGATGTCACAGTGAATTTGCCTACTTTTCCCGTGGTGCTCAATGGTGTAACGATGGAGCAGAGCAAAAGCCAGTATCCCATGCTGGTGTACAAGGATATCACCTATGTACCGATGACTTGGGCGGATACAAGATTATTGGGCCTGGAATCCAATTGGACGCAGCAAAATGGATTGGTGATTCAAAAAGCAGCCACGGTACAGGATCAGGAAACGGCACAAAGTACTTATAAACCTTACACGACAAGCAATGCCAATGCCGCAAGCTATAAAGCGACCATTACCAGCGGAAAAATTACTGTAAATGGGAAAAGCATCACCAATAGCAAAGAAGAATATCCGCTGTTGGTATTTCGGGATGTGACATATTTTCCGCTGACCTGGCGCTTCGCAGTTACAGAATTTGGCTGGAATTATACTTTTGATTCTAAAAACGGTTTGGCAATCACGCCAAAGGCAACTACCAGCGTGAGCAATACGGCTGTGAATACCAGCGGCGATATTGTAGGACAAATTGTAAAAGTGACAGGTAGCAATGTTAATCTGCGCTCTGATGCAGGGACATCCAGCGGTACAGTAGGTCAGGCGAATAAAAATGAAGAATTGCTGGTGTTGGGGACCAAAACAGTAGACGGAAAGGTTTGGTATCAAGTAATGCGTACTTCTGGCGGCGATAAGATGTGGATTGCTTCCTGGTACACGGAAAAAAGCAGCAATTCCACTACGAACCAAACACCAAATGAAACAAACAACAGTAACAACAATACGGTAATTAAGCCATCGACAGATACTATGGTGGGCAAAATGGTTGTTGTGACAGGCAGTGTTGTGAATTTGCGGGCAAATCCCAATACGACTTCAGCAGTGGTTGGGCAAGCAGCACAGGGTGACAGTTTTACTGTATTAGCAGAGAAAGCAGTGGATGGCGATACTTGGTATCAAGTACAAAGCAAAAGTGGCGTGAAGGCTTGGATTGCCGGTTGGCTGACAAAAGAACAGAGTACCTCAAATAACAATAACAATCAAAGCAACAATACTACAGAAAATTATGACATGGTAGGGAAAAAGGTAAGTGTAAATACCAATGGCGTAAATTTGCGCACCGAGCCGGGTACGAACTCTAAAATTGCAGGTACTGTCAACAAAGGGACGCAGTACACTGTATTGACGTTAAAGACGGTGGACGGTGATGTCTGGTATCAAGTGCAGGCGGCAAATGGTAGTAAAGTATGGATTGCCAGTTGGTTGGTGGATAAAGTAAGCTCGACGAACTCCAGCAGCAATAACGGCACGGTTAGCAACAGTGGTGTGAAAACACATCTGGTATTGCAATCCGTGAAAGAACAGGGCGATAAGACAATTATTAGATTACAGCATGGCAAAGGCAACGGCTACACAACCAGCAAGGTTTCGGCAACAGAATTAGTTTTGCAGTTGGGTAATGTATATTTGAATACCGACGACAGCATCAATCAGGTTTATAAAAATGGGCCGTTACAGCATTTGCAAGTGCAGGATGCAGGCAGCCTGCTGAAAGCGACATTTACCTTGCAGAAGGGTGCCTATTGTACTGTGAAGGAAGACGGAGACGATCTGGTAATTACAGCGTATAATCAGCATGCGGCAGGGGAACAAGGTCTGGAAGGAAAAGTGATTGTCATAGATCCCGGACATGGCGGCAGCGATCCTGGTGCGATTGGAAAAGTGCTAGGTGTAACAGATGCCAATGTGGGACTTACGGTAGGTCAAAAGCTCCGTGATTTATTGGAAGCTGAGGGCGCGACTGTGATTATGACCCGTGATACCGATATTCGTGTGGGGCTGAATGATCGTCCCGCTATGGCCAATAAGGCAGAGGCTGATTTATTTGTCAGCATTCACGCCAATTCGACCACGCGCAGTGAGCCGAAAGGTATTCAGGTATATTATTATGCGCCTACTACCAATGCCAATCTGTATGCGCAGAGCTTTATTCGGAAAGATTTAGCGAGCCATGTGAGCAGTGCATTGCAAGCGACAACGGGTACCGGTTCTGTCGTGATGACGGCAAACTATGCGGTACTGCGGGAAAATGACAGACCGTCTATTCTGGTGGAAACCGGTTTCCTGAGCAATGCCGAGGAAGAAGCGTTATTGGCACAGGATTCTTATCGACAAAAATTGGCCAACGGAATCTATCAGGGGATTTGTAATTATTTAGGGCAATATTGATTGAAGAAAAAATTGCATAAGTTCTGAGAAGAGAGCCTTCTTGTGGGAATCTTTAAGGTTTCTGCAAGAGGGCTTTTTTGCGGTTCGGGGCGGAAACGTTTGCAGGAGAAATTAAAATAACGTATAATCTAGCGAAAGTGGAATTTTGTACTTAGAAATTATTTACTACAGCGGCGTTTCTGTGCTAAAATTTGATTAGGAAACTGACATTTTGTAAGCAGAAAAGGAAAAAGAAAGAGAAAAGAGGGATTCCCTATGATTTTAGTCAAAGGCGGCCGAGTGATGGACCCGGCTACTGGCTGCGATGAAATCACAGATTTGATTATTGATGGCGAACATATTGCGCGCATTGGCTTTTTTATGCCGGGACCGGAATATGAAAAGATTATTCATGCGGAAGGGAAAATTGTAGCGCCGGGCTTGATTGACGTACATGTTCATTTTCGCGATCCTGGGCTGAGCGACTTGGAGGACATTCATAGCGGCACGGCGGCTGCAGTGGCAGGGGGCTTTACGACGGTAGTTTGTATGGCCAATACCAAACCGGAAATGGACAATCCGGCGACGTTAGAGTATATTTTGCAAAAAGCAGCGCAGATGCCCATTCACGTGCTGCAGGCGGCTGCAGTTACTGAGGGACTGCAGGGCAGAGAGCTGGTGGATATGGATGAGCTCTTCGAATTGGGCGCAGTGGGCTTCAGCGATGATGGGCATGCTATTTCGGATACATCGGTTATGCTGGAAGCATTAAAAAAAGTGAAAGGATTAGATTGCCCCATCAGTGTGCATGAGGAAGATGAAGTATTGATAACGGATCATGGCGTGAATAATGGACAGGTGGCTGAACAATTGGGCATGAAAGGCGCGCTGCACAGCGCGGAAGATGTATTGGTGGCCAGAGATTGTATGCTGGCTCTGCAAACCGGCGCCAAACTGCATATTCAGCACTTATCTTCGGGCAACTCAGTAGAGATGGTGCGTTTTGCCAAGAAGATGGGAGCCAATGTCACAGCAGAGGCGACGCCCCATCATTTTACGCTGACAGAGTCGGCAGTTATCACCCATGGCTCTTATGCCAAGGTGAATCCGCCGCTGCGTACCGCAGAGGATAAGAAAAAAATCATTGAGGGATTACAGGACGGCACTATTGATATCATTGCCACCGACCATGCGCCGCACAGCGACGCCCGCAAAAAGAAAAAAACGCTGCAGCAGGCTTCCAGCGGCATGATTGGACTGGAAACTTCTTTAGCGCTGGGGATTACCAAGCTGGTGCGGGAAGGGTATTTGCCCATGATGAAGCTTTTGGAGAAAATGACCATCAATCCGGCAAAGCTGTATCAGCTGCCAGGCGGACGGCTGGTGGAAGGCGGCCCTGCTGATTTGGTGATTTTTGACCCTGAAGAAAAGTGGACGGTAAAAGATTTTTACTCCCGTTCCCACAATTCTCCCTTTGTGGGCGAGCGCTTGAGCGGTCGGGTGAAGTATACAATCTGTAAGGGAAATATTGTGTATCAGGATGGCATGGACTAAAGGAGGCCAGATATATGGCGATTGTATTAAAAAATGAAGCTGTGGGAAAAGATTTCTACTTGTTGAAGGCGGCAGGCGATTATCCTGCAAGTATGGGACAATTCTGTATGCTGCGCGCGTGGGACGAGTATCCGGTGTTATCCAGGCCCATCAGCATTTTTGACTGTGACGCGGAAGGTATCAGTTTTTTATATAAGGTTGTAGGGCAGGGAACTGAATTGTTGGCACAGCTTAGACCTGGTGACGAAGTGGATGTACAGGGCCCTTACGGTAACGGTTTTCCTATGGTGAAGGGCAAGGTGGCACTGTTAGGCGGCGGCATTGGCGTTGCGCCGTTATATTATGCGGCAAAAACGTTAAAGGCGCAGGGTTGCACAGTGGATTTATATCTGGGCTTTACTGAGGAAGCTATGCTGGAAGATGCTTATGGAGCTGTGTGCGACAAGATGACAGTGAATGTGGGCGGCTATGTGACAGATGAAATCAATCCGGCAGAGTATGATGTGATTATGACCTGCGGACCGCAAATTATGATGAAGGTGCTGGCGAATAAAGTAAAGGGCACAGCAGCGCAGCTTTATGTGTCCATGGAAAATCGTATGGGTTGCGGCGTAGGCGCCTGTCTGGTGTGCAGCTGCAAAACCAGCAGCGGCAACAAAAAAGTCTGCAAGGACGGTCCGGTATTTAAGGCGGAGGAGGTATTCGGCGATGAATAGACTAGCAGTAGAATTTGCAGGAGTGCCTTTCAAAAATCCTGTGGTGATGGCCTCAGGTACCTTTGGTTTTGGACGGGAATATGCCCAGTTATTTCCTATTGAAAGATTAGGAGGAATCTCCTCAAAAGGATTGACGCTGCATGCGCGTAGCGGGAATGAGGGCATCCGTATTTGGGAAACCCCTTCGGGAATTATGAATAGTGTGGGACTGGAAAACCCGGGCGTAGAAGGTTTTATTGCCAGAGATTTGGCTTGGGTGAACAGTCTTGATCTGGTGAACATTGTCAATGTGGGCGGTCACAGTATGGAGGATTATGTGCAGGCGGTGGAACGGCTCAACGAGGAACAACTGGATCTTCTGGAACTGAACATTTCCTGTCCCAATGTGAAGCAGGGCGGTATGAATTTTGGCGTGAAAACGGAAATGGCGGCAGAAGTGGTGCGCACCATTCGCAATGTGTGTAAACATAAGCTGGTAGTGAAGCTTTCTCCCAATGCTGAGAATATTGTAGATTTGGCCAAAGCCTGTGAAGCAGAAGGCGCCGATGGGATTTCGCTTGTAAACACCTTTTTAGCTATGGCCATTGACATCAAGAAAAAACAGCCGGTGTTCAATAACGGCTATGCTGGGTTGTCCGGTCCTGCCATTAAACCCATCGCGCTGCGTATGATACATCAGGTAAGTCATGCGGTAGAGATTCCGGTGATGGGCTTGGGCGGTATCAGCACATGGCAGGATGCTGTAGAATTTATTATGGCCGGTGCGACGGTCATTCAAGTAGGGACAGCCACGTTTATGAAGCCGGATAAGGCGTTGGATATCATAGATGGCTTAGAGCACTATTGTGAAGAGAACGGCATCCAAAATATTTTGGAAATCAGAGGAATTGTGTAACCAACAGAAAATCGTATAGAAACGGTATGGAGACCGCTGCAAAAGTAATGAAACCCGCTTTTACAGCGGTTTTTTGTTTGAGTTAAGGTTTTCCCGTTGATAGTAGTCTATTTCTGTAAGCATTTTCGGCAATAGGAAGGGTCGCTATCATTATATAATTAATTTATAACCTTCTATAAAATGCCTGCAATTGTTAACTACAGAATATATCGTATATAATAAATTTATAAATGATAAGCGCTTATTGATGAACTTGTAATTGAATTATTTTAAGAGATGAAATGCAAAGGGGCTAAAAATTATGGGTACAAATTCCGTTGAGAAAGGGTTAAAATTTGGCTGTTCTCCGGCTTATGTGGTAAACAGTGTGATTACACTGGCGATTATGATTGGATTTAAGTATGTTGTACCGGCGGTAGAGCCGCTGACTCCTCTTGGAGTGGAAGTTTTGGGTATCTTTTTGGGTACGCTGTACGGTTGGCTGATCGTTGGCGATGTGGTGTGGCCCAGCGTGGCTTGTCTTGTATTTTTAGGACTCAGTGAGTACACGACGGTGACCGGCGCGTTTGCCAGCGGCTTTGGCAACAATACCGTATTGTTGATGCTGTTCTTCTTTCTGTTTACGAATATTATCAACTCGGCGGGGATTATTGAGTATGTAGCGCAGTGGATTGCTACCAGAAAGTTTGCTTACGGGAAACCATGGATGTTGTCCTTTTTGCTGATGATTGCAGCGATTGTCTCCTTTTTTATGGTTTCTGCTACAGCGGCTTGTCTGGTAATGATTCCGCTGATTAAGAGTATCGCGCTGTTGTATGGTTTCAAACCCGGCGATAAGTGGCCTATGCTGATGATGGGTGGTCTGGTTTATGTAGGGAGTACCAGTTATTTGATTTTGCCGTATAAATCACTGCCGCTGATTGTATTTGCCAGCTATGAATCTACCACAGGACAGAGTATCGCTTATGGTCCGTATATGTTTGTAATTTTTGTTTCTACCGTAGTGGCGTTGACCTTGTTCCTTTTGGCCTGCAGATTTTTGTTTAAACCTGACGTTTCAAAGATTACCAATTGCGAGATCAAGTTTGACAAAAAGGTGGAGCTCAGCGCCCATCAGAAATTTGTATTTGTGTATTTCATTGTTGTGCTGGCGCTTTTGATTATTCCTAATGTGCTGCCCGCTTCTTTGGGTTTGGTGAAGCTTCTGAAAAGTATCGGCAATACGGGAATTTTGGCCATTGCGGTGGTATTTTATGTAGCGTGTCAGTTCCAAGAGGGGCTGCACACTATGAATCAGGTTTTTGCCAAAAATATTTCCTGGAACATCATTTTCCTGCTGGCGGCGGCTATGGCTATTTCCGGCGCGTTTACTGCAGAAAGCACAGGGATTTCTCCTTGGATGTCCGGCGTGGTGACTCCTATTGTGGCTGGAAAGAGTCCGTTCGTGTTTATCGTACTGGTTTGTATCATCAGCTGCGTGTTGACCAATCTTGCCAACAATCAGGCAGTCTGCGCAATCTTTACGCCGATTATTTTGTCTATCGGTATGGCTTTTGGCGCCAACCTGCCTACTCTGGTTGCCTGCATGATGGCTGCCTGCAATGTGGGAATGATCACGCCTCCCGCCAGTGCTACAGGCGCATTGCTGCATGGCGATAAGGAATGGGTTCCGGGAAAATCGGCCTATACCTACGGCTTGATCTACAGTATCTTTAATCTGTTCAACGCCATTTTCATTATCTATCCGTTGGGCTGCCTGTTTATGTAAAGGCGTATAATCTATCAAGCATTCCCAGAGCGGGATAGGAAGGATTCCTGTCCCGCTTTTATAACAAAAGCACAAAATAGTAGATGTGTTATAAATTTCACTGAATAACAAGCTATAAAAAGGTAAACTTATGCAAGAAAAAATTGCTGTGTTATAGTGAATTCAGACAAGAAAAAATTTTAAAACGAAAAAGAAAAAGGAGCGCATAAATTATGACAAAACCAGCTTACAAAGAGAAATATCCCCATATGTTTGAGCCGTTGGTCATCAAACGGGGAAAACATGAAGTTGTATTTAACAATCGCGTCATGATGTCTCCGGTAGGAATCGTAGCTACCGGCGGCGGTGCCGACAATGGACGCATCAATGCTTTCGGCGTTGATTACTGGACAGGAATTATCCGCGGCGGATTTTCTTCCGTGGCACTGCCTATGGAAATTCCGGCAGAAGGCGCTCATGCCGGCGTATTCAATATGGACCCGGAACAGGTCAACTATATGAATATGCATCTGCTGCAGCGTTCGGTGCATGCGTATAATGGCAAAACCTTTGCAGAATTGATTCATGGCGGCCGTTGCATGGTGGCCAAAAATCTGGAATTGAAAGCCGCCGCAGATTCGGAATATCAGGGCCGACATGTAAAAGGCATGGACAAAGAGGATATGGAAGAAGTGCTGCGGCTTTGCCGCGAATTTGCCAGTCAGGCCAGACGGTCCGGTTTTGACGGCATCATGGTGCATATGGCCCACGGATGGCTGTTCCATGATTTCCTCTCGCCTATCACCAACACCCGTACCGATGAATTCGGCGGCAGTGTAGAAAATCGTTGCCGATTCCCAATCATGGCTTTAAAAGCCATTCGGGAAGTCATTGGTGATGATTTGATTATTGAGCTGCGCTTAAACGGCAATGATGAAATGGAAGGCGGTATTTTGCCGGAGGATGCAGCACAGCAGGTATTGTTGCTGCAGGATTATGTAGATATGATTCACATCACCTGCGGTACCCGTGTAGACGTAACCAGCCGTCCAAAAATGCACCCGACCAATTATTGTCCGACAGAGCACAATGCCTACGCCAGCGAAATTATCAAAAAGACACCGGGCGTACACATTCCTATTGGTGTGGTAGGTGCAATCAGTGATCCCGAGCGGACAGAAAAGCTGCTGGCCGATGGCAAGGCGGATTATGTATTGATGGCGCGGGCTGCCATTGCCGATAATAACTGGGTCAATAAAGTAAAAGAAGGCCGTGAGGAGGATATTCGTCCTTGTCTGCGCTGCCTGTACTGCTTGGACCATGGCCGCAGAAAAGCTAAGGTGAGCGGGAAAGAGCTGGCTATGGCCGCAGAAGTGAGTTTTGACCGCCGCTGTGTGGTCAATCCATTGTCCATGCAGGGCATTAGCAAAAAAATGTTTCCTGCTCCGCTGCGCAGCAAAAAAGTAGCTGTCATCGGTGGTGGCGTGGCTGGTATGAATGCAGCTTTGAGTGCTGCCGACCGCGGTCATGACGTTACCATCTTTGAAAAATCCGAAAAACTGGGCGGGCAGGCTTTGCTCTCCGACGTGATGTGGTTCAAAAAGGAAATGAAAGCCTACCATGAATGGCTGGAACGGCAGGTAAAAAAGCATCCTCGTATCAAATTGATGATGCATACAGAAGCAACTCCAGAGATGATTTCAGATCTAGATCCAGACGCGGCGATTATTGCGGTCGGTGCAGAGCAGATTGTACCGCCTATCCCCGGTGTGGAAAAAGCAGTTATGGCTTTTGATGTATTCGGCAATGAAGATAAATTGGGCAAAAAAGTGGCTATTATCGGCGGCGGTGATATTGGTTGTGAACTGTCCATTCATTTGTCTGGTTTGGGTCATGAATGCGCTGTGATTGAAATGAGCCATTATCAGGCTGGCAACGCTGAATTGACAGAGCGGATGTCCATTTTGCAATGGATGGAAAAGGAACATGTCAATACGCTTCTGGATACCCAAGCGCTGGAAATCACCGATACTGGCGTGCGCATCAAAAATGCCGATGGGGAATCGTTGTTGGAAGCAGATAGCGTAATTATCTGTACAGGCACCAGAGCTTTGACAAACATCAGAGATACTTTCCGCGATGTGGCTTTTGATGTCATCAACATTGGGGACTGCAAAAAGGCTTCTAATATGCAGCATGCTATTGAAAGCGGATTCGATGCAGGATATATTCTCTAAATTTTAATATGAGGTTTTGAAAAACAGAGAGGACTATCATGGGGAGCGAGTATGCGCGGATTATCGTGATAGTTCTTTTGTTTTTGTGTTAAAATGAGAAGTATGATATGATAAAAAATTGAAATGAGCGAAACCATATGAGTATAAAATTTTCTGGAAAGAAGGGATGTTTATGCGCTTAGAACAGTTGAAATATCTGATAGAGGTTGCCAATTGCAAATCTATCAATAAAGCTGCGCAAAATTTGTATATCACCCAGCCGGCTTTGAGTATCGCCATCAATTCACTGGAGGAGGAATTGCAGTATCCGCTGCTGAAACGCACCAAAAAAGGTGTGCTTCTGACAGAGGACGGTGCCCGTGTGCTACAGGAGGCCCAAATGGTGTTGAATACCATCCAGAATTGGTACTTGGCCAAATCCGAGCAGGAATATGAATTGGATGGTGTGGTGCATATTCAGGCCATTCCTTCTATCTGCGTGGCTATGTCCAACACCTTAATTTTTGAGCTGCAGAAAAAATATCCCAAACTATCGGTGTTCCTCCACGAAAAAACACCGCAGCATATGGTGGAAACCATTGCCAACGGTGCGGTGAATATTGGGATCGTATCCTATTTGCAGGACAAGGAGAAAAAACTTCTGCAAAAGGCAGAGCAAAATGATTTGCATGCGGAAAAGCTGGCGGAGGATGAACGGTGCATTATGCTGAGTGCCAAAAATCCCCTTTCCCAAAAAGAAATATTGACGAAAGAAGATTTGAGCCAGCTGACCTTGGCGTACTATTCTGACTTGACAGATAATATCTCTGAATTTTATCGGAAATTTTTTAATCCAGAGCGTTGTTTCCGTTTAAACAGTCGGGAAAGTATTTTGCAATTGGTGGCTGAAGATGGCGCCGCTGCTGTATTTCCAGAAAAAACTACAAGAAGCAGTTATTTTATCAAAAACGGTTTGATTCGTCCGGTACCGGCAGAGGGCTTGGACACCAAAATTTCGTATTATCTGCTGTATCCAGATCTGAAAACCATGTCGGTCAACGAAATACGCATGCTGGATATTATCCGTGAGCAGTTTTCCTGCTGCCTGACAGAGGGCAGAGGCTGTGATTGTGATGTATAGAGACAGCATCATGAAATTATATCGTATCGTACAGCCAGTGGCAATTATTATAGAAAAACGGCGATTCCTGTACAAATTTGCATGAAGGGTTATAAAAGTTACTGAATAATACACTATAAAAAATGAAACTTATACAAACTAATGATATTATGCTATGCTATATATAAATAATGAAAATATAAAGAGAAACCCGGGACAGTATCAATATCTTTTCATTTCAAACTCAAACTTTGAAAGCTGTCGGCCTTTGGCAGGCGGCGCAAACAAAGATACCTTGCTTGTATGTGAAATTAAAAAAGGGAGCGAATGAAATGAAACCAACCTATAAAGAAAAGTATCCGCATCTGTTTGAACCCATGTATGTAGGAAAAAACAAAGTCCGTTTTAATAATCGTGCCTGTATGGCGCCCATCGGCTCTATTGCCACCGGCGGCGGGGAAAGCAGCGAAGGCCGCATTACTCAAAATGGGATTGATCAGGCAATGAATTATATTCGCGGCGGATTTTCCACTGTTGCGCTGCCTATGGAAGTGCCCATTGACGGCGGTCATGAACATATGTTTAACTTGAATCCCAAAACCTGCAACCAGATGAATTTTCATTTGCTACAGCGCTCCGTACATGCCTATAGAGGCTTGACCTTCGCCGAACTGCTGCACTGCGGGCCGTTTGTCAATCTGCCCGATTATCCCAGACTGGGCGCCGATACCTATGTGACCAGCGGGTATCAGGTAAAAGCAGCCACATTGGAGGATATGAAAGGCATTTGCGATTTATTTGCCCAGTATGCTGTGTGGGCTAAGATTGCTAGATTTGACGGTCTGATGATTCACATGGCACATGGCTGGCTGTTTAATCAATTTTTATCGCCGCTGACCAACCACCGCACCGACGAATTCGGCGGCAGTGTGGAAAACCGTTGTCGTTTCCCCATGATGGTCTTGAAGGCAATCCGTGATGCAGTGGGCGATGATTTGTTAATCGAGTTGCGCTTGAACGGTAATGATGAAGTAGAAGGCGGCATTCTGCCAGAGGATGCAGCACAGCAGGTTCTGATTCTGCAGGAATATGCTGATATGATTCACATTACCTGCGGACATCGTGTAGATGCGCTGTCCCGTCCCAAACAGCATCCCAGCAATTTCTTCCCTATGGCGCACAATGCCTATGCCAGCGAAATTGTCAAGAACACTCCTGGCGTGAAGATTCCTATCGGCGTAGTAGGCGCTGTGTATACGCCGGAAGTAGCCGAAGAAATCTTAGCAAAAGGGCAGGCAGATTATATTTTGATGGCCCGTTCTGCTATGGCGGATCCGGAAATCATCAAAAAAGCAAAAGAAGGCAGAGAAGATGACATTCGTCCTTGTCTGCGCTGCAACTACTGCATGGATCACGGCCGTCGGGAAGCGCTGACCACCGAATTACACTTGTTGAGCCATCCCAGCTATGATCGCCATTGTGCGACCAATCCGCTGGCCTTCCAGAGCTTGTCTAAGCGGGATTTCCCGCCAGCAGAACGGGTAAAACGGGTTGCAGTTATCGGCGGCGGTGTAGCTGGTATGGAAGCGGCCATCAGTGCGGCTGATCGGGGGCACGAGGTCGTTCTGTACGAAAAAACTAACAAACTGGGCGGTCAGGCATTGTTGTCCGACGTCATGCCATTCAAAAAGGAAATGAAGCTGTTCCATGAATATTTGGAGCGGCAGGTGAAAAAACGCCGCAATATTGTGGTGATGATGAATACCACTGCAACCCGCGATATGATTGACGAGCTGGACCCTGACGCTGTGATTGTAGCAGTCGGTGCAGAGCAGATTGTGCCGAAGATTCCTGGTGTAGAAAAGGCCACGATGTCCTTTGATGTGTTTGGCAACGAAGATAAAGTTGGCCACAAGGTTCTGATTGTGGGCGGCGGCGATATCGGCGTTGAGCTGGGGATTCATCTGAATCAGCTGGGCCATGAAAGCACCATCGTGGAAATGGGCCATTATATCGCGCCAAAAGCACAGCTCACCGAGCGGATTTCCTATCTGGAAGTGATGGAGCAGGAAAAGGTTGTGACCATGGTAGATACTGCCTGTGTGGAAATCACCGACAAAGGCGCTTATGTAGAAAATGCAGACGGCAAACAGTTTATCGAAGCAGATACCGTGATTATCTGCGTAGGCACCAAAGCCCTGGCAGAAGAACGGGATAAATTTATTGACGTAGCTTTTGACGTGATTAACGTCGGCGACTGCGTAAAAGCCTCCAGCATCGTGCATGCCGTACACACCGGTTTTGACGCAGGCTTGACCATTTAGAAACTTTTTGCAACAGTGAAAAACCGACCATGCTGCACCGAGAACATCGGATTGGCACAGCATGGCCGGTTATTTTTTATGCATAAGGATAAGCGCAAAAAACATGGTTTTCATAGTAAACATTTTGTGAAAAGAAAGTGCTTTCACTTTTATTACAATAGTTCTCATGCGCAACTCCAGTGAAAGTTTCATTTGGCAGTTTCCTCAGCCAAGGGCTTCAACGACAAGATGATATTTTTATTTTTGTCCAGCATCATTTCACATTGCCAGGTAAAGTCAGGGGAGTTATTCCACAGTGTATCACGGAAGCACACAGACAGTGTCGCTGTCAGTGGTTCTTCAAGGGGAAGTAAATCCTGTGCCTGCACATCTGTGTGACCAGACTGTTCAAGCATTTCCACATATCTATTACCGGGCAGGCCCTGCACCTGATAGTTCACAATCTTTCGCAGACCATCCTCTTTTTGATAGAGTAACGAAAATTGGGTGCGCAGCGCAACGTATAGTTCTTCCTGCGCAGTCTTTCTGTCTGATTGCAGTATCACATAATCAATATTACCTGTAATATGATACAAACCATCTTCGTCAATTTCGTATTCAGTCAGATAGATGTGCGCGCCTGTGTGTTTATCAAACCGTATCAATTGCTCTTTTCCTAAATAGAGCGGCTCCGAGATAACCCCTTCTTGCATCTTTTCGTTTCCTACGGAAAATTCGCTTACTTTCGATTGAGAATAACAGGAAGTCATGGTTAATGCAATCACAATAAAAGTGATGATAGGGTACAAAATTTTTCTTGTTTTGCTGTGCATAGCCTCTCCACCTCCACCTATATCGTAACATATCCAGTATGATGTTTGAATAATTCTTTGTATAAACGTGAAACATTTGCAAAATTGAAGACAGTAACACTGTGCAGCAAATTGGTGCAGAGTTCGTCATTTACAGATACGAAGTATTTTATCAATTTGGGATAGTATCTTTTTATTATCGTATCACGTATTCTATTTTGCAAAAAAAGAAGGAACGCTACAAAACCGAGAGAGTTCAGAAACTTTCTGTTTTGCGGCGTTCCTTTTTATGTGCAGCAGAGCTGACTACATTGCATTGACCATTTTTGTTAAACGAGATTTTTTGTTCGCTGCGTTGTTTTTATGCAGAATCCCTTTGGATGCTGCTTTGTCAATTGTCTGTACAGCAACCTTTAATGCTGCTTTTGCTGCTTCTGCGTCGTTTGCTGCGACAGCAGTTTCAACACCTTTGATGGTGGTTTTTACTTTAGACATAGCGCTTTTGTTTCTTAATGTGCGCACTTTAGCGATTTGGGCACGCTTAGCTGCAGATTTGATGTTAGCCAAGATAGTCACCTCCTTCGGTTAGTTGAAAAAAACGGGAACAGGACGGGTTTCCCGTTGTATTTACCATATGCAAAAATTTGCTGGAAAATTTAACAGATAATATTCTACCATGCAGCAAAAAAAAAAGCAAGAATAATCGCTGCAATTCCCGCATATATATCAATATAAAAATTTTACAGCATAAAAAATTTACAGCGGAAAAAGGACGAGTATTATGTTTCAAAATTGGCAAGGAAGAGTGCGGCGTGTGTTGCCCTGGCTTCTTTTGGCGCTGATGCTTTCCGGATGCGGCAGTGGTCTGTGGCAAGCAAGTGGACTGGCTGAGGGGGAGGAGCAACAGTGGGAGCAATGGCTGTTGGAAGGTTGGAGTTTGGGCGGGCAGGATGGCAGTATGTCGGCTCTGTTGTGGAAATTTTTATGCGGTACGGTGCCTACCAATCCCTATGGGCAGCTTGCCAGCGGGATGCCGGGTGTGTCAGGTGCAGCGGGACATATCGTAAACGTGGTGACAGAGGAAGAAGCTTTCTATGCGGCGGCGTTAGTGCCGGACCAATGGCAGCATCGCTTTGAGAAGGTAAAGGAGCTGACGGTGTCGGAGGATGTGCAGGTGATTCTCTACCACACTCATAATGCGGAAACCTATGTGCCTGATGCCGGTGTGAGTAAGGTGAATGGACAAAACGGCGGTGTGGTACAGGCTGCCGATGTGTTTCAGGCGGCACTGCAGCAGAAGTATGGCATTCGCACGGTGCACAATACGACGCTGCATGATTATCCCAACTGGAATCGAGCCTATCAGAATTCTTTGATTACAGTACAGCAGCTGCTGCAGGCTAATCCTAATGTGAAAGCAGTGTTTGATATTCATCGCGACGCTGGATTTACATCGAAAAAGCCTACGACTACGATGATCAACGGTAAGAGCGCGGCGCGCATCATGCTGGTGATTGGGGGCAATCATGAAAACTGGCAGGAAAATCTGGCCTTTGCCCGACAGCTGGAAACAAAATGTAATGAGCTATATCCGGGACTTTTGCGGGATCATATTCATATTCGAGAGACTGGACGCTACAATCAGCAGGCCAATGGGCATAGTGTGTTGTTGGAAATCGGTTCAGACCTCAATACACAGGAAGAAGCAAATTATGCATTGGAATGCTTTGCCCAAGTGGTCTATGAAGTGCTGCAAACATAGGACCGGAGCGGTTTTGCCGGTTTGCTTTTGAGAAAATGGCGATGAATATAATTTCATTGCTGTTTTTTCTATATATCTTCTATATATAATATATAAAAAATTGTCTGAAAAAATGAAAAAAAAGCATTGCAAAAGATAGAAAAACATGTATTATATAATACAAGATACTTTTCACGACAGATATAGTACAGAAAAGTGTATGACAATTTTTAAGGGGGAAAAATCTCATGATGAAAAAGAAAATTGCGCTGAGTCTGATCTTTGCAATGGGTTTGACCATGTTTGCAGGCTGCGGCGGGGACAAGCAACAGGACAATAATGCTGACAGCAACAATGCAGGCAGCGAAGTTGCAGCGATTAAAGTAGGGGGCACAGGCCCACTGACAGGCGGCGCTGCTATTTATGGGAATGCTGCAAAACACGGTGCTGAAATTGCACTGGAAGAAATCAATGCAATGGGCGGCGTACAGTTTGAGCTGCGCTACGAAGACGATGCACACGATGCTGAAAAAGCTGTAAATGCATATAACACCCTGAAAGACTGGGGTATGCAGATTTCTTTAGGCTCTGTAACTTCCACGCCGGGGATTGCAACTTCCGCAGAAAACTTCAATGACAGAATTTTTGCTCTGACACCATCTGCCTCTGCTACCAACGTAACAGAAGGAAAAGACAATGTATACCAGATGTGTTTTGCTGACCCGAACCAGGGCTCCGCTTCTGCACAGTATATTTTCGACCAGAAGCTGGGCGAAAAAATTGGTATCATTTATAAAAACGACGACGCATATTCCTCCGGAATTTATGCAACCTTCCAGGCAAAAGCAGAAGAGCTGGGTCTGGAAATCGTTTCTACCAGCACATTCACCACTGACAGCCAGAATGACTTCTCTGTACAGCTGAGTGAAGCGAAAAATGCAGGTGCTGATTTACTGTTCCTGCCAATGTATTATGATGCAGCTTCTCTGATTCTGACTCAGGCTGACGGCATGGGCTATGAACCGAAATTCTTCGGTGTTGACGGTATGGATGGTATCTTGACCTTGGATGGTTTTGACACTTCCCTGGCTGAAGGTGTAATGCTGCTGACGCCATTCTCTGCTGACGCAGATGATGAACGTACAAAGAACTTTGTACAGAAATATCAGGAACGTTACAATGAAGTGCCAAACCAGTTCGCTGCTGATGGCTATGACTGCATTTATGCACTGTATCAGGCTTGCACTGCTGCCAATGCCACCGCTGATATGACTGCAGAAGAGCTGAATGATCTGATGATTGAACAGTTCTCCAGCATGACCTTTGACGGTCTGACCGGTGAGGGCGCTACCTGGAATACAGATGGACAGGTAAGCAAGGATCCAAAAGGTATGGTAATCGAAAACGGCGTATATGTAGGTCTGTAATTGATAGCATGAAAAAATAAGAAGGACCGCCGCAAGTGCGGCGGCCTTTTTTTACATAAAACATAAGAAGCCTGTATTTCCTGTCAGGTGTGTTCTTGAGTTTTCTGGCGGGTATTGTTATAATAGTAGTTGCTGTGCAGGCACTTGTGTGCTTATATTATTTTATTGAGGTGAGTTGTTATGATGTTTCTCTCCCATTTGATCAGCGGCATCAGTTTGGGAAGTATTTATGCGATTATCGCGTTGGGGTATACGATGGTATACGGAATTGCGAAAATGCTGAATTTTGCTCATGGTGATGTCATCATGGTCGGCGCGTATATTTGCTTTTTCGCGACAATGCGTTACGGTATGCCTCCCATTTTAGGCGTACTGCTGTCTATGATCGTGTGTACCTTGCTGGGGATGGTGATTGACCGTTTGGCGTACAAGCCTTTGCGGCAGGCTCCAGCGTTGGCTGTATTGATTACGGCTATTGGTATGAGTTATTTCCTGCAGAATGCTGCGCAGCTGATGTGGAGTTCCAATCCAAAGGTATTTACATCAGTTGTGGGAAACGGTGCGGTAAAAATCTTTGACGGTCAGCTGTCTATTACGTATGTGACTATCGTGACCATTATTGTTTGTGTCATCATCATGGCTGGATTGGTGTTCTTTGTGAATAAAACGCGCGTTGGAAAATCCATGCGTGCTGTGTCGGAGGACAAAGCAGCTGCCCAGCTGATGGGAATCAGTGTAAACAGAACGATTTCTTTGACATTCGCCATTGGCTCTGCTTTGGCAGCGATTGCTGGGGTGCTTTTGTGTTCTGCATATCCGACCTTGACGCCGACTACCGGCGCGATGCCTGGGATTAAGGCGTTTACAGCTGCGGTATTCGGCGGGATTGGCTCTATTCCTGGTGCGTTAATCGGCGGAATTTTATTGGGAATTATTGAAATTTTTGCGAAAGCGTATATTTCCACCCAGTTGTCCGACGCCATTGTGTTTGCTGTATTGATTGTTGTCTTGGTTGTACGGCCGACAGGGCTTCTGGGCAAAAAAATCAGTGAGAAAGTGTGAGGTGTTTTTCCATGAATAAATTAAAAACAATGAATAAAACAACTCGCAGTAATATGATCACCTATATCATGGTAATTGCCGCTTTTGTGATTGTACAAGTCCTTTTGGGTACAGGCAGTATTTCCAGCCGCCTTACTGGGCAATTGGTGCCTATTTGCGCATATATTGTGATGGCCATTTCTCTGAACCTGACTGTCGGCGTGTTAGGAGAATTGAGTCTGGGACATGCTGGTTTTATGAGTGCTGGCGCTTTTAGCGGGATTGTAGTAGCTTCCGTTTTATCACAAAATGGCGGTAGTGAACCTGTGATTCTCTTGATTTCCATGCTGGTGGGCGGTGTTGTGGCAGCGATTGTAGGTGTCATCGTAGGTGTGCCGGTACTGCGCTTGCAGGGTGACTATCTGGCTATCGTGACTTTGGCCTTTGGTGAAATTATCAAAGGGATTGTCAATAACCTGTATGTAGGTTTGGATGCCAATGGCTTGCATTTCAGTATGATTAAGAATACCATGCAGATGGAAGGCGGGAAGGTACTGATTAACGGGCCTATGGGTCTGACAGGGATTCCTCGCATTGCCAGCTTTACTGCGGGGTTTGTGTTGATTATGGTTTGTTTGTTTATTATATTCAATCTGGTGAACAGTAAGAGCGGACGGGCAATCATGGCTCTGCGGGACAATCGCATTGCAGCGCAGTCTGTGGGGATTAATGTGACCAATTATAAATTGATGGCTTTTGTAATTTCTGCAGCGATGGCAGGTATGGCTGGCGTGTTGTTCGCAGCCAATTTCTCAACTGTGGTAGCCAGCAAGTTTGACTTTAATACTTCGATTTTGATTCTGGTGTTTGTGGTATTGGGTGGCTTGGGCAATATGCGGGGCAGCATCATTGCCGCTACAGTACTGACTGTATTGCCGGAATTGCTGCGTCAGTTCTCTGATTACCGGATGCTGGTGTACGCGATTGTGTTGATTGTGATGATGCTGGTGACCAACAATCCGACATTGCGCAACGGCTTGGATATGGTGATTGCGAAACTTAGTAAAAAACAGGCGAAAGGGGAGAATGCGAATGTCTAAATTAGTTCCAATCCCCAGTACAGGGTTTCTGAATGAACGGGATATCGGCAAAACGCCTGTGTTGGAGGCTACCCATTTAGGAATTGAGTTTGGCGGGTTGAAAGCGGTAGATGATTTCAATCTTACGGTGGGACGTACAGAGATTACTGGCCTTATCGGTCCCAACGGCGCAGGGAAAACTACGGTGTTTAACTTGCTGACCAAAGTATATCAGCCTACCCATGGCACCATCCTATTGGACGGCATCGACACGCACGGAATGAATGCTATTCAGGTGAATAAGGCGGGGATTGCCCGTACCTTCCAAAATATTCGTCTGTTTTCCACATTGTCGGTAGAAGACAATGTAAAGCTGGGAATGCACAATCATGTGAACTATAATACGCTGGAAGGGATTTTACGTTTGCCTCGTTATTGGCAGGAAGAAAAACGGGCGCATGAACGGGCACTGGAGCTGCTACATATTTTTGATATGGAGCATTTGGCCAATCATAAAGCAGGCAGCTTGCCCTATGGTGCACAGCGTCGGCTGGAGATTGTGCGTGCGTTGGCTACAGAGCCGAAGCTGTTGCTGTTGGATGAACCGGCAGCAGGGATGAACCCGTCGGAAACGGAAGAATTGATGGAAAATATCCGCAAAATCCGTGACACCTTCAGCATTGCCATCTTATTGATTGAACATGACATGCGTTTGGTGACAGGCATTTGTGAAGGCATTGCGGTTTTGAATTATGGAAAGATTATTGCCAAGGGTACGCCTCAGGAAGTTATCAATAATCCGGATGTAATTCGCAGTTATCTGGGGGAATAGGAGGGATATCATGCTGAAGGTTGAGAATCTAAATGTATATTATGGCATGATTCATGCCATCAAGGATATTTCCCTGGAAGTACAAAAGGGAGAGATTGTATCACTGGTAGGCGCCAACGGCGCAGGCAAGACAACGACCTTGCAGGCGATTTCAGGGATGCTGAAGCCAAAGTCGGGTAAGGTGGAATATCTGGAGCATAATCTTTTGACGACGCCGTCCCACAAAATTGTACAATATGGACTGGCCCATGTGCCTGAGGGACGTCGGGTTTTTGCGCAGATGACAGTGCTGGAAAATTTGGAGATGGGCGCGTTCATCTCCAAAGACAAAGCGAAGGATAAAAAGAATTTAGATAAAGTATTTGCTCATTTTCCCAGACTGGAGGAACGAAAAAAACAGCTGGCGGGAACATTGAGCGGCGGGGAACAACAGATGCTGGCTATTGGCCGTGCTATGATGGCATCACCGGATATGCTGCTCTTGGATGAGCCTTCTATGGGATTGTCACCGCTTCTGGTAAAGGAAATTTTCAAGATTATTAAAGAATTGAATGAAGACGGTATTACCGTGTTATTGGTAGAGCAGAACGCGAAACAGGCGTTGTCTATTTCTGATAGAGGCTATGTGTTGGAAACAGGACGTATTGTACTGAGCGGAAATGCAGCAGAGCTGCTAGAAAATGATGAAGTGAAAAAAGCATATTTGGGCGGTTAAGCCTGTGAAAAAGCGGAATCTCAGTAGAGAGCCGCTTTTTTGTGTGTAGGGGAAAACCGTAATAGAGAGAAAGGGTTTATGGAGGCAGAACATACAAAAGTATATAGATAAAAATTGATTTTAGGTATATAATAGGTATAGAAATGGAGTAGGAATTTTATAAGGAGGGTGACTATGCGTTTAGAACAATTGCGGTACTTGATTGAAATCTCAAAATCGAAATCTTTGTCTGTAGCTAGTGAAACTCTGCATATATCTCAGCAAGCATTAAGCTTGTCTGTGAAAGAAATGGAAAAGGAATTGGGAGTACCTTTGTTGATTCGCTCGCCTCGTGGAATTCGCCTGACACAGGAAGGCGAGACCTTTACGAGGGGCATCCATAAAATATTGCTCGACTATGATTTATTGGTACAAAAATTAACCAATGGTGAAAATCAAAATTTTCATCAAACAATCCGTATTGGGTTACAATATGGCATTTTAGAAAGCCATTTTTCTGATACAATCGAATATTTATATCGGGAAGTTCAATATATGAAGCTGGAAATAGAGGAAGCTTCAAAAAATGATTTGATTGAAAACATAAAAAATGGTGGATGTGATATTGGCATTTTAGCATATAATAGTATTGGCGAAAATGAATGGAGAGAGGACAAGACCTTAGAGGAAATTGTTTTGTCCCGTGATAAATTGGGTGCAAAAGTAGCGCCTGGAATGGCGTTGTATAGTTGTGACACGGTATCTATCAAAACAGCTTTAAAAGAAAATGTTTTGATGTATTGTTCAAAATCCTGGGATTGCAATGGAGTGATGGAGGTCGTTCAGTATTACGCGCCAGATCAAAAGGTGATTCTGGATGACAACCATATTTTGAATCAAAAAAAATTGCTGAGTGGTAAAGGCATTAGCTTTGGAATGGTGGGGAAAAACAGAAACATATCGCATGATGGCGGTTCTGAATTGAAGGTGATTCCTTTTAAAGAAAATATTGAAGTTGTTAATGTTTGTCTTGTACGAAGAAACCGGACAAGGTCTTTGGAGTTGGAATATATTTTAAATCTTTTACAAATGCGAGAACAAATTCTGTAATAAATACAGCTTTGAAAAAATTAATTTTAGAAAACGGGTAAAAGGAGAAGGCTTTTGCTTCCAATTGGGTAGATGACTTTGAACAATAGAATATGGTGAGAAACCAGATGAAGGGCTTAGTGGTGTTCATCTTTAAGGCGGAAGAAATCATACAGACTGATTTCTTCCGCCTTTGCGTTATTTGCGTATAAATTCTTTTATTTTAGGATAAAAAGATACAAGAAAAACTTGTCACTGTTTATTTGTATAAAGGATAAAATGATTCTTTATACAAGCATACCACTGTATAATAATAGCTGTAATAAGGAAATAGCTATTTTCAGAAAACTATAT
>DKVF01000066.1:35371-48284 GCA_002491065.1 Peptococcaceae bacterium UBA7185
CTATATAAATCAAGTAAAGGATGTGTTTCTATGTCGACCACAAAAAAAATACAATGGACCGTTTCTCTACTTATTCCGTTTATTTTATTATTTACGCCAATGGAAATGGCCATGAAATTATTTTTTGCTGTTACAGTTTGGGGCATTTTGACGGTCGCTTTTGATTTGATGGACAAATTGGTACCGTCATTATTAATGCCGACATTATACGTTTTATTAGGGATTGCGCCTTCCTCTGCTGTTTATGCAGCGTGGAGCAGCACCACGGTCTCTTTAGCAATTAGCTCATTGGTAATGGCTAGTTGTTTGGCCGAGTGTGGTGTTTTGGAACGGATGGCCTATTGGTTGCTAAAAAAATGCAACGGAAAATTTACAAGAGTTTGTTGGGGCGTTTTCTTTGTGGCACTCGTTTTATCCATTTTTACATTTGGAAATATTGCTTTCGTGGTTGCAGCGATGGTAGCGGGTATCATCAATGTTTTGGATATTAAAAAGACAAAAGAAGGCATGGTACTTATGATGGGTACAATGTGGGTTTGCTTTGCAACCTTATATTTTGTCTACAATCCAACCTCTGTGCCAATTGTAGCGGCGGCGGCTCAACCTGTTTTAGGAGAAATCCTTCCTGTTACCTAGATGGATTTTGCCTATGCCAACTGGCCTGTCATAGTTTTTTCTGTTTTATTTGAATTCCTGCTAATTAAAATTTATAAGATAGATCAATCCGATTTGAATTTGGACGCAGATTTCTTTTCTGAAAAGTTGAATGCAATGGGCGTCATGACCAAAAAGGAAAAATGGGCACTGGTCTTGCTGGTAGCATTGTTTATTTACATTCTAACTAGTCCGTGGCATAAATTGGATACCACCTATGGTTTTATCTTGTTTGCAATTCTTGCTTTGTTTCCAGGGATTAATGTGGCAACGCCAGCAACCTTAAAGTCGGTAGACTGGGGTATGGGATTTTTCATTGCAGCATTTTTAACCATCGGAGCGGTCGCTACGGTTTTAGGTGTAAACCAATATTTCATAAGTTTTGCCGGTGAACTTATTGGCGGCGCAGGCGCAAATATTACTTTATTCTTTGTGTCTGTGGCAGGCGCAGTAGCAAATTTGCTTTTAACACCGATTGCAATTTTGACAACACTGAGCGCACCGATGGCGCAGCTGGCAGTAGTAGCAGATTTTTCGCCGCTGGCGTCGTTCTTTACTCTAATCTTCACAGAGTGGCTTATTGTTCTTCCTTATGAATCTTTCCCAACTTTACTTTGGTTTGGCTTTGGTTGTGTCACGACACAACAGTTCTTTAAGGTGGGAATCCTGAGACTGATTTGTTTCATGGCATTCTTCTTAATCATCATATTACCATGGTGGGGAGTGATTGGATTACTTTAAATCCTTCATTATTATATTGAAAAAAGGAGTGTCTGAGTATGGCTTTGAGTGAAAAGGTTTTTGTTTTAGGTGTTGACGGTATGGATCCGCGTATGACAAAGAAATACTTAAATGCGGGGAAAATGCCCAATTTGGCAAAATTTATTGAGATGGGTGCTTGTCGCGAGGATTTGGTAATGCTGGGCGGTGTACCAACTATCACGCCGCCTATGTGGACCACGCTGGCAACTGGTGCAAATCCATCAACCCATGGGATTACATGTTTCTGGGGGCAAGATCCAGAAAAATTGGATACTTTAGTGTACAATATGGATTCTGCAAGATGTAAAGCAGAGCAGATGTGGAATGTCACCGCGCTGGCTGGTAAAAAAACGTTAGTATGGCATTGGCCGGGTGGTGCTTGGCCGCCATCTCTGGAGCATGAAAATTTAGATGTGGTGGATGGCGTGCAGCCTGCAGCTATGTGTGTAGGTTCAGCGAATGTGGATGGAGAAAGACTTTGCCGTGCTTCAGTTGATACGCAGGAAGTAAAATATACGTCTTTCTTTTCAGCTGATACAGGTGCAGGGTGCGTTATCAACGATTTAGGCGGTGAACATCATCATGAAGAAGCAGAAGAAGGATTCAATTTAGCAGGAAACCTGGACAGTAAAACACTGGTGAATATCGAATTATGTGTAGAAGAGGGGGAAGCCGCCGGTGAAAATGCTGAATTTGATACGGTAGATTCTCCTTTGGTGGCAGCCCATGATTGGAGCATTGCCGTTTCAGATGGGGCGAAGGAATTTACTTTGCTGACCTCAAATGGTTTGGTACGGCGTATTGGGTTAGTAGAAAAAAATGAAAATGGCAAATACGATAAAATTTCTATTTACAAAAATAAGAAAAGTGAAACTCCAATTTGTGTTTTAACAAAAGAAAATAACTTTGTTATAGATGTCATTGATGAAGTTGTTGCGGATGATTGTAAAGTAACTGCCAATCGAATTTATTCATTAGTAGAGTTGGATGATGCAGGGACGAATCTTTGCCTGTGGATGAGTTATGCCATTGATACTGAAAATACCGATATGTTTTGGCCAAAAAGTCTGCACAAACAGGTTATTCAAATTGCCGGACAGATTCCTGCCATATCACTAAATGGTGCAAATGGGAAGCAGGCAAAATATGTGGAATCGTTTTCTCTGAATTGTTGGGAGCATTACTGTGATTGGCAGGCAAAGGCGCTTTTTGGTTTAGTGCATGAAAATCAGTATGAAGTGGTATTTTCTCATCTGCACAATGTTGACAGTATGGGGCATGGTTTTTGGGGCTTGGCTATGACTGGAAATGAAGGAGTAACAGCGGAACAGGCACGAAGCTATATTGAAAAAACCTATGTAGACACAGATAACTATATTGGCACATTGATGCCATTATTAGAAGAGGGATGGAGTGTTATCGTTACCTCCGACCATGGATTGTTGGTGCGCAATGAAGAGTATCCTGCATTTGGCGATCCGTTCGGTGTGAATGCTAAGATTATGCATGAGTTAGGCTATACGGCTTTAAAAAAGGATTCAAAAGGAAAGCTGAAGCACGAAATCGATTGGGCCCATACAACGGCAGTGGCTTCCAGAGGCAACCATATTTATATTAACCTGAAGGGAAGAAATCCGGAAGGTATCGTGGAACCAGAAGAAAAGTATGCATTAGAGGAAAAAATCATTACCGATTTGTACAATTGCCGTACAGACGGCGGCCAAAGATTAGTTTCTGTCGTTATGCGAAACAAAGAGGCTGCTTTATTGGGCATGGATGGTCCGGAATGCGGTGATTTGATTTATTGGCTGTCTGAAGGACCAAACCGTGTGCATGGAGACAGTTTGTCTACTTACTATGGTTTATTTGATTCTTCGGTATCTCCAATTTTTATCGCAGCGGGAGCTGGCATTAAAAAAGGTTTGAAAACTGAACGGGTTATTCGCTCAATTGATGTAACGCCGACAGTAGCCGCTTTGCTAGGGGTAAGAATGCCAGCGCAATGTGAAGGGGCTCCAGTATATCAGATTTTAGAAGTATGATGTGTTTTTAGTAGAAGATAGTATTTAACCAATTGTATATGCGGAAAGCAGGAGGATGCAAGCTTGTCTTGTATGATACCTGCTTTCCGCTTTTCTGTGCGTAGGAGAAAACGGTAATGAACAGTAAGTGTGAGGATGGCATTTGCACAGATTACATGTGCTACATAATCTGCATGTGCTGCGAAAACTTGTAAGCTGTAGAATTTAGGAGCTTGTCGCACTATACTTTCTGTTTATGGTATGATATGATAAGAAAAAGAAATTGCGGGGGTATTGACCATGAAAAAAAAGAAAAGTGTTTTGATGCTTTTACTGCTCGGCCTTTTAGTTTGGGCCACACCGGCATACGCAAAAAATGTCTCGGTGCAGGTGCCGACCTTTCCGGTAGAGATAAATGATGTGGTGTATGACAATCAGCATGCAACCTATCCGCTGCTGGTGTATCAGGATGTCACCTATTTTCCTATGACCTATCGAATGACCCGTTCTATGGGGTTGATTACTGCCTGGGATAATACGCAAGGTCTGTACATTGCCCAGCATAGGGAGGATACTACGCTTACGGAAGAGATGAACAGTAAAAATAAGCTGGGCGGTAAATACACTGCCAGCATTGCCAACTATCCCATTAAGGTGAATAGCTGGTCTATTGACAATAGCAAGGAGCCTTATCCGCTGCTGAATTTCCGCGGTGTGACTTATTTTCCCTTGAGCTGGCGCTATGCCCATGATGAGTTTGGTTGGAACATAAAATGGGATGCAAAAACTGGCTTACGTGTCTGGTCGGTGCGGTATTTCGACAGTTCCTATTTTGCGTTGATTCAAGTAAATGAAAAGAATGCGCTGTTTCAGCAATTTATTACTGATTATAAAGAAGTCAAAAGGGAGGATGGCGATATAGGCTACGAGAGAATCGGTGACCGTTATCAGAGTTACAGCCTGAGTTATGGGGCGGATACGCTGCGGAAGGCCAGCGATAAGAAAGAAGATGTGACATGGAAGCAGGATTTTGGTGAGAATGTCAGCAGCGAGTTTACAGTAAAGGGCAACCAAATTTTTTATAAAGGAAAGGTACTGATCGAAGAACTTCCCGAGGAATGTCTGGATTATCCGTACATTTACGCTCACCGCTTTGCAGCTGACAGTGGGGATTTATTGGAAGTGACAATCTACTATACCCAAACTCCCGCGCCATATACGCCCTACGTGCGCTATGTGTTTCTGGAATCTGGTGGAACAGTGAAGGAACTGACGCAATGGGACGGAAATAGTAGGGTGGATAGATTTTATGAAACGAAAACCGCGTATTATGTGTGTTCCCATGGGAGAAATGTGTCAGGACGCTTCCATAACAGTCTGAGTACAATTATGAAGGTGGATAAAGTTGGCGGCAAGGGAACCATTTTGAACGATTTGTACAGCCAATATAAAAGCCTGGAAGCTATTGGCATGGCAGATGATAAGCTCTATGTGCGAGCCATCTATTTTGGTGATAAAGATGATTTGAAGCGACTAACCTATGACAACAAAGTAAATTTGTTTCATGACGGATATTTTTATATCGACAGCAGCGATAAGCTGCACAAAGTGCATGACTATGTAGACGGCGAAGCTTTCTTGACCCCCAACGGAAAGCTCTATGTGTACAATTCTGATACCTTGCAGGTAATCAATCTGACCGACCATAAAAAAGTCACGCAGTTGGCGGATTGAGCAGGGGACGTAGCGCGGAAAAAATTTTGCAGCAGTTAGAAATTCTGATGGAGATTGTGCAGATAAGGATGGAAAAATGCCGAAAAATCTGATAATATAAAATTTAGTAATTTTTTAGAAAGTTCTGGATTTTCTGTTGAATTATTATTAATTTTATTGTATTATTATTCAAATGAAACAAGGAGCGTGAGATTTGTGAGTTTAAAGGGCAGAGATTTTTTAACCCTAAAGGATTTTACAGGGCAGGAAATCATGGACATGGTCAATTTGGGGATTGACCTGAAAACGAAATTGAAGGCGGGCATTCCCACACCGATTTTGGCGGGCAAGAGTTTGGGGATGATTTTTCAGAAGGCGTCCACCAGAACCAGAGTTTCCTTTGAAGTGGGGATGTACCAGTTGGGCGGTCAGGCGCTGTTTTTGAGCAGCCATGATCTGCAGATTGGCCGCGGTGAACCTATTCAGGATACGGCGCGGGTGCTGTCCCGCTATGTAGATGGGATTTTGATTCGTACCTTCAGCCACAAGGAAGTGGAGGATTTGGCCAAATATGCCGACGTGCCGGTAATCAACGGTTTGACCGATGATTTCCATCCTACGCAGGTCATTGCCGACTTAATCACCATCCAAGAGCATAAAAAACGGATAAAAGGATTGAAGTTTGCCTATGTAGGGGACGGAAATAATATGACCCATTCTCTGATGATTGGCGGCGCCAAAACCGGTATGGATGTGATGGTGGCCTGTCCGGAAGGTTATATGCCCAATGCGAAGATTGTGGCGCTGGCGCAGCAGTATGCCGCAGAATACGGCGGAAGTGTGACGGTAGTGCATGACCCGCTGGAAGCCATTGCCGGAGCAGATGTGGTATATACCGATACCTGGGCAAGTATGGGACAAGAAGCGGAAAAAGAAATTCGGCAGAAGGCCTTTGCTGGTTATCAGGTGGACAGTGCCAAAATGGCTTTGGCACAGCCTGATGCAATCTTTATGCATTGCTTGCCTGCATATCGGGGCTATGAGGTGACTGATGAAGTGATGGAAAGCGCCCAGTCGGTGGTATTTGATGAAGCGGAAAACCGGCTGCATGCCCACAAGGCCATTATGGCGTCGGTGATGTAACAGCTTGCGTACTGTCTGTGAGATGAAAAGCAGATAAAAAATCATTGCAGAAAATTATAATTTTTGAAGGAGCGTTTTTGAATGTCTGAGAAAGAAAAAGTTGTATTGGCATATTCCGGTGGTTTGGATACGACCACAATTATTCCTTGGTTGAAGGAGCATTATGATTATGATGTGATTTGCTGCTGCGTGAATGTAGGGCAGGGAGAAGAATTGGACGGTCTGGAAGAACGGGCGTTGTACTCCGGCGCCAGCAAACTGTACATTGAAGATGTAGTAGACGAATTTTGCGAAGACTTTATCATGCCTTGCGTACAGGCTGGTGCAGTCTATGAAAACAAGTATCTCCTGGGGACTTCGATGGCGCGTCCGCTCATTGCCAAAAAATTGGTGGAAGTAGCCCGCAAGGAAGGGGCTGTGGCCATTTGTCACGGCGCTACAGGGAAGGGCAACGACCAGGTGCGTTTTGAGTTAGGCATCAAGGCGTTGGCCCCTGACTTAAAAATTATTGCGCCGTGGCGCTGCAATGAAACATGGAATATGCAGTCCAGAGAGGATGAGATTGCTTATTGTGAGGCCCATGGGATTCAGCTGCCGTTCTCTACTGATTCCAGCTACAGCCGCGACCGCAATCTATGGCATATCAGCCATGAAGGGCTGGAATTGGAAAACCCCGCTTGCGCGCCCAACTATGACCATCTGCTGGTGTTGAGCGTATCGCCGGAAAAAGCACCGGACGAAGGAGAAGAATTGAGTCTGACCTTTGAAAAGGGTGTGCCGGTGGCGCTGAACGGCAAAAAAATGAAAGTCTCTGAAATCATTACGGAGCTGAACACATTGGGCGGCAAACATGGCATTGGCATTGTGGACATCGTAGAAAACCGTGTAGTAGGCATGAAATCCCGCGGCGTATATGAAACTCCCGGCGGCACCATTTTGATGGAAGCTCACAAACAGCTGGAAGAACTGATTACAGACCGCGATACTTTTGCCTTTAAAAAGATTGTGGCTACTAGATTTTCTGATGTTGTGTACGAAGGAAAATGGTTTACACCGCTGAGAGAAGCGCTGCAAGCCTTCATTCAGTCCACCGAAGAAACCATGACCGGTGAAGTAAAGATGAAATTGTATAAAGGCAATATTATCAAACAGGGTACCACTTCTCCGTATAGTATGTACAGTGAAAGTCTGGCTTCCTTCACCACCGGCGAATTGTATGACCATCACGATGCGGAAGGGTTCATCAATCTCTTTGGCTTGTCTTTAAAAGTACGGGCTATGGTGAAAGAAAACGCAGAGAAATAAAATGTTACAAAGAATAAAATTCTAAACGCAAAAGGATTCCGAAGCTTAACCGCTCCAGAATCCTTTTATTTGCAAAGAGAAGCGAAGGCGTTTTATAGCTGTCGCGCAGGAGTGTATACAAGGAGGATGGAGATGTATCGAGAGATAAAATGTTTGTTGGGTTTATTGACGATGGCAGTGCTGCTGGTTTGCGCAGCGCCAGCCATGGCGGCAGACGAAGATTTCAGGGTGATCGGCTATTATACAGCGACGTCCTTTGACGAGCCGTTGGAGCGGGTACAGATGGAGCAGTACACCCATATTATGTATGGCTTTTTGAAGCCGCAGACAGATGGCTCGATTTTGCCAGTGCCCAGACCGGAATTGCTGGAACAAATGGTGAAGAAAGCCCATGAGAATGATGTAAAGGTATTTGCTGCAGTGGGCGGTTATTCCTATGAAAATAAACCGTTAGCGCCCACGTTTGCTGCAATGGCGGCCAGTGAAGAGAGTCGGAGTAAATTTGTGCAGGCTATGGTGGATGTAGTGCGCACGTATGATTTGGACGGTGTGGAGTTGGATTGGGAATATCCGCGGGAGGAAACAGAGGAAAGCTATGAGGCTTTAGTGTTGGAGCTGGCGGAAGCATTGCATGCCATGGATAAGGAATTATCGGCGGCAGTGGCAGGGGCTACCGCTGCTGATGAAAGCGCTACGGTGTCGAAGATGATTACGCCGAAAGCGTTAGAATCGCTGGATTTTGTAGAAATTATGGCCTACGATTTACACGCCGCAGAGCATAGTCCGTTGTGGTTTGCCCGCACCTCTATCCAATATTGGCTGAAACAGCTACCGAAAGAAAAGGTGGTTCTGGGTGTGCCGTTGTATGCCCGTCCCAGCTGGGTGCAGTACCGTCATTTAGTGGCGGCGGACCCTGAGAATGCCTATAAGAATTTTGTGGAGGCGGGGACAGTTTCCAAGCTGGAATCCAGCTATAATGGGCTGCCGTTACTGCATGACAAAGCTGTGTATGCGTTGAAGGAAACAGGCGGTATTATGTTTTTTGACATCAATGAAGATGTCAAGGGCGAACTAAGTGCAGTAGCTATGATTGGCGATTTGGTGCAGGAAGCGGAAAATGTGGGAAAAACTCAATTTGAAAAGCAAGTTTGGTTATATCTGGATAATCATCCGCTGACTTTTACTGCCGAAGAAGGATTAGGGAAGCCGCTGATTGACGAAAATGGCCGCACCCTACTGCCCTTGCGCAAGGTGGCAGAAGCCATCGGCGTAGAAGTTGCCTATAATCAGGCGGAACGCTCCATCACCCTGACCGGTGACGAACAGCTTGTGCGTTTGATTGTGGATTCACAGGAAATGCAGGTAGGTTCCGCTGTCCAATTGCTGGACTGCGCGCCCCGTATTCTTGACGGACGGACTTATGTACCCGCGCGGGCAGTGTTTGAAAGTTTTGGCTATCAGGTGCAGTGGAATAGCTATGGCCGTAGCGTCTATCTGCAGAAAGCGGAGTAATGAGCTTGCATATGGTAAGGAATAGGGAAAATCAAAAAAGGGGAACTGTATTACTATCATGATGGTAATACAGTTCCCCTTTTGGAGTGAAAAGAATTCTCTATCTATCCGTTTTGGGAGCCTATGTATTAGGTAAAGGATTTTTCTCTGCGCAGTAGCACTGTAAGAATAGTCAACGAAATGCACAAAGTGATAAAATCGCTGAGGGGTTGGGCGAAAAGAAAACCTTGTTCTGCGAAGAAGTGGTTCAAAGTGTACAGCAAAGGAATATAAAATAATCCCTGCCGTGCGATAGAAAGAAATAATCCTGGCAGAGCCTTTCCCATAGCTTGAATGGTGGAGGCAGAAAGCATCTGACTTCCGACAAAGGGCAGAGAAAGCATGGTAACCCGCAGTGCATAAGCGCCCGCTGTCTGCACCTCAGGCAGCGGTGTGAACCAACTGATAATCCATGGTGCACCGATGCCGAATAAAAGTGTTAATGTGACGCCCACACAAGTGGTGAGGAAGATACCGTTTTTTACAATACTCTGCAATCGTTTCAGATTACGGGCTCCGTAATTGTAACCAATCATTGGTTGGCAGCCTGCGGAGATTCCCATAAAAATAAAGGAGCCAAGAGTGATAATTTTAGAGGAAATTCCCATACCGGCCACCAGATTGGCGTTGTAATCGGCGGCAACATTGTTACATAAAATCAAAGCAACGCTGACTAACATCTGGTTCAATCCAGATGGGGTGCCGATGGTGAAAATTTCTTTCCAGATGGTGCCATTGGTACTGAAAAGGCTGCCTTTGATTTGCAGGGTGGATTTGCCACTGACATAACAGAATATATAAAAGCAGATTCCCAAGGTGTTGCCCAGCACAGTGGCAATGGCCGCGCCGCGAATTCCCATATGCAGCGCGAAAATAAAAATAGGGTCCAGAATGATATTGGACACGGTACCGATGAACATGCCCAGCATGGAGGACATCATGGCCCCTTCTGCCCGCAGGAGTTGTCCCATGGCATAATTGACCATAAGCAACACGCTGCCCAACAAAATGATGGATACATAAGAGTGGGTCGGTGCAAAGGTTTTGGAATCAGCACCTAAATAGTTTACGATGGGTGTGAGACCAAATAAGCTCACAATCGTCACAAGCAGTCCCATTGCTACGCAGGCAATGAGTCCTGTTGTGAGTGTTTCACTGGCGCGCTGGAGTTTTTCCTCTCCAATGGAACGGGAAATATAGGAAGCGGCCCCTGTGCCAATCACAGAAGCAATAGCCATCAGAATCATGGCAACGGGTGCAGCAAGATTGACAGCTGCTAGCTGAAATGGGTCGTGCAGCATACCGACGAAGAAGACGTCGACTAAGTTATACAATACCTGCACCATCATGCCCATAACCACGGGCAGTGACATTTTGATGATAGATGACATGACAGGCGCATCTCGCAATAAAGCGATACGTTTTTCGTTCACAATGATTTCCTCCTAAGGGTAGTTTTGTTTTGATAAATCCAGTGAAAATCCTTATTATTATGACAATTTATAGTATTTCTACTATTATAGCATAGTTGTCAAGAGATCCTTTTTGCGGTAAACTTATCTTAGTATAGTCGTTAATTTAAGAGAAAATATAAAGTGAGGGAAAGATAATGTATTTATTTGTGCAATATCCAAAATGCAGTACTTGTCAGAAAGCAAAAAAATGGTTGGAAACCCAGGGAATTTCCTTTGAGAGCCGTCATATTGTGGAGGAAAATCCTACGGTGAAAGAATTAACAGAATGGATTGCGGCCAGCGGTCAGCCAGTGAAAAAATTCTTCAACACCAGTGGGAACAAGTATAAAGAGATGGCGTTGAAAGACAAGCTGCCGATGATGAGCCAGGAAGAACAGATTGCGCTGCTAGCCAGCGACGGCATGTTAGTGAAGCGGCCGTTGTTGGTGGGGCATGGTGTGATTCTGTCAGGATTTAAGGAAGCGCAGTGGGCAGAGGCTTTGCTGCAAAAATAAGAAAAGCAAGGACGATACAGAATTTAGTTTGTTACATGTAAAAATCATCTGGAAAAGAAATCCTCCCATAAAAAAATAAAGAACCGGCATACTAATAAACAGAATTGTGATGTAGTATGCCGGTTTTGATTGGGAGGCGTGTGAAAATGAGCGATCAGGTTTGGAGTATTTTCGGCGTGGTACAGATATTTTTTGCTTTGGTGATTGGGGTGTATTTTCTTAATCTGTTGCGCAGTCAGCGTAGCGGAAAACAGCAAGTATCTGTACATACAGAAAAGGAGCGGGACAAGCTGCAGGAGTTGAGGAATATTCATTTGACAGAACCGTTGACGGCGCGCACTCGCCCGGAATCTTTTGCCGATGTCATCGGACAGGAGGAAGGCATCAAAGCGCTGCGGGCAGCGATGTGTGGTCCCAATCCTCAGCATGTGATTATTTATGGGCCTCCCGGCGTGGGCAAGACGACCGTGGCACGGTTGATTTTGGAGGAAGCAAAGGGGCAGGCGGACAGCCCTTTTTCGGCAGATGCGAAATTTGTAGAGGTGGATGGTGCAACCTCGAGGTTTGATGAACGGGGCATTGCCGACCCGTTGATTGGCTCGGTACACGATCCAATTTATCAGGGTGCAGGCTCTATGGGTATGGCTGGTATTCCCCAGCCCAAACCCGGTGCAGTGACAAAAGCACATGGCGGGGTATTGTATATTGACGAAATCGGCGAGCTCCATCCTATGCAGATGAATAAACTGCTAAAGGTACTGGAAGACAGAAAGGTGCTGTTGGAGAGTGCCTACTACAGTGAAGACAACGAACGCATTCCGCCGCACATTCACGATATTTTTCGCAAGGGCTTGCCAGCGGATTTTCGCCTGATTGCGGCGACGACCAGACAGCCTAATGAAATTCCAGCAGCGATTCGCTCCCGCTGTCTGGAAATTTATTTCCGCAATTTGCTGCCGGAGGAAATTGTTTCTGTGGCAAAACGAGCGGCGGTGCGTGTAGAAAGAGATATTGATGAAAGAGCTCTGGAATTAATCAGCCATTATGCGACAAATGGCCGAGAGGCAGTGAACATAGTGCAGATTGCGGCAGGTATGACTACGACAGAGAAACGAAACTGTATCTGTCGGGAAGATATTGAATGGGTCATTAACAGCTGCCATTATGAACCACGCCCCTTCAGCAATGTTGCAGCGAAAGCCGAAGTTGGATTAGTGAATGGTCTGGCTGTATGTGGTCCCAATATGGGTATTGTGAGCAGTGTAGAAGCAGCAGTATCCGCAGCAGAAAATGAGCCGGGAAATGTCAATATAACTGGAGTTGTAGAAGAAGAGGAATTACCTGGCGCAGGAGGACAGAAAATAAGACGGAAAAGCATGGCGCGCTGTTCTATGGAAACAGTATGTACTGCGCTGAAAACCATTATGAATTTGGATGTGGAGCGATATCACATTCATGTAAATTTCCCTGGCGGTATACCCATTGACGGTCCCTCGGCGGGTGTGACTATCGCCACGGCGGTATATTCTGCAATCTGTAAAAAGCCAGTGGACAATACGCTGGCCATGACCGGCGAAGTTTCGGTCAGAGGAAAGGTGCTGCCGGTAGGTGGCACACCTGCCAAAATCGAAGCTGCCCGTCAGGCAGGCTTAAAACGGGTGCTGATTCCTAAAGATAATTGGCAGGATACATTTTCGCATATTCAGGGTGTAGAGGTTGTTCCCGTGGAGGAATTGATGGAAGTGATTCAATTGGCATTGCAGGGGTAAGTTGCAAAAAAGTCTTAGGTACAAAC
>DKVF01000066.1:48595-49111 GCA_002491065.1 Peptococcaceae bacterium UBA7185
TCTTCTTTTACAAAGACAATCGTCAGAACCAGTGCGACGAACATCATGAGCGTAGCACCCAAGTAGGCCATATTGATGCCATGGATTTGTGCTGCATCAGTAGCAGGATTCGCAGATGCTGCCACTACAATAGACATGACAGTGATTAACACTGCGGTACCTAAGGAACCGGCTACCTGACGGAAGGTATTCCCGATGGCAGTACCGTGGGCCATCACACGATTTTCTAAAGCATTGAGTCCCCACGTATTCAGCGGCATATTGACTAAGGCCAAACCAACACAGCGGACAGTGTAAACAAAGGAGAGCCATAACAAAGAAGTGTTTTCATTCATCATGACCATTGGTAAAGTAAATAGCGTTGTGATCAGTAAACCAGGAATCGCCAACACGCGCGGACCGAATTTGTCAAACAAACGACCGCTGACAGGGCTCATAATCAACATGACAATGGAGGCAGGCAGCATAATTAAGCCAGAAACACTGGCACCATAGCCACGAATAGTCTGAATATAG
>DKVF01000026.1 GCA_002491065.1 Peptococcaceae bacterium UBA7185
CCCCAACATTTATTGTAGAACCACAAAAAAGACGAAATGTTTATTTCCAAACACTTCGTCTTGTCGTTTATCTATTGCCATGCTGATTTCCATCAGCATTTATGTTTCGTTGTTCTCTACTTTTGCTGCAGCCTGCTTAACGGCCCATTTTTTCATTGGCCTCTTCCAAGGTATTATAGCCGTATTGTCCTACCATATTTTGCAGATTTGCAATGGCCATATTATAATGCTTTTCCAAGCAAGCTAACGTATAGTCGTGCAGCTTAAAAACAGTCTCTGCAGAATAAGTCATCAACTCACCCCGCAAATATGTTTCAAAGGATGTCTGATAGACGCTGTCCTCTTTACTGGTCAGCGGACGTCCTTTGGCCCGCAGGTTGGGATATTTTTCTTCTGCTTCTTTCTGCCAATCTAAATTGATGTCCACAATCTCATCAATTTTTACCCGCACTTCCGGCGCAACCTCCGGCAAAAACTGTTTGATTTGGGCAAATTCTTCAGGATAGGTACTCTCCATCATATAAGCATATTTTTCCGTAAGCAGATTGCGCTTGCTGTATGCAGCGCTGGTCAAATCATGCAGATAGCTTTTCAGCACATCCTCTGACCATGTTTTCAACTGACTGGAACGCATAATCTCAAATTCTCTTGGATTATTCTGGCATTCTGCTCGCCCGCCATTATTTTGTACTTCATCAAACATCGCCCATTCCTGCGCCACAATCTGTGCAATTAAATCCTGATTCATCATTTTTTCCTCCTAAATTATTAATAATTGAAGTCTTTTATATAGTGTTAATTACAATTGCTTTCCTTACGCCCAAGGATTGGTATTTCTCAGCCCTTCATGAACAATCCGCTTATGCACTTCCAAACCTTGTTCTACCAAGAAAGGATCATTACTCTCGCTAAGGCCCTGCCGCTGCAGTTCTGTTACCAATGCCGCACAAATCTGCTGCATAAGCTCAATTTTGTGTACATAGTAATCTTCTTCCGCAATATTTGCCGCAGGAAAAGCTGTGAGTTGTTCCAGCAGCGCGCCTACGGTCGCGCCCAGCTTGGGCAACCGTTTCAAGCCATAGGGCATCCATTTATAGAACGGCGCATAGCGGTTATTGAGCAAATAGACTGCAGAGATCACCCCCGTGATAAATTCTCCTTCTGTCAGAGCTGCTGCTACTTTGTCGCCCCTTGCCATAACACGGGGATAATTATACTGCCCCGACTGGGCGATGGTCATGCAGCATTTTGTCAGCTTTTTTTTGCGGATATCTTCAGGATATCCCAAAAGCAGTTCCCGACGAATGGCACTGAATTTATCCAAGGGATCAGCAAAAACTTCTCCATTGGTTGCAGTGGCCAGATGATGCGCCGGAATATTTAACCATTGTCCAATGGTAGTGGGCACGCCGTCGGTCGCCAGATATTTGCGATAAAAGGAGTTGATTTCCAACACACCGTTGCGTCCTTGAATCCAGCTTACCGGATAGCCGCGAAACTCCTTGGGCAATTCCCACAATGCCCGTTGTACCATTGCGCCGTACTGTTCATAATCTTCTGCGGTCAACCAAATACATACTGCTGCTCCCCAGTCATGGTCCTGTGATAAATTATCATCAAAACCAAAACATTGAGAGCCTTCGCCGACCAGCCCAATGGCCATGCGAGAGAAAAGCTGAGGAAATTTCTCCATCAGCATAGGCTGTACCTGTTCTATATAAAATGCTTTACTTAGTTCCAATCCTTTCATACAGCGCCTCCCTGTTCTGCAGCTTTTCTGTTGGCCAGCTGATAGTTGCGCAGTGAAACTTCATAATTGCGGCTTTCTTCACCAAAAAGCGTCTTGCACAATTCCAATGCACCCTGATAATAAAGTTTTGCCTTTTCATATTCCCCGGTGGTCATATAATAAGAGGCCAGGTTGTTCATGCCGTAAGCATACAGCGAATGATTGCGTCCCAGTTGTTCTTCATAAATATGCAGCGCCCGTTCCAATAAGGATACCACGCCTTCCAGTTTATGCTGCTGCCGCCGCGCGCTGGCCAGATTGGTTAAGGTCGTGGCAATGGCAATGGGATTGTCAGTGGCCTCCTCCAACAATACTAGGCTACGCTCATGCAACTCCTCTGCTTCTGCAAAACGGCCCTGGTCCTGATACACCAAGCCTAAATTATTCATGCCGCTGATATACAGAAAATGTTGCTTTCCCAGCGTTTCTTCATAAATTTTCAAGGCTTTTTGGAAATATTGCTCTGCCTTATCGTATTGTTTCATCAAGCGATACAATCCCGCCAAATTGTTTAGCACCGAGCCATAATCCGGATGGCTTGTCCCCAGCAGATTGCCAATCAGCTCTGCCGCCTGCAGAAAGGCCTGTTCTGCTCTTTCGTTATTGCCGATATCTCGATGAATGCCACCATAATCATTTAGCGTAGTGGCGTATTGGGAGCTTTCTTTGCCGTAAAGTACTCCTGTCAATTCCAAAAATCGCTCCATATAACGTGCCAAGCCTATATAATCACCGCGATGATCACAATCAGAAATTTTTTCCTGCAGCGCTTCATATTCCTCCTGCACAGTCAATATAATTCCCTCCTGTATGTTGTTGCAAAATAATTTTATTGTTCTATTATATCATGTCCTGTAGATTCTTACCCTCTTTTTTCTAAAAAATCACACAAATAAGGGTTCCTTAAACGAGATTCTAATACTCGTTCTCCCCTGCAGTCTCTGCCGGCAATACGATAATATTTCCCTGCTGCATCTCCTGCTGATATTGTGCCACCTCCTGTTGCCAAGCAGGTTCCTCCTTTTTGCGCCGCTTGCGTTTACCACTGCGCACTGCATTCTCGGTGAGTTCTGGCATATTAATCAGCACAACATCTACACCAATACATACAACCTTCTGCCAAGGAATCAACAATTCTCCCTGATTCTGCAGCAATCCCAGAAAACCTCCGTTGCTAGGCAGTACCAAAGCCTGAATGCATCCTTCCAGTACATTGAGCTCCACGTCCTTAATATTGCCCAGACATTTCCCATCAGCAATGTTTACAATCTGCCGCTCCTGTAAATCTGATATTTTTGCGCTCATAGAGATTGTCCCCCTTTTTCTGAATACTGTATCTATATGTTCCTGACAAGCAAAAAAGACGCACCAAAATAAAAAATCCACGCTTTCTTTATCCCTGACAAATTTGATACAAAATAAAGGGACAGCCGCTGTCACAAAACTGCTGTCCCTTTGCCAAATTCAAATAAGAGATTCTCTTTTATCTATCATTTTTTCACATAATTGCTGTCGGTATCACTCCGTATTTGCTCTACAGCAGCCTCCACTGCCGCTGTATCACCGAAAATCGCCAACAGTATCATATTTTGCGGACAGCTTCCACGCACGTCCCGCACTGTTACATCTACCAGTTTTTCTGCAATATCTGCCGCGCAAATCATGTCAATGAGCTTTCCCTGCACCAATCCGACAGCCGCTGCATTTACAAAATCTCCTGTCGCACCGTCTGTAATCCGCTGCCGTAAAATCTGCATCGTACCCGCTGACGGCGATTTTATAATCCGAATATCCATGCCATCCTCCTAGTGCCGTACCACTGTAACCGGCAAATCATATTCACTGAGCCACTGCTCAATTTTCTCCAAATCGCTGTCATGCAGGCTGGGATCGCCTTTTATACGATATTCCTTGCCCAATTGCTGATATTTGTTGACGCCCAGTTTGTGATATGGCAGCAAATCAATACCTGCGAAATTTTTTGCTGTTTTATATGGCGCTAAAAATCGCGCAATCTGCTCAATTTCCTCCTTGCTGTCGTTCACGCCCTTTAACAACGGCATACGAATCTTTACATGATACCGTTTTTGCAGCAAGAGCTCTAGATTTTTGAGAATCAGCTCGTTGCGCACTCCTGTCAGCTGGGCATGCCGTTTGCTGTCAAAATGCTTGATATCGAACAAAAACAAATCCACAAACTCCGCTACCTTCAACAAATTTTCCGTTGTAGCATAGCCGCAGGTTTCAATGGCAGTATGAATACCCTCCTGTTTGCAGGCCCAAAGTAAATTAGCTGCTGCTTCCGGCTGCATGAGCACTTCTCCGCCGCCTAAGGTCACGCCTCCGCCGGAAACACTGTAAAATGCCTGATCCTCCAAAATTACATCCATCAACTGCGAAATAGTTTTTTTCTCTCCTATCACAGATAAGGCATTTTGCAAACAGTGCTCCACACAGGCGCTGCACCCTGTACACTGATGTTCCAAATCCCGCACCACTTCGTGCTTTCCATTCCCGTTCAGACGATGAATTCCCTGCGGACAAGCGGCCACACAGGCGCCACAATTTACACAGGACGCTTCCTTGAACAAGATTCGCGGACGGCGTTCCATCCCTTCCGGATTGGCGCACCATTGACAGCGCAGCGGACAGCCCTGAAAAAAAATCAATGTACGCACACCGGGACCGTCATACATATTATATTTTTGAATATTGAAAATCGTGGCCTCTCTCTCAATGGCGGTCTCTGCCATCGCTCTCACCCAACCTTTTTCTTAAAAATGCGTCAACATGGTACGACTGATAATTTCGTCCTGCACGTCTTTACAAAGCTCTACAAAGAAGGCACTGTAGCCCGCAACCCGCACAATCAGATCCCGATACTGTTCCGGATGCTTCTGCGCCTCCAACAAGGTTTCATTGCTCAAATAATTGAACTGCATTTCACCGTTCCCCATCTGGCTGGCTGTGCGCAGCAAGGTAATGATCCCGTTCTCACCCTCTGGAGTATCCAAAAGTCCTGCCATCAATTTGAAATTGTGCACCATACCGATATTCATACAATCACATGCCATCTTGGATACTGATTTGATGATCGCGGTAGGTCCCTTAAAGTCAGCGCCCTGGGTAGGACTGATTCCATCAGACAAAGGCATCCATGCTTTTCTTCCGTTGGCTGATGCTCCGGTAATCTGACCCAACGGCGTATTATTGGAAATTGACAGCGTGCCATGACTGAGAATAGAATACAGCGTTTTATACTGGCGATGATCCCGCTCTGTAAAATTAATGATGTCTGCTGCAATGTTATCGGCATAATCGTCGTCATTTCCATATTTGGGCGCGTCCAAACAATCTTTCCGTAATTGTTCATAGCCTACGAAATCCGCTTTCAATGCAGTGTTTAATTCTTCTAAAGTATATTTTTTGTCGTCATACACCATTTTTTTTATCGCAGCCATAGAGTCTGCATAGGTGGCCAAACCGCTCCACACTACACCAGGACCAAAATTATACATTGCGCCGCCGGCAGAAACATCACAGCCATGTTCCATGCAGCCTTCGTACATAATGGACATCAACGGTTTCGGTGCCAGTTCCCGATGCACCCGCTGCGTGATAACGGTAGCTACACTGGACCATTTTGTAACATATTGAATCTGTTTCTTTACAGCCTGGTCAAATTGTTCAAAGGTTTTATACTGACTTAGCTCTCCTAAATCCGGACAAACCTGTTTGCCATACCACAATGTTTTCCCATGATTCAAGACCAGCTCAATGCAGATTGGCCACTGGGTATACGCTGTAGAGGTCCACTGATACAACCGTCCTGATTTCTGCGGTTCTACGCAGCCCATCAGACAGTAATCGCGGGCATCTTCCATAGACACGCCTTTCGCCAACATCATCTTGATATGGGTGTCATCAAAATGGCAGGCAGGGAAGCCCATCCCAGAGCGAATTACGTCTACAATCTTACGCATATATTTTTGCGGAGACTGATTATGAATCCGGCAAGCTAAAGACGGTTGATAGATTTTCACATGACGTACTGCATCCATTAACAAATAGGTCAGCTCATTGGTAGCATCCTTTCCTTCTCTGGTCACACCACCCACACACATATTTACAAAGGGCTGATATCCTGCAAAGAACTTAGAACCGCCTTCACTGGTAATCCACATCATTTCTGACATTTTAATGAGCATGCAGCCTGCCAGTTCAAACGCCTGATAATCTGTCAAACGACCTGCTTCCTTATCGGCTTTGTAAAAAGGATACATATATTGGTCCACACGACCGATGGACATCCCCGTCTGGTTTTCTTCCACCTCTAACAGAGATTCCACCGTCCACACAGCCTGGATCGCTTCCCAGAAAGTTTCTGGCTTATGGGCAGGAACCCGCGCATTAATCCTTGCGATTTGTTCGAGCTCTGCTTTACGTTGCGGATTTCGTTCCTGCATTGCCAGCTCCGCCGCATATTGGGACAAACGGCGCGCATAAATCATCACGCCCTCCGTGGTATCAATTACAGATTTGTAAAAATAGATTTTTTCAATATCATCAGGATTTCCATAATCCAACTGCGTCAAATGGTCTTTGGCTTCCTGCTGAATATCCAACATCCCTTTTTTCATCAAAATGACATCATAGCCGGGGTTGGAATCTCCGCCACCGTTCAAGGCATGATAGGAGCAATCGGATACAAAGGACTCTCCAGACAATTCCCACAGTCCCGCCTCGCGGAACTGGTCTTCACAGTATTCATCTACCGATTTGCCTTTCCAGAAAGGAAATAATTCTTCTCGCATAATACGTTTATCTTCCTCAGAGATATAAAAAGGGTCCTGAGGACGATTGCCAATTGTGTCAATTTCCTGCTCCATCCAGCGCCAAGCTAAATCTGGTGAAAATGCGCCCGCCCGCGGCGCACCGCATGGATGTCCCACAATCAGCTCATCCTGCTGAATCACCAGCGGCGCTGTTTCACAACAATAGCGGAAACATTTGGCCCGCAACATAATCTTCGGCATACCGGGATTTTCTTTTGCAATCTTCGTGATGGCTCTGGCCCGATAGGTTGTAATGCTGGGCACTTGCTTCATATAATTGGCCTTGAGCCGTTTTAACCGTTCTGTCATACCGTCTGGCACACCGTCCTGTCCAGCACTGGAAGCTGCCGTCCCATTCTTTTTCTCCTGGTCCAATTCTGCCGCTACATTTTTAAACGCCTGCAGCAATAATTGCCGTTCTTCTGCTGATAACTTTTCCGTAGCGGAAGCAAATTGCTCTGTAAGTTCCTGTATATTCATTTTCTTTTCCTCCATCCTCATTGATTCTATATTCTTTCATCCTACTCCATTATTTTTTACAGACTGTTTTGACGCAGTTCCCGTTCCAGCAAAAGCCGCACCATCTGCTCCAAAGTCAATTCTTCTTTAATAGTTTCCCGCTGTCTCTCATCGCCCAGCTTTGCCAGCGCCTGTTCGCCTTTGCGCACACCGTAGCCCACTTTGCGAATATAAATTAAATTTTTCGGTGAAACGTTGTCTGCGGTAATCCCCTGTCCTACCGAGCCGCTGCCCAATATCACCGCCGGAAATAAGTTGGTCGTCATTCCCATACTGCCCAGTACAGCCGGTGTATTAACCAATACACGGCCCACTGGCTTTTGCAGCGCAAACTGGCGAATGACATGTTCGTCGCGAGAATGAATCACCAATGTGTGCCCTGTCCCCTCTGTCAGCAACAGTTCAATGCACTTTTCACAGGCATGGCGCCAGTCTTCTTCCACATACCACGCCAACACCGGACATAACAGTTCTCTTCGATATCCCTCATCCAAGGGAACATAGGACTGCACTGCAATCAGCAGTTTTGTGCCATCAGGCACTGTAATTCCGGCCTTAGAAGCTAACGTTTCGGCACTCTGTCCTATCAATTCTACATCCAGACGGTCTTTCGGAAATAGCCGCGTTCCCAGCCGCTGCGTTTCCTCTTCCGATAAAAAATAAGCGCCGCGGCTCTCAAATTCTCGCCGTACATTTTCTGCCACACAGCTGTCCACTACAACCGCCTGCTCTGCGGCCACACCCATACCGCAATCAAATTGCTTACTCAGCACGATATCCGCTGCAGCCTGCTGCAAATCCGCAGTACGCTCTATAAAAGCAGGACCATGACCGTTTCCACCATAAATAAAAGGTTTGCCGCTCGCATGACACTGCTCCAATGCCTCCGCCACGCCAGTGTTTAAAATCAAGGCAATCGCCTTATGCTGCATCAACTCTTTCTGGCCTGCCTCGGTCACTGTGTGCAGATAGGCTAACGCCCCTTTCGGCAATCCACTGCGTTCCGCAGCAGCAATCGCCCAATCCATCGTCCGTCCAATTGTACTTGCTGCCCGAGGATGGGGAGAGATAACTACTGCATTGCCCGCTTTTAATCCCAGCAATATCATAGAAATTGTCGCTGATACAGGGCTAGTTGCCGGAGGCAACGCTAATATGATGCCCAACGGCACTCCCACATCGGCAGTTCCATTTGCTTTATCCTCTGCAATCATACCTACACAACGCATACCGCGCAGCCGCTGCGGCAACACCGTACAAGCAAAGCGATTTTTGATTACTTTATCCTGCCAGCAGCCATAATAAGTTTCCTCCTGGGATAAATGTGCCAATTCCTCCACATGTTGCTCCATTTCCTGCGCAATGGCCTCTACAATTTGGTCCAATTGCTCCTGAGAAAATCTCGCCAATTTTTTCTGAGCCTCATGCCCTTGCTCTGCTAAAATACGCGCTTCCTGCATAGAAATTAAATCTTTATCCAACAAATTCAAAGGCTACACCCCATTTTCTCCTAATTCCTTTTGCAAATATTATAATCTGTCAAAACAATACCGTTCTGTAATCGCGCGCAATGCCGGATGAGGACTTGGAATCACCACCGCGCTGTAGATTTGGCCTCCTGAACTCTCCACCGCTTTCACTCCGGCGTCCACCGCCGCACGGCAAGCAGCCACATCGCCCTCTGCCAGCACAGAAATATAACCGGAAGCCACATTTTCGTAGCCGTTAATCTCTACACTTGCCGCCTTGCCCATCGCATCGGTTGCCTGTAAAATATGGGCCAGTCCAAAAATTTCAATCAAACCTAGCGCGTTTGACGACGCTGCAAGCGCTTCCCCTGTGGCGTCATGAACCGCTACAATATCGCGCACTGCCTTAATGGGACTGGGAATCACATAACTGGCTGTCAGCTTTCCCACAGAGTCTGCCGCTTTTTTCCCTGCTTCTACCGCAGCGCGCACTGCTGACACATCCCCTGCAACGATCACAGTCACTAAGGTCGATCCGACATTTTCATAAGAAATCAATTCTACATCTGCTGCTTTCAGCATAAAATCTGCTCCGTAAATTGCTGGTACCATTCCCAATGTTTCTATCATGCCAATGGCTGTACCATACTCCTTTTGCACGCCAATTCCCCCACTCTGAACAGGATTACCACTTCTTCTGTTCTATATTTATATTTTATATTCACTATTTTTTTCAGTATAACAAACTTTTACTGTGTTGCTGAATAATCAATTCGCTATAACCGATATCAGCTTTTTATAGTGCAAAAAGGGCTTGCTCCCATTCTCGACGAATGAAAGCAAACCCTTTTTGTTTTCTGATTTTCGATTAATTTGTTTTCTTACTCTTATCTATTTTCTTTCAACTAAATTAGAAGTCTTCTGACAAAATCTGATATACAGGCGCACCTTCGCACTGTGCTGGGAATCTTGTTCCTAAGAGCGCTGCAATAGTAGGTGTTACGTCAACCTGGCGAATGGTTCTCTCGGTAATATAGTTTTCTTTAATCCCTTTCCCTGCCGCTACAAAGAACGGAGATACGGATGTATTGAAATATCCCTGAGATGTGGAGAGACTATCCCCATGCAGACGGTTAAAGCCTTCCTCAATAGAAAAGAAGATATCACCGCATTCAGGACCATTTACACCTAACAAAACGCCATCCTTATTGCGCAGACAAATACCTACTACACGTTTTCCGGTTTCCGGATCACGATAATTATACAAATCGTTAATAATCTGCTCTTCCAAAGCGTATTTATCTTCCGGTTCTACAATACCGTGCGCATCACGGCCTTTCAGATTGATATAAATATAGTTGCTACGAATCTGTACCGCTCTAGTTTTTTCCCAATCTACATCAACTGGTCTTCCTGTTTCATCTTTAATGGTAACGGTATAACCCAGATCTTCCATGACCTTGGTGTTTAATCCGCCGTATTCTCCTAAAATTGGCGGTACATTTTCCCCAACAATCAAACCGTGGTCGCTTAACAGCAGAATTGTCCAACCTTCATCCAAGAGTGGTAAAAATCTTTCAAAGTAACGGTCTGTCTGTTCATAGAAGCGTTCAATCAAGCCCTGGTATACTTTTTCATCTGTATGTTTCCATGGCTCCAACGTATGCCCTAAGTGCCAAATCTGATGACCTGCGCAGTCTACATTGTGCAGATGACTGAATACCACATCATAGTTGTTTTCTTTTATTAGATATAATAGGCTGTCTGCCTGCCACTGGTCATATACATCCCAGCTGGGCTCAAAAATTTTGTCTACCAGTTCGGATTCTTCCCCGCCAATCAGGCTAACCGGCGGTACATTTCCAACCCCTTTCAGCACCTGTTCATGCAGACTTGTCGGATGCCAAAGCATATCGTTGGAAATATCCAGCGCATTACTAATCCATAAACGAACCATCGTACCTTTTGGGTCTAATTCTAACAGTTTGTAAGAACGATAGCACGGTTTCGTTTCTTCTTTTTTGGTTACTTCATCTACTGCGCTGACCATTTCGCCTACAGGTACCACTACAATCGGTTCTGTTGCTTTTTTATTTTTATAAATAGCAACTCTGTCATATTCACCATTTTCATTTTTTAGCATCAATGCTGGACGGCGTACAATCCCACCGGAAGTCAATACTGTAAACTCTTTTGCACCTTCTGGAGCAGCAGCCCATTTTTCAGCGTCTTTTAATGGAGAGTTGATGATGTCATAAGCAACTTTCGCGCCAATCATCATCTCTGTATCGTCTAAACATGTTACATAGGTACGGATTTCCATCCCTTCACGAGATTTATCGCCCCACCAGATTTCCATCATTTCGTCTTCTTCATCATTTGTTGCAATCATATCGTCGATATCTGTCATGATGCAGCCAACACCGGCAGCTTTTTCTACACGAGGTGCATATACTACTTTTTCAATTTCCGGCGTTGCTACAATAATTTTTTCCCAGTCCATTTGTGCGACACCCATATTTACCGAACCAGGCTGGGTACCATCTACCACATGAAGCAGTTCGCTGTTGCTGCTTGGTGGCCAGGAAGAACCAGGCCAATGCCATACCAATGTTTTCAGCCCAGCTTCTGTGGTAACATTCCACATCTGCTCTGCCACACAGTTTCTTGAATCCATATTATATACTACTGCATCCAGGCTGTCTGGAGATTGTCTCCAGTAGCAGGTAATCCCATGAGTTCCAGGATAAGCACCAGTAGCTAAAGTTGTCCAGCATGGAGGTGTAATCGTCGGAATGGCACCCAACAGCACCATGTCTTCACGTGTAGAACCTTTTTCACAGAATTTTTTTAAGTTGGGCATTCTGCCATCATCCATCATGCGTTTAGCCAATCTTGGATCCATGCCATCAATCCCTAATACCAACAGTTTGTTTGTGTACCCCTGTCTTTTCATTGTAATCTCGCTCCTTTTTATATAGCTAACATATTTTTGATATGTTTAGTTCGCATCCTGAACAAATTTTTTCATTTTTTAAGATCTTTAAAACACACCCATAAATTTCCACCAAGGAATCAAAACAATAATCGTAAATACTGTAGCAAAAATTGTTTTCGTGGTAGCCAATTTCACAAAATCCGCCATTCGCATCAAGCCAAAGGCATAGAAAATCATGTATGTCAAATATTCGTGAGGTAGGAAGACCTGATCACAACCCACATACATTGCATACAATGCGCCTAACGGGTCGATGCCTACACTCTGCGCAATTTGCGCGATGGGTTCACTGAAACCAGCTAGGATCGCAAAAGGTGTCAGCAACAAGTTTAATAAAACAGCTAGCAAATAAATCGCACCAGCAACAACAGTAGAAGATAATGGCTGCAATACAGGAATCAGAAAATCTGCTACCATTTTCCCGATCCCTAAATATCCTGAAGTAATTCCAATACTCAAACAAGCTACACAGAAAAATACCATACCAAAATCAATGCGCTGCACATCTTCTGCTTTACCAATTTTCAAACCTGGGAAATACATAAGCCAAGGAATTACAATAAAGGCCCAGTCCAAAGCAATATGATGAATGTCTCCCGTTAGCATGAACACGATCAGTGCAACTGTTACTAAACCACCAATTTTCTCATCATGACTCATTTTTCCTAATTTCTCGTATTCCTCTTTGTAGAATTCTTTCCCTGGCAATTTCTTCGTAGGTTTGAACATTTTTGGCATCAACCAGATAAATGCAAGAACAAACAATAAATAGGGCGCCATATGTGTAAAATATGTGAGCCAGCTCAAAAAATATTTCGTCCCAGTTGTAACCTCTGCAGCATTCAATAACAGACCCATAAAATAGGGTGTGTATAAGAATACACAGGAGGCCCCCGCAGAGAGTGCACCTACAAACATAATCAGTGCCGAATCAATGCTTTTCCCCAAATCAAAAGCTTTACACAAACCCAGTGTAAAGGCCGCCATAATTACCCATGCATTTCCGCCTGTTGCCACATTCAAAATACACCCTGCAATGAACACACCATATAATAGTCCGTAATAGCTGCCTCCTACTCGTAAAATACACCAATAGGCAATCCGTTTCAAAAGTCCGATGCGATCCAAGATATTGGCAATCAGATATCCACCTACCACTACTAATGGCATTGTTTGCAGCCATGCAGAGTACGCAACATCCATTGGAACTAAACCTAATACTAAATAGCCAAGTGGAAACATCATTGATACTGCCATCAATTCTACTAACTCAAAAGCAACTAATAAAATTCCTGTTACCGTCACTAAGAGAAACTTTTTTACTTCTATTGTGTACAGCATATTACAGGGAATCAGCCAAATCATTGCGGCTACCGCAAGCACAATCGCCCATTTCAGTAGTTCTTTTTTATCAATTTGTGCATTTGACACGCTCCATCACCATCCTAAATTGATTACATAATCTACATAATTGTTTGTTACAAAAAACTATGTTCCATGTTTTCGGTTCTTTGAATGATTCCGGAATATCAAACCCTCGACCTTGATTTATACTATACATAACTGTCACTTATTTTTGAAGAAACATTTTTGAATAACGGGTATTGAAAAACTTTTATGCAATCTTTGAAAATTGTTCTGAAATTATTAACTTGGCATGAACATTTTGCTAAAAATATGTTATACTATACACAGAAAAAATTGTTGTGTTGGTCTGCTCTATACTGTCGGTATATTTGTGACGTTCTCGTTTCAAGATACTTTTATATTCTCAATTTATTTTCTCAGTTTCTTCTTAGTGATTAAAGGAGTTTTTTGTATGAAATTAGAACAATTGCACCATTTCAGAGAAGCAGTGAAATATAAATCCATTTCTATTGCTGCCGAAGAAAATTTTATTTCACAGCCCTCCTTCAGTGCTAGTATTACAAAATTAGAAAAAGAACTAGGCGTTACTCTGTTGCGCCGCACTACAAAAGGTGTAACTCCTACGGAAGCAGGGCAACTTGTCTTAGAAAAATCAAAAATTATTTTTGATACAATTGAAGAGCTCACCCAAGAAGTAAGCGCTTACGGTAACAAAGGCGTTGTAAAAATTTCTTCAATCGTTATGTTCTACAATCATATTATTCCGCAAATTTTGTTTCAGCTACGACAGGAGGAACAGCCCTTTACACTATCAGTCACCACTGCGGAAAGCGCCCAAATCATCAGCAATGTTTCCGCAGGCATTGATAAATTAGGCATCATTTTGCATAATCCTATGCTGCTCAACAACGATTTGCAATACACGCCTTTATTTACTGACCAATATGTACTGGGTGTAGGAAAGCAGTCTCCATACTGGAACGCCAAAACAATCACTTTAGAGGAGGCGCTCTCTCAACCTTATATTGCTTATCGCGAAGAATTTCAGAAAGAAAAAGCGGTATGGACTACTGCGTTGGGACAATCTGTTCTCCCTGTCCATATCGCTTTTCGCACAGATGATTTAGAGCTCTTAAAAAAATTAATTGCCAAAAATAACTATGTTGCTTTTTTCCCAAAGTTTATGTTTCAGGATGATATTTATTTACAGCATAAGGAGATTCGCTGTATCCCCATTTCTGACCATACAATCGACATAGAAGTGGGCTATATCTACAATAAAAAATATAAACTTAATCGCATTGAGCAAATTTTCATTCAAATTATGCAGCAAAAAATTAAAGAACTCTCCAAAAACTTCCCAGAATATCTGTTGCTTACAGATTAAATACTTACCCGATATCTTAAATTGAGATATCGGGTATTATAGATTTATTCTTCTTTTTGGGGCAATTTACGTTTTATACTATGTATATAGACAAGTTTATGTTTTTATATAATTTATTCGTTTAGGTATTCATTTTTAAATTCTCAAGGTGGTGATATATCATGCATTATATCTATTTAGCAGCAGGAATTGCCATTGAAATTCTCGGCTCCACATTTTTGAAAATGTCTGATGGCTTTCAGAAAAAAATGCTAGGACTTTTATGTTTAGCTTCTTACGCCATCGCCTATTATCTGGTAGCAGTGTCCATGAAGGTACTGCCATTGAATATTGCTTATGCTACCTGGTGCGGTGTGGGAACTCTATGTACGATGCTTATTGGCATTTTTTGCTTCAACGAAAAATTCAAGCGCTCCGGCTACATAGGACTCGTCATCTTATTGGGCGGAATCATCGCACTGAATTTATTATAACACACCCACGATTACATTAATCTATTATTCAACAGCGCAAAAGCGCCTATCAGAAAGAAGGTTCTCTATGAAATCATCTGCATCCATCATGTTATCTATGACCATCATTTTAATACTCAGCACTGTCGGCTCTCTTATGTTAAAATTGTCCAATGGTTTTACTCTTTTTTTGCCTACATTGTTATGTCTTGTTACCTATTCCATTTCTTTTTATCTATTTTCTAAAGCTGTTTCCGTGATTGGCCTAGCTTTGGGATACGCTATCTGGTCCGGCGCCGGTACTGCACTCAATGCACTTGCCAGTTACCTGTTCTTTCATGAACCGTTAGGTTTGCACAAAATTATCATTCTGGCCATTATCATTTTAGGAATTGTGCTGATTAATCAGGCCCGTATTCCAGACGAAACTACCTCCAATTAATTAAAATTGAAGGCTCTACGTCAAATGTTGGGG
>DKVF01000017.1 GCA_002491065.1 Peptococcaceae bacterium UBA7185
TCAACTAATCTTGACAATATCACTACATACCAGCTACGCCTTATCACCAGTCTGCATACCTATTGCTTTATACACAGGTAATGCAATTCTTTTCGCAAAATCATCCTGCCCAATATCTAACTACCTTCATTTTTAACGTTTTATTTTCCCCACGTAAATTTGTCCTTGCCAGCGCCAAGCTCAAAGTGATACTTGACAATACCCAAATCTACTTTGTTGTAAAATCCTCTGCCCGCCTTAGCCAATACCTGACTGCCCTTCAGGCTGAATTGAAATTTTTGCTGATTCATAGCAGTCGGCGCCAGTAAAGCGGCTTCTATGCCTTTACGAAACCACTGAGGCATAGTGCCGTCCACATGACTCACTGCTTCTGCCGTTTTTGATTTATGGCTGCTGCCCTGTGTTGCACCATAACCGATGGCAATGACACAACACAACTTTTCGCCGTCATTAATCTGAAAGGCGCCTTTTACTTTACTGTAAGTCAAGCCCACCCAACAGGTATTTAATCCTAGTTGCTGCGCATACAACACCATTTTTTCTCCGTAATAACCGCAGAGTTCATCTAAACTGTCGCCTTTTTGACCAATCATGGCAATATAATTTCGTACACCGGAAAATTTTCCATAATGCGCCATAAAGCTGTCAAACGCCTTGGGTTCTTCCAAGACAAGCTGCATATGCAGACCACTTTCGGCATTGCACTGCGTCAACATTTGCTGCAGCCTTTCCTTCACCTCGCCAGTAATTTTCTGTGCAGTATAGGCTCGCACAGAATGACGTTTTTCCATTGCTTCCTGTAAATCCATCCAGAAATTCCTCCTTAAAATGTTCTCATCGACTTTAAACACTCACATCATCTCGCCGCTGCGCTCCGGCACATTACTCATAATTTTCCGGATATCCTGAAACAAGCCGATTAGTTTTTCAATTTGCTCCCTCTGAGGCTCCAAATAATAATAAATACGTGTACCCTCTTTACGGGCTTTCACCAACGTAGCATCTTTTAAAATCTGCATATGATGGGACACCGCCGGCCGGGACAAATTCGTCTTGGCAGCGATATCCACCACTCGCTGACCACTGCAGGATCCATTGAGCATAATAAAGAGAATATGCATGCGGGTTTCATCCCCAATGGCACTTAAAACTTTTTGGCAGCTGCGAAATTCCCTTTGTAAATGTTCAATATTTTCTATCGTATTTTTCATCCCACACCTCCATCTGTTTAAACCTTTGAACAAAATTATTATAGCATAAAAATACTCCAGCATGACATCGGTAAAGAAAATCGAGATGGAGATAAAAATTATTCGCTATCGGCTGTCATTTTTTACTTTCTCTCATTGCTTTTTGACTTTACCAGAAATTTTCCTTCAAACTGAAAAAATCCACACAATTCTGACTTTCACGCGAAAGGAACATTCCTTTTACTTTTGTGTTTCTACAAGTTGATTTTCATCATCTTGTAGAAACACGAGCAAAGGGCAGTCACCCCAAGCGGATAACTGCCCTATAACCTGAACACTATTCATTTTCTATCATCTATTCAGCTGTTTCCTTTGAAGTTTCCGCAAAACCTTTTTAAAATTTGCTCGCCCAATCGGTCAATTCTTTGTCAGAAATAATATTGAGCAACTTCCCGTCTTTCCAGTTCACATCTGAGTAAAGTTTTTTTAATTTCTCAACTGTTTTTCCTATGCCACTGCCGCCAGAGGTGGCAAAAGCCACTAAGGTCTTACCAGAAAGATCGTAACTTTCTACAAAAGTATTGATGATGTGGGGTGCAACATACCACCAGATAGGAAAACCAACAAATACAGTGTCATAATCGGCCATATTCGGGAGCTTCTCTGCAATTTCCGGTCGGGAAAACGGGTCATTCATTTCCACACTGCTACGGCTCTTTTTGTCTGTCCAATTCAAATCGGCCTGCGTATAGGGCACAGCAGGACGAATCTCAAATAAATCCGCGCCCGCTACTTTTGCTAACCGCTGTGCGACTCCCTTGGTGACACCACTTGCAGAAAAATAGGCAACTAAAATTTTACGCATCTTACTTCCTCCTCGTATTTTTTATTATTATTTGGTTTTGTAACGAATGAGCACTGCGCCAGAAGCGTACGTCCTTGCCTCAACAAGTTTTAATGGCGTCGGTGCAGCCTGACCATTGTCCGCTCTGTGAAAAACAGGCGGAAAAGAAGCCCTGCCGTCAATACCGGCACCAATCAAAAGAATCACCTCATCCAGCAATCCTGCGTCAAGAAATGCCGTATTGATTGTGGGACCGCCGACAACTCCCAATCGTTCAATTTCAAAAGCTTCCTTTAAAGTTTCACAGGCAGCAGCCAAATCAATTCGACTATCGCCGGTCACAATATAGGATATATTCTTCTCATCCAGATAACTCAAATACTCCTCGCTCACCTGTTTTGACATAATCAGAATGTGCGGCTTATCATATTGACTGTCATGTTGCCAAAGCAATGTGCCTTTGGTATCCACAACGATGTCATACCCCTCCGGGCTGTCCGTTTTTTTAGAAACTGTTTCCTTGCCGAAGGGAATTGGGTTTTGGGGCTCAAACTCTCCAGGTTCCGCCAGTTCCAACCGAGCAGTTGTTTTTCCACTGATTGCTGACTGCAAGCCCATTTCATCAAGAAGGGGATAGTATTCCTCCACACCGGCAAGCTGCCCCACCATGTCGCAATCAATTCTTCCGTCAACAGAAGTCATCATGTAACAACTGATATATGGTTTGTTCATCTAAACAATTCCTCTCTTTTCATAAGCATTTTCATCCTTATGTTTAATAGTATAGAATAAAAATTTATCCATATCAAATGCTTAGATTTCATTGATTCAAATGCCCAAAAAGCATACTTACAAAGACAACGTATCAACCGAGCTTCTCTATAATACGGTTTTGATTGCTCTATCTTTTTATCACAGTAAAAAATATCGCAAAAAACAAAAAATATAGTATCCAAATAAAAAATTCTATACTATACTTTATTTGAGCAAAAATTTCGCAATACATTTATAAAAGCATTGCATACTGCAATAATCAATTACGTTTATCCGAGAAAGAGGTTTACAAATGAAATATATTTTTATTATCAATCCTGTTGCCGGCAAACAAAAGCAACAAAAACAGTTAATTGCGAAAATTCGCCGCACCCTTCCCGCATGGCAATATGAACTGCACTTTACCACTTGTCCCGGTGACGGACAACGTTTAGCAGCGCTCTGCGTACAAAAAAGCCATGATATTGTTATATTTGCCTGCGGCGGTGACGGTACGTTTTTTGAGGTGATCAACGGCTCTGCCGGACAGGTCCCTGTGGGAATTTTTCCCTGCGGCAGCGGAAATGATTTTGTCAAAAACATCCTGTCGGAGCAAAGCCTGCTGGATTTATCAGCCCAGCTCCGCGGTACACCTGTACCATTGGATTTGATTCGCTGCAACGGAAACTATGTTGCCAATGTCTGCAATATTGGTTTTGATGCGGATATCGCTTATCACATGACTCGTTTCAAAAAGTTGCCGCTGGTTTCCGGCAAGACAGCTTATTTACTCTCCGCTGTCTGCTGTTTCTTTCATTCCTTGGGGTATCCCATGACCATTCAGTTGGACGACGAAACACCGCGAAGAGATACTTTTTTGTTCGCCCTGCTTGCCAACGGCCAGACTTATGGCGGCTCCTTTCGCGGCGCGCCGTATGCTTCGGTAACAGATGGTTTGTTAGACGTTTGTTTATGTAAAAAGGTGCCGCGAATGACATTGCTAAAATTTCTGTGTCCTTTTCAAAAAGGAACATATCTAAAAAATCCCAGCTGCCAATCCTTTATTCATTATCAGAAATGCCATAAGGTTCGTCTTTTCTTTCCCCAGCCCACCATTACTGGCTACGATGGCAATATCACCAGTACTACCACCTTGGAGGCTGAAATCATACCGGCAGCTATTCAGCTTATGGTCCCGCAGGGTGCCCGGCTCTTATAAAACGTGCCCTCATAATTCATCGCTCAATTTTTTATTGATTTAAGCGCTATTTTATACCAAACCACAAAAAGTGGAAATACAATCCGCGCAATTGCATTTCCACTTTTTTATTTTAATCAATATTTCCCGCTCAACCAATTTGGTCATTCTTTATTGAAAAATACTGCTCCAACCAATATAATTTTTTCTCTATCAGCTCGGCAATACGCTCGTTATAATAATACAAATCCTTTGGATTGCTGACCTGATGCAGCGTCCAATCTGCAGGATTCACAAATTTTGAGGTGGAACCCACGCCCAATCCCAAAATCGTCTGCCGCTCCTCCATCATCTGAATATTGTACAAGGATTCTTTTCCCGGCAAACAGTAGCCTACGTTCTCCTGGTCGCCTATCATGTGCTTTTGCCGATACAAATAATAAGGCACATAAGCCTGCCCTTTCAGCCACTGCTGCAACTGCTGTTCCATCTCCTGCACCACTGTGCTTTGCGATTCCAGCTCCATTGTCCGTAAGGCCGCTGTCCGTTTTACTGCTAAGGTATGCACCGTCAAATTTTCCGGCTGCAGCCTGGCAATTTGCTGCAGACTGTGGCAGAAATCCTCTGCCTGTTCTCCTGGCAGACCGGTAATCAAGTCCATATTGATACTGTCAAAGCCAACCTCCCGCGCCAGAGCATACACATCAAAAATCTCTTGTACCGTATGTCTGCGGCCAATTCTCTCCAAGGTCTGCTGAGAAAAACTCTGCGGATTAATGCTAATGCGTCCTACTCCAAAATCATGGAGCAGTTGCAATTTTTCAGACGTAATGGTATCAGGACGCCCTGCCTCTACTGTAAATTCAGCCAGACTGGCTGTATGAAAATGAAGCTGAACTCCTTCCAACAGCCGCTCCAGCTGGAAAGCTGATAAGCTGGTGGGCGTTCCTCCACCGATATAGAGTGTTTGTACTGATATATCATGAGCCTCAAGCCACGCTCCTATAACCTGACACTCTGACAACAAATTCGTAAGATAGGTTTCCTGCAATGGTGCTTTTGGTAGGCAGAAGGACGGAAAGGAGCAATACGCGCAGCGCGTGGGACAAAAAGGAATACTCAAATAAACGCTGACCCCTTGCGTTGCTTCTTGCTTGGTAGGCAAAAAAGGACGCTGTCGTTCTATTACTTCCAGCAATAAATCCGCTTTTTCTTCCGACAGCAAATACTCCTTTTGCAATGTCTGCTTTGTCGCAGCACTGGACAATCCCCGTTCTCTGTAACGCCGGGCTATCTTGGTGGGTCGCACCCCAGTCATAATCCCCCACGGATGAACCTGTGTCTGCCCTTGCTCACACAACACCAGATATATCTGCTGCTTCAAAAGGCGGCGGCGCTGATTCTCGTCCAAGCCTTTTACAGAAAAGCATACAGTTTTCCTGCCAATTTGCACTGTCCATTCCTCTGCTCCACAGGCTAATCGCAGCGGTTCTCCCACTTGCTCGTGAGCGGCCCACTGAAACGCAGGCTCAAAAATGCGGATGACATCTAAAATTGTCTCCCGATACGTGTCCTCTTCTGCAATGAAATAGAATTGCAGCTTCATCATAGGTACGGATTGGCTCTGCGCTCAAAAGCCATATCACTTTCCGGACCATGCCCTGGATAAATCGCCACATCATCTGCCACCAATTTCAGCCGTTCTCGCACAGATTTCAAAAGGGTATCATAATCTCCACCGTAGAGATCTGTGCGGCCAATGGTACCGCGGAATAATGTATCTCCTGTAAAGCAGACCTTCTCTTTCACTTCATAAAAGCAGCAGCCGCCTTTACTGTGTCCTGGCGTATAGAGCACTCGCAGTTCATAAGGACCGAAGGCAATCGTATCTCCGTTATGCAAAAAGATTTCTGGCGGCTGGCAACCATGTACCTGCGTAGACATGTTCCCTACCTTTCCCGGTTGCACCAACAACTCCGCATCATCGGCATGGATGGCCAGCGGTGCTCCAGTTTGCGCCCGTAAGGCGTCATTGGCTTGAATATGATCAAAATGTCCATGGGTGTTGAGCAAATATTTCACCTGTAACTGTTCCTTGCGTATATACGCCAAGATTTCCTCCACATCGTCACCAGCATCAATCACCACTGCCTCTCTGCTCTCTGGATCGCTCAACACATAACAGTTGGTTTCAATGGGACCGACCACAATTGTTTCTATTTTCATACAGCGCTCCTCCTTCGCCTCAAACTAATCTTCGATGGTGCGTTTGACTTCCAGCACATCACTGATACTCTTAATTTTATCAATCATCAGAATGACTTGATCCAAATTATGCACCTCAATACTGATATGCATATAGGTTTTCCCCTCTTTTACACGAGAGGTAATAGAGGTGATATGCACTTTGGAATCATTAATCAAAGCCATAACCTCCGGTGTAATCTTCGGTCGGTCTATCGCAATGACAAAAACTTCTACCTGATATACACCAGCATCGTCCTGGTCCCAATATGCTGGTACAAACCGCTGCGGCTCCCGCTCCCGCATCCCTTTGATGTTTGGGCAGTCCAAATGATGCACCGTCACGCCCCGTCCACGGGTAATATAGCCGATGATGGCATCCCCAGGCAGCGGCTTACAGCAATGGGCAAAACGAATGGGCACGCCTTCAAAACCTTCCACTACAACACCGTCGCTGCTTTTTCCACTGCCAGAATTTCGGCGGTGAATATCTTTATTCGCCTTACTTGCCAGCATAGCTTCCACTGAATTGTCCGTAACAGGATGGGTGCGCTGATACTCATCCTGCAGCTTGTTGGCCACCTGCATCGCTGTCAATGTCCCATTCCCCAAACCTACGCAGACATCATCCCAGCTGCTGTAGCCCATGCGCTGCGCCAATTCTACCAAAGTTTCTGGTTTATTCAGCACAGAGAGATCAATATCCCTTTTATGCAGCTCTGTTTCTAACAGAGTTCTCCCTCTCTGCAGATTTTCCTCTCGGCCTTCCTTTTTGAACCATTGACGAATCTTATTCCGTGCCTGTGAAGTCTTACATTGGTTTACCCAATCTAAACTCGGCTTTGCTTGCTTCGACGTCAAAATTTCCACAATATCGCCGTTTTTCAACTGATAATTCAGCGGTACAATCTTTTTGTTTACTTTTGCCCCCACGCAACTGTTGCCCACGCCAGAGTGTACTTTGTAAGCAAAATCCAACGGTCCGGAACCGGCCGGCAACTCATATACTTCTCCTTTAGGCGAGAAGACAAACACCGTATCAGAAAACAGGTCAATCTTCACCGAGTTAAGAAAATCCTTGTTGTCCCTCGCTTCATTCTGCATTTCCTTAATCTGTTCCAGCCAGCTCAGCTGGGTAGAATCCTTGCTGATTTCACTGCCGCCGCTTTCTTTATAAATCCAATGCGCGGCGATCCCATATTCTGCAGTATGATGCATTTCATAGGTACGAATCTGTATCTCAAAGGGGTCCCCGTTAGGACCAATCACTGTAGTATGCAGCGATTGGTACATATTAGGCTTAGGCATGGCGATATAATCCTTAAAACGCATCGGTATGGGACGCCACAATGTATGCACAATCCCCAATGCTGCATAACAGTCTTTCACCGAATCCACCAGCAAACGCACTGCAATCAGGTCATACAACTCATCTAAATCTTTGTTCTGTTTTTTCATCTTGTTATAAATACTGTAAAAATGTTTTGGTCTACCAGAGATGTCTGCCTGAATCCCTACTTTATCCAATTCGCGATGAAGCCGTTCTATAATTTCCTGAATATACTCTTCCCGTTCGTCCCGTTTCATGGAAATTCGTTCTACCAGTTCATAAAATTTTTCTGGCTCCAAATAACGCAAACACAGATCCTCCAATTCCCATTTTACCTTGGAAATCCCCAAGCGATTGGCAATAGGCGCATAAATCTCCAATGTTTCCTGCGCAATACTTTTTTGTTTTTCCGGCGATTGATATTTTAAAGTACGCATATTGTGCAGCCTGTCGGCCAGCTTAATCATCACTACCCGCACATCCTCTGCCATCGACAGGAACATTTTGCGGTAACTCTCCAATTGCCGCTCCTCTTTGGAGCTGCACTCCAACTTACTCAATTTGGTGACGCCGTTTACTAAAAAAGTAACTTCTTCCCCAAAATTATTTTCCAGACAGTTTTGTTTACAGCGAGTATCTTCTGCCACGTCATGCAGCAAACCGGCAGCCACAGCCTTCTCATCCATCCCCAGTTCGGCCAGAATCAATGCTACCGAAAGCGGATGAATAATGTAAGCTTCACCGGATTTCCGCACCTGCCCTTTATGCAAATCCTCCGCAAAGCGATACACTTCTTCCAGCAATTCTAAATCTGCATTGGGATTATTCTCATATACAACATCTAACAAATCTTTAAATCGAATCATCTTCCGTTCCCCCTAACATGCACTGCCAACCCGCCGGATAAATCGGCCGATTGACGGCAGCCAACAGTTTTTCTTGATTGCGGTCAAAGGCAATTTGCAGATATCTTTGAAAATCCTCCAGCTCTGCCATACATTCCTGATAACGCAAAGAAGAAAATAAATCCATTTTGTTCGGACTGGGAATCATAATAATCCTGCGTTTACTACCTTCTCTTTCCCGTTCCAAAAAGCCTAATTCTTCAAAAATTCCTAGCCAACCACTGATACAGGATTCATTAGGTTCAGCAAAATGTTCCCGTTTTACCAAGTCCGCTAACTCCCCATTTGTCAACTCAATCGCAGGTTTCCCCTGCACTAAAAATTGCAGCAGCTTATAAAAACGTCCCAATACCTCCCTGGTAGGGCAGGCGGAGGCCAATACATTCTGATTCAGCGTCTCATCCCGCCGGTTATACAGCAAATGAACCCACGCTTCTTTTCCGTCCCGTCCGGCTCTGCCTGCCAGTTGATTATATTCTTCCCCAGAAAAGCTCAAATGATAAAGTACTACGTGACGAATATCGGGAATATCTATCCCTTCGCCAAAGGCACTGGTGGTAACAATAACTTGAATTTCTCCGCTGCGAAAAGCATTTTCCACTGCCAGCCGGTCTGCAGAAGACAATCCACCATGATAATAACAAATTTTTTGTCCTACCTTATCAGTGGCATTCTCGCGCAAAAGCTCTGCCAACTGTACCACTTTCTGTCGGCTATTCAAATATACGACCATTTTCTCACCACGATTGACCAAAGCCAGAAGGTATTCCGCTTTTTTATAATTCTCCCGCTGATCTACCAGCCGCAGATTTTGTCGCACATGAGGGTCTATCACCACCCTTTGAATCCCCAACAGTTCCACTATCTGTTCTGCAGCCTCGTCGCCAGCCGTTGCAGTCACAGCCAGAATTTGTTGTGGTTTCATCCGGCGCAGTCCTTCCGGCAGCTGTTTGTAGCCTTGACGACGACTCACCAGATGGTGCGCTTCGTCAATCACCACCAGCCCCAAACGGTCGCCCAATCCCATCAGGCGCTGCTGATTACAGAGTAAAAATTCCGGCGTTGTCAGAATCAAATCCACCTGGCCTTGCTCCGCCTGTTGAAAAAAGATTGCCCGTTCTTCACCTTCCAATGCACCGGTAGCTAAACGCACCCGCAACCCCAAGGGCTTTAATTTTTGCTCTAAAGCTTGATATTGGTCATTTACCAAGGCACGCAACGGGTACACAATAACGGTCACCTGATGTTTCCACAATGCTAAATAAGCACTATAACTCTGAAAAATAGCCGATTTTCCACGTCCGGTCCCTAAAATGGCCAGTACATTGTTTCCCTGCTGCAAAGCATCCAATGCCTCCTGTTGCTTGGGGCGATACGTATGTCCTCCTAAAATCGCCTGGCGAATCCGTTCCTGTAAATCCATTTCGCTTAGCTGTTCCAACTCATCACGCAAAACTTTGCGGGTTTCTTCCGAAGTACTGCCGTGCAGATCAGTACGGCGAATAAAAAGATTCACACCCCAGTTTTTTTCTGCCGTCCCTGTTACCTGCACCACGATAGCTTCATATCCCACACCCTGATCCATATTAGGCGCCAAATGTCGTGCAATACTGCGTTTCAAATAACCAATCTGCTGCCCATCTGCCAAAATGGCGATGGCATTTTCATCATAGGCATTTTCTTTTTCCCGCACTAACTCCAGTGACTGCCCCGGAACCAGCTTTTCCACAAACTGCTGACGATTGTCGAAAGTAACGCCCACCGCCTTTGTATAAAACTGCTCCTGTTCTCCGATAGAGCGATAGGGATCCTCTTCCAGATAAACATCCTTATAGAAAAACAGACGATCTTGTAAACTCATCTGATCAGGACGCCGGTAAGATTTCAAATCCTTCAGCACCATCTGCAGCTTTGTTTTTCCATTATAGGTATTGATGTCCAGAGAAAAGGCAATATCAATATTGCCCGTTTTTGCCACCTGTTCCAGCTCCGCTTTTTTGAAGCCAATGCCCACAATCTCATCCTGCGGCATCCGCAGACGAATACGCAGATGGTCATTATTAGCCCCCACAGTACGAGTCTCTAAAGTTTTCTGCCCTCGGCAGACAAATACCGGCATGGGATTCATCGTACCTGTAGGCTGAATTTTGCAAATCTCCCGGTACATGTCCATACTGATATCCTGCATATCAATTTCGCTGTCAACCACCAATGTAGGAACAAAAGAATCTCTTGTAGTGGACTCTGCAACAATTTGAGCAAATTTTCTGCGAAATGCCGGCAAATCCTCTGGTCGCAATCCCAGACCTGCTGCTTGGCTATGTCCGCCATAATTCACCAGCACATCGGCGCATTGACTCAAAGCATGCTGTAAATGGAACCCTTCAATACTCCGTCCAGACCCTTTACAGATACCGTTGCTCATGGTAAGCACAATGGTAGGTGTGTAAAACTTCTCCACTAATCGGGAGGCCACAATGCCAATCACGCCGGGATGCCAATTTTCCCCCATTACAATCAAACCGTCCCGCTGGTTGATGCCCTGCACTGCCACTTTCTCCAAAGCTTCCTCATAAATCGCCCGCTCAATATTTTGCCGTTGTCGATTTTCTTCATCTAATTTCACAGCGATGGCGGTCGCTTCCTCGGGATCCTTGGTAACCAAAAGCCTCAGCCCCAGCTGTACATCTCCAATACGGCCACAAGCATTCAACCTAGGCGCCAAACCAAACCCCACTGCTGTTGTCGTAGGCACTTTTGTTTCCGAATTTTGAGACACCTTCCACAGTGCAGCCAGCCCAGGCCGTTCCCCCAGCGCCATCTGCTCCAAACCAAATTTTACCAACACACGATTATCACCCTTGAGTGGTACAATGTCCGCCACAGTAGCCAGCGCTGCCAAATCCAGAAACGGTCGCATCCTATCAAGAAAACCATCTTTTTCGTAATACCGAGCAAACAAACCCTGCACCACTTTAAAGGCTACACCAGTGCCACATAAATAACGCCACTTATCCCGCTCATCATTACTCAGAACCGGATTTACAATAATGCAATCAGGCAATATTTCTGGCAACTGATGATGATCTGTCACAATTACATCCATTCCCCATTCTTTCGCCGCTGCAACCTCCTGCCAAGAACTGATGCCGCAGTCCACCGTCACCAGAAGACGAGCGCCCTCATCAAAAATTGTCCGTAAAGCTGGAGTATTCACTCCATAGCCTTCTTCCATACGGTCCGGAACATAATAAGCCACGTTGGCATCCAATGCCTGCAATCCCTGATATAAGGTAACGCTAGCACAAATTCCATCCACATCGTAATCACCATATACCACAATTTTTTCCTTTTTCTCCACCGCCTGCAGTATACGTTCCACCGCCGCACCCATATTCAACATCTCAAAAGGAGAAGATAATTGCTCCAATGAAGGATTCAAAAACTCTCTGGCTGCATCCAATTCTGTATAGCCTCTGTTTATCAATAAATTAGCCAGCACAGAAGAAATTCCTAACCCGTTCATCAGCCGCTCCTGTACTTGCGGCTTATTCTGTTGTACAATCCACTTACTCATTTTCATCATTGTGTCCCTCCTTTTTCCGATTTTCATAGCCCATCGAAAAAAGTCTAAATATAATCTATTTAATTATATATCATATCACAAAACCCCAGTACTGAGCAATAAAAATACGCTTTCTTCGCGGTTTTCTCCCGAAAAGTCTTCTTTTCTGACACGATTCCGAAGCAATTTTAAAAACCTCGTGCCAGAACCGAACCAGCTGCCAAAAACACCTGTTTTCCCACTTCCCAGTAAAGTGCTTTCCAAACAAGCCACTATAAGGATAAAGAACATTCGAAATACACCCCTGCCCAGTGTCTTACTTGCCAAGGATATTCATCATCATGAGCACAAAAAAATCCCTCAGCAATAGGGCCGAGAGATTTTTTTGATACACATTCCTATTTATCTTGTCTGTATTGCGCAACACCTTGCGTATATAAATTATTTCCGTCGCAGTCAATGGCTACAATACAAGGCAAATCCTCCACTTCCAGACGGCGAATGGCACAGGTTCCCAGTTCTTCATAAGCGATCACTTCCGCTTTTTTCACCGAGTGAGATATCGCTACGCCAGTGCCGCCAATGGCTGCCAGATATACGGCAGTACAATCCTTCATGGCCTGAATTACCTCTTCACTGCGGGGTCCTTTGCCCAACATCCCTTTTAATCCTGCCTGTCGAATCAGCATAGGCGCATAGCTGTCCATGCGGCTGCTGGTAGTAGGACCGCAGGAGCCAATGGGTTGTCCTGGCTTGGCAGGAGCGGGACCTACATAATAAATCAACTGATTTTGCAAATCCACCGGCAAAGCTTTTCCTGCCGCTAAGGTTTCTGTCAGCAATTTATGTGCCTTATCCCGCGCAGTATAAATCACACCTGATAACAGAACGCTGTCCCCTGCATGTAAATTCTTGATGCTTTCCTCCGTCAGCGGTGTCGTCAATTTTTTTATCTGGTTCATAAGTATGCCGCCTCCTACAAGATTACTTCTCTATGTCGTGCCGCATGACAGTTGAGGTTCACTGCCACAGGCAGCATAGCAATATGTGTGGGATAATATTCTATATGCACTGCTAAGGCTGTCACGCGACCGCCCAGCCCTTGGGGGCCAATCCCCATCTTATTAATCTCACCAAGCAGTTCCTCTTCCAATGCTGCATACAGCGGATTGGGGTTGCGTGAGCCGAGCTCTCTGGTCAAAGCTTTTTTGGCCAGCATCGGCGCTTTTTCCATGGTACCACCTACACCGATGCCCACAACGATAGGCGGACAAGGATTGCCGCCAGCGTTGCGCACCGTATCCAAAATAAATTTTTTGGCACCTTCCAGTCCATCGGCAGGTTTCAACATCTTTACAGCTCCCATATTTTCGCTGCCTGCGCCCTTGGGCACAACCAAAATTCGCAGATTCTCTCCACTGACAATCTCGGTGTGAATCACTGCCGGCGTATTATCTCCGGTATTCTCACGGCTGAATAATGGCTCCATCACCACAGATTTACGTAAATAGCCATCCTCATAGCCTTGCCGCACACCCTCATTCACAGCATCTGTCAAGCTGCCGCCCACGATATGCACATCTTGTCCTACTTCCAAATACACAACAGCAATTCCGGTATCCTGACACATCGCCTGCCTACTCTCCCGTGCCATTTGACAATTTTGGAGAATCTGTGTCAGACAATATTGCCCAAAGGATGATTCTTCCCGCTCCAAACCAGCCTGCAAAGCCCGCTCCACATCAGCGGGGAGATCATAGCTGACATCCATGCACAATTGTCGCACTGCTGCTGTAATTTCCTCTACTGTAATCGACTTCATCGGTTATCCCTCCCTTTTTCGTTCCTTTTTATTATACACATTTTACCGTGCCCCGTCACGCAAAACAAAAAAATAGCCTTCGTTTCCCTACAGTATACAAAATACAAAATATCCTGCTTTTATTGTAATAAAAATATTTTTCTTCCTAAATAAGCCTTTCCGCCATGGGAGTTTATTGTTTTTTCTGCCAATCTATGAGATAATGGAAGAGCTATTTTACTACTTACACATTACAAGGAGGAGTTTCATGGATCGTCAATTTGCAATTTTTATGGTCATTGCACTGTATATGGTTATCATGATTGGTATCGGTTTTTACTATGCACGGCGCAATACCTCTGTTTCCGACTACGTCTTAGGTGGCCGCAGCCTGAACCCATGGGTTACTGCGCTGAGCGCACAGGCCTCTGATATGAGCGGCTGGCTCTTAACAGGTTTACCGGGGTTGGCCTATTTATCCCTCGCAGGCTTTAAGGAAGCCGCCTGGACTGCCATCGGTTTAGCAATCGGGACCTTTCTCAACTGGGTTCTCGTCGCAAGACGGCTGCGCAGCTTTACAGAAGTTTCACAAAATTCTTTAACATTGCCTGACTATCTGCAAAACCGTTTCCGCGACCGTTCAGCTATTTTGAAAACAGCTACCGCAGCAGCCAGCATTATTTTCTTTTTAATTTATACATCTTCTATGTTTGTGGCTGGCGCCAAGCTATTTTCTACCATCTTTCCCATCAGTTACACCCAGGGCTTGTTGGTAGGCAGTTTAATCATCATTTCCTATACCTTTTTAGGAGGATTTTTGGCTGTATGTACGACAGATACTGTACAGGGTATTCTCATGTTTATCGCATTGGTTTTTGTACCACTGGCTATCATCTCTGTAGCAGGCGGTTTTACTGCCACATTTACACAAATTGATCCCAGCAACTGGCAGTTATTTCCTACAGGAGACGGTAGCGTATCCTTCCTTCTCATAGCTTCCTCATTGGCTTGGGGACTGGGATATTTTGGACAGCCTCACATTTTAGTTCGCTTTATGGCAGTTGCCAAACCGAAAGATATTAAACCTGCCACCATTGTTGCTATGATTTGGGTTATCATCACTTTAGCTGCAGCTGTATTGATCGGCCCTTTGGGACATATCTATCTGTCAGAGCCTCTGGCCGAAGGACAGCACGAAACTATTTTTATGGTGCTCATCAACCAGATGTTCAATCCAGTACTGACCGGTGTTTTCTTATCAGCAATCCTGGCTGCTATCATGTCTACCGCAGCTTCCCAGCTGCTCGTTGCATCTTCCGCACTGTCCAATGATATCTATCATGGCCTGTTCCATAAACATGCATCAGAAAAAGAAACCATGCTGGTGAGCCGGATCTCTGTATTGCTGATTGCCGCCATTGCACTTTTCCTAGGTATGGACCCCAATAGCTCCATTTTTGGTATCGTCAGCTACGCTTGGGCTGGATTGGGCGCTTCCTTTGGGCCTGCCGTGTTCATGTCCCTGTATTGGAAACGGATGACACGCAACGGCGCCATTGCTGGTGTCTGTGTCGGCGCTGTCAGCACCATTTTGTTCAACTATCTGAAAACCCATGTTGGCGGAATTTTCAGCGTTTATGAATTGTTGCCGGCATTTATTTTGGCCGTCATTGCTATTGTTGTCTTCTCCCTTTTGGACAAAGCGCCATCTCAGGATATACTCAATGAATTTGACCAGGCAGTGGCACAGTCCAAAGAAAAATAACTAGTGTTTGACAAAATAGCTCATCATTCTCACGCAGGCAAAATTGTTCTGCGACAAAAAAGTGCTATGCTGCTCCCCAACAAAGCAACATAGCACTTTTTATGGCGCTACGTCAAATGTTGGGGGGCAAAAACCCCATAGAAAAAAATTATAGAATGTCCGTATTATCGGCAATACAAAGC
>DKVF01000050.1 GCA_002491065.1 Peptococcaceae bacterium UBA7185
GAACCGCCGCACATCGCTGTCGGCACTGCACAGCCAGAATCTTCGAAAGAAAAATCGATTGAAATATTGCTAAAGGAAATGGATGCAGAGGAAATTGATTATGGAATTGTTCCTAGACGAAAAGGTGCTGGAATGTTTGTTCCAAATGATCAATTAATTGAATTAATGAATGATTATCCAAATCACTTTTTTACTTTAGCGGCTCTAGATCTTGCAGAAGGTATGGATGTTATTTTCAACGAAATTGATAAATTTGTAGTCAATGGCCCATGTTGTGACGTTAGTTTGGAACCAGGGGCTCCTATGGGTAATCATCCAGGCAGATTTGTGGATGACCTCATTCTATGGCCCATTTATAAAAAATGCGAAAAAAACAATGTAACAGTTACATTTACACATAGCGGCCCTGCTTACCCAGATTTAACAGGCACAATGCCCCATAGAATTCAGAATATTATCAAAGAGTTTCCAAAGCTGAACATCGCACTGATGCATGGTGCATGGCCATGGGCAGCTGCTATCACCGGGCTGGCATTTGCTTATACCAATATTTTTATCATTCCAGATATTTATATGATACATGGTCCGGATTGGAGAGATTATGTTGACGCGGCGAATTACATTGCCCAAGATAATATTTGTTATGGTTCAGCATATCCACTAGCATCATTGAAAGATGCCATATCTTACTATAAATCAGCCGGTATTCGAGAAGAGGTACTTCCAAAAGTCATGGGACTGAATGCCGTACGGGCCTTTAACTTAAAAATTGATGGTGTTGAGGCAAATAAAGTAGAAGATACTCCGTTTATGTAATTGTTCCTCAAAAAAATAAAAGGGTTATGATCTATGGAATGTGCTGTATTTTTAACGAATCTGGTATTATACTGGGTTCGTTAAAAATACTGGCTTTTCATCTACTTAAATTAAATTTATCAAAAAATGTACCGGAGGAATTCTATGTTTCTAGGACAGTCTATAAAATTAGGAAATAAAAAATAGAATTGCCATTGCACCAATGTGTGCGTGCATTTACCCAACCAGATGGATTCGTTAATGAACAACAATTAGCACGATATAAAGCGTATGGGAATAGCAACGCTGGCATCATTGTAGTAGAGGGCAGTAATGTTTGTGAAGCATGTCAAAAATTGAATTGTAACATTGGCATTTGGTCAGATGACCATATTGCTGGTCTGCAAAAACTGGCTGCTGTTTGCAAATCTAGAGGTTCTGTAGCTGTGATTCAATTAAATATGCGCAGTATTACTTCCTGGAAAGGAAAACAGAGTTTATCAGAATTGAATGAAGAAGATGCAGTTGGTATCATAACACTATTTGTAAATGCATCTATTAGAGCGCAGAAAACCGGTTTTGACGGTATTGAGCTACATGCTGCCCATGGATTTCTTTTGAGCCAAATTTATCTGAATAGAGAGCAAATTCCTTAGGCATATGGTCCCACTGTAGAAAAACGTGCAACATTCCTCACACAATTAATTAGAACCATTCGCGTTGCATGTGGAAACGATTTCATCATTGGAATTCGGTTAGGCGTAAATCATTATGAGTTGCAGCAAAGTATTGATTATGCAAAAGTTTGCTGCAATGCAGGAATTGATTACTTACATCCTTCGCATGGCATAGATGGTCATGATTTAGACACGATTGAGCTAAACGATATTCCCCCCAATTTTCCTTATTCATCACGAATTTTCGCTGCGTGGAAAATCAAAGAGCAAGTTGATATCCCGGTGATTGCAACTGGCCAAATCAAAACAGCCGATGGTGCAGAAACTTTGTTAAAATCTGGATATGGTGATTTCGTGGGAATTGGATGCAGCTATCTGGCAGATCCACAATGGGGCACACATGCTTTGAATGGGCAAAGCGTTACTAAATGTTATAAGTGTAAACTCTGCTTCTGGTTTACCGATTATACAAAATGTCCAGTATATAGATTCCTTCATGAAAATAAGTAAAATAAATAAGACGCATGTCTGCAATACTATATTATTTTAAGCATATATGGAAAGAGAGGTATGTGAAATGGGAGATACAGAACGGATGAGTACGGCAACAAAAATTAAATGGATTGTTACAATTACGCTGCCGATTTTATTTATGTTAATTCCAACAAATGAGATTTATACAGCACAGCTTCGGGCATATTTAGCGGCAACAATCTTTTTCATTTGTCTGGCGGCACTTGAATTAATTCCAGTATTACTGACTGGGTTGATATTGCCAATTCTATACGTAATATCAGGGGTTACTACGGTAAATGTTGCATTAGCACCATGGTCAAGCAGTTTTATGATTTGGGCAGTGATTGACGGTTTTGCATTTGCTTATGCATTAGAAGAAACCGGACTTGTTAAGCGAATTGTATATTTAGCGGCTATAAAATGTAACGGAAAGTATGTTCCGCTTGTATTGGTATTATTAACAGTTGGTTTCTTTATTCAATTTATCACATTCGTAAATGCATGGTTATTATTTATTGTTTTATGTTTTGGTGTCGTAGGCGCATTAAATTTGAAACATACAAAACAGGGGATTATCATTATGATGCTGTCACAAATCGTTGCAGCTGGTTCAGCTGCAATTTTTTATACACCAACTAATGGAGCACTTTTACAGGCAGGAGCACAAATGGCTGATCCGAATTTTACCATCAACTGGCTAAGCCAGCCGTTTCTAGGATGGCTATATATTCCAATTAACTTTATTATTGTATGTATATTTTTGAAACTTTATAAAGTTTCAAAAACAGAGTTATCCAGTGGTAAAGAATATTTCGAAAAACAATATGCAAGCTTAGGTAAAATAACGAGAAATGAAAAATGGGCAGCAATTGTGATAATCTGTATTATGTTGTATTTAATAACAGCAAATATTCATAAATTGGATGAAAACTACGCATTTGTCATCTTCCCCATTTTATTGTTTTTCCCAGGCATTAATGCTGCATCACCATCTGTATTAAAAAAAGTTGATGTAGGTTTTGTCGTATTTCTGGCATCCTGCATGAGTATTGGTACAGTTGGTATTGGCAATATAATTGGCACATATCTTGCACCAATGCTGGCCGGATGTCCAATTCCTGTATTCTTAGTTGGTTGTTTGCTGCTTGGTATCATTATGAATGTTGTGATGACACCAGTTGCTATGTTGGCCATGCTAGGTGGACCTTTGGCTTTATTAGGCACAAGTTTAGGAATTACGCATCCAATGGCAGCAGCCATGGCCTTGTTCTTCTCCAATGAACTGGTATTTATGCCATACGAAAATACATTCTGTTTAGCCATGTATGGGTTTGACACCATGTCCATGAAAGATTTTATGCAATATAATGTAATTAAAATGATTTTATTTGTAATTTTGTTTGCAGTATTGATTATTCCTTATTGGTACTTCGTTGGGATTATCTAAAAAATATCTTAAGGTAAAAAAGCTGTTGAAACGTTTCTCTATAAGGATACGTACCTCAACAGCTTTTATGTTTCCCGACTTCTTTCGACATGAATTCTTTTACTTGGCAATTTATAAAAAAGAAAAGAGCTTCCCTTTTTTCTATTCCCCAATCAATGGTTTACTGGCACACCTATCCTAAGAGCATGACAAGCTATTGCACAATGGCAGCGTTGGCAGTCACGGCTTTGCTCAAATCAGAGGCACCGGCCAATGTTGTGATGGTTTGCCCTTCAATGCGAAATTCCACTTCATCAATGGTGGCAAATTGGCACAATGTATTGGCAATGGAGTAAATTGCCAGTTCCTCACTATTGCTGCTGCTGGCCAACTGATTACGCAGTTCCTGACTGAAATCCACAATACATTTTTTCTCATCGGGCTTCACATTGATATCCAAAAGCTGTGTGCCACTGGGAACTGCCGCAACCAAATTACTTCCCGCATCAGGTCCTTCCAAAAGGGTTTCTATGGTAGCGCGCGCCATGCCTTCTACTTTCGGAATGCTTTTTTCTGTTTTCACCAGTTTTTCCTGATTTGCATCGGCGAAATAGAGACTCACGGTCACTTCCTGCACCGCGTCACCCATAGTCTGCACCGGTTCATAGGTTTCTTCAATGGTAATGTCATTAGGGTCCGGGACCTCCAGTTGATTTTCTTGAGACGCATTATTTTCCCCGTCTGTTGTATTCAAGGCCACGTCCTGTTTCAAATCCTGTTTTAGCTGTGACAGTGTTTCACTGGCGCGGTTGCAACCCATTGCTCCACTCATCAGCACCACTGCCAACAATGCAATTATCCATAGTTTTCTCATGCTACTTCCCTCCGTATTCTTTACAGCCCAAAAGACAAATTAGTCTGTCCATGCCAGCTGATTTCTGATACAGTATATTAGAGAAGCATTATTTTAATTCATATAACTCCAAATTTGTTTCCATTTTCACTGCAATTTTTATTTTGGAAAATGCCTCCGCCCAGGTTTCTTCTGGCATCAAGTCGGGATGCCAAGCATACAGCCAACGGCCTAAATGCAAGATATCTGCTCCCTGCTCCTGCATCTGCGCAATATCCTGTTCAATCCGACTGGTCAGTTCTGCTTCCACAACTTTTTTCATACTTTCATTAAAGGCTTCAAGCTCATCCAAGGATAGTCCCTCTGCCGCTTTATCATTTTCTGTCATATATAAAGTTCCCCGAAATGTCACCTCTACTTGCAGCGGCTCCTTAGAAAGCAATTCCCATTTGTATTTTTCTTTTCTAACTTCTAATGTGACATCATAATGTTGGGCGCCCACATTTTGTAACGTTACGATTTCTTTTCCGCCGGTTATCCAAAAATACGTACTTAGCCATTCCTGATCCACCCAACTTAACAATTTTCTGTCGCGAATTAATGCAGCACCCGCCATCTTGATTTCCTTTTCCCCTGCTAAAGCAACTTTGGGAATTACCAACGTTTCCTGCACGTGGTTATCCATGGCAATATAGTAATCGTTAATAATTGTCTCACTTTCTTTTACATGCCGTCTTTGATCTCGTATCAAATTGGCCAGATAATAGATATCCACTTCTGCCAAATCTGACTGTGCCTGCACAATGTCCCCTGCACGACCTTCTGTAGCTAGCAAGCTGGTCCGGCGGCGCAGAACATGTTGTTTCATCAAATATTCTATGCCTTGTCCTACATCCTGTTTCATCAAACCTTCTCCCAAAAGGACAATATCCAAATGATTCAAATATAGCTCTCTTGGAGCACGAAGTGCCAGGTTCTCCATGGCATCCCCTACAGATTTTCCTTTGCCATCAATAATCCAAATATTTTTACTAGATATCGTCTCCTCCGCAGTATTAGGCATAAGCAACTGTACTGTCAACTGATATTCTCCATCCTCATAATCAACGGCAATAGTCTGAGCAATGGCAAGTTGATTAAATTCCTTTCTATCCCAGCAGCCATTACAAAAGGCAGCCGTAAAGCAAACGAACAATAGCAATTTTCCCAGAGAAGAAAACTTCATAATCCCAGCCCCTCCTCTCTCCGTTGGCGATGCCGATAACGCAAAGAGCCTACTATGACAAACAATAGCAGAATGGGAATCCAAAACAGACTCACCACGGACAATTTTTGCTGCAGTTGCAGCAAGCCCAATACATTTTTCGTCTGCATACCCATTCCCACCAGCAGGGCAATTGTGCCCCAGTGCAACCAACTATTTTTTCTCTTTCCAAACAGCTGCTGCACGCCTTCTGTCACGCACCAAACCAACATACCTCCATTTGCTACAACCACAACCATCCATAAAATTGCAAACAAAGCTTCAGTACGTTCTAAAAAGGAACTAAGTTGTATCATGCGAGCCAATTCCAGAGGTAACCAGATCATAGAGCCTGTACTATACTGACCAAATACTCCTAGTGCCAGAATAATCCATAAAGAAACCGCCACAGAGGACACTCCCATTGCCAGCATCAGCTTTTTGGAAACATGAGCATTCCTCGCCAGCGCCGGATAGACCATAAACAGAGACAACAACCCTCCATAGGCAAAAAAACTTTGCCTCACGGCTATCAGCAGGCTTTCTGGTTCACCAAACCGTATAGGCAGCAAATTTTCTATTGAAAAAACACCTTTACTTCCCATCAGCATCAGCAACGAAATCACCAGCACTAAAATAGCGCACAGTGTTGCAATACGGGCGATATCCTCTAAGCCATGCCAACTTAGTACACCCACCAGCAAGAAGATACCTATTGCAATTACCATACGTGGCGTTTCCAACAATAAATGGCCATTGATGACTTCGATAAAACCATATAAACAACTCACCGCAAAGCTGGCATAAAACAGCACAAAGCCGAAGCCTACTGCTTTACCCAGGAATGTGCCCAGCATTTCTGTTAAAGCCGGAAACAATGTATATCCTTCGCAGGTTTTATTCCAGAAGGCACAGCTTGTAATAATAATCGCACCTAACAATAACCCGGGAAGCATAGCAAGTACCCCTGCTGTTCCGTTCCCTTTGATAAGAAAATAGGGAAGCATCCAAAATACTCCACCTTGCTGCAATAGCAGCACAATACAAAAACACTCCCTGCTCGAAATCAATTTACTACTGCCCACGGCTGTGATCCCCTCTCTGTTTGATTGGCTGAATTCTACGATGCCAAAAATCACGCGCAAACGAAAACTCTGTCTGCTTTGCAGGTTCTCTGAACTGCGGTCGCAGCATCATCAACCAACGCGGCGCACGGACAAGTACATCCCGTAATTCATTCAGCTTTAAAGGCGCTAGTGGCTCCAAATACGGAAATCCAAAGGAACGCAAATTTACCAAATGTACCAAAACAGCCAATAAGCCTAGCATAACACCATACAACCCAAAAGCCGCAGCTAACAGCATCAACGGAAATCGTATCAAACGGATGGGATAAGATGCTTCAACAGAAGGCACCGTAAAAGAGCCAATGGCTGTGATCGCCACTACAATTACCATCTGTGGCGCTACTAAATGGGCACTCACCGCTGCCTCTCCAATCACTAAAGCGCCTACAATCCCAATGGTATTTCCAATCGCTCCTGGCAAACGAATGCTAGCTTCCCGCAATAATTCAAAAGATAACTCCATAATCAACGCTTCTACAAAAGCTGGAAAGGGAACCCCTTCCCGTGCTGTCGCAATACTGAGCAGTAAACTGAGCGGCAGCATTTCTGGATGATAGGAAGTAATTGCCACATAGAGAGAAGGAAGGGTAGTAGCAATCAACAAACCCATATAACGAATCCAACGCATAAACGTGCCAGAAACTACTCGATTATAATAATCCTCTGGCGATTGTAGAAGCTGTACAAACATCAATGGCAAAAGCAATACATTGGGAGACCCATCTATAACCAAGGCAACACGGCCTTCTAGTAAGGAAGCTGCTACTTTATCCGGTCGCTCCGTATATTGCAGTTGGGGAAATACAGAAAAGGGAGCATCTTCAATATATTGCTCTACGCAGCTGCCATCTAAAATGCTGTCTACATTTTTTATATTGTCTAAACGGCGTCGCACTTCGGCAATAATATTATCATTGGCCACACCTTCCAAATAAACAAGTTCCACTACCGTTTGTGTATAACGCCCTAATATAAATTCTTCAAACTTTAACTGTTCTGTACGCAAGCGGCGACGAATCAGTGCAGTATTGACACGCAGCGGTTCGGTAAATGCCTCTTGCGGGCCGCGCAGCACAACTTCATTTTCCGAATTGCTCACCGAGCGCTGCGGAAAGCCCTTAGCGTCAATTATAAAAGCCTGCTCGCAACGGTCCAATAATAGCAGGACATCTCCATTCATCATGGCGAGCGCGCCCTGCTTCAAATCGTCAATTATTGTGATTTCACCGGTAGGCAGCAGGCGTTGTTTGACAAAAGAAAAATATTTTTGGGGATTTTCTGCATCATTCTCAATAAATTCTGCGTCTAATAAAAGAGGCTGCAAAATATTGTCATGCACCACTTTGCTGTTGGTCATACCGTCAAAATAAAAAATTGCTCCTTGCAGTTCCTGTAATCCGCTTATGGTAAATTGACGATAAACCAAATCACTGCAACGGATATAGCGCTCCTGCAGCCATCGCATATTTTGCTCTAAGCTATTGGCAATGGGACATTTGGGTGCAGATTTTTCAGAAGAAGAGGGGGAAACCATAGTTTGTGGTTTCTGTAATGGAAGTCTTTTCATAGTATCCTCCTTTTTTCCTTAGTATTCCCATTCATTACATGACTATGCACCAGAATCTGACTAAAACTTTTGCCTATTTATCACATGTGTGATATAATGAAATTCGTCAAAGGAGGTCTTTTTATGACTGAAAGCAGAAGAAGTCAAAACACTTCTCAAAAAAAGAAAAAAAGAAAATATAAAATCCACTGGTTTCGAATTTTGTTTGCCCTCATCATTGTCTGCGTCATTGTTGGCTGTGGTGTATTTGCTGGTGTATGGGCAAGTGTTGCCAAGGATGTCCCTGATCTGGACAGTGTAGATTTGGACAACTACTCTGTAACTAGTGTCATTCTAGACAAAGACGGCAATCAAATAAGTAATTTACACGCTGAGGAAAATAGGGTTCCTGTCAATTATGACGAAATCTCCCCAAACGCAGTTAACGCATTAATCGCGATTGAGGACCAACGATTCCGCAGTCATAATGGTGTGGATCCGATTCGTATCGCCGGTGCGATGGTCGCGAATATCAAGGCTGGTCATATCGTGCAGGGCGGCAGTACCATTACGCAGCAATTAGTCGGACTGGCATTTCTAGATCGTACAGAAAAAAGCTACACCAGAAAGATTAAAGAAGCGGTTCTTGCTATACGCATTGAAAAAGAGTGCAGCAAGGACGAAATTATTACACACTATATGAATCGCGCCTACTACGGCGGCGGTGCTTATGGGATTGAGGCGGCGGCAGAATACTTCTTTGCCAAACATGCCAGCGAACTCACAATTCCAGAAGCAGCCATGTTGGCAGGTTGTATCCAGAACCCTTCCAAATGGTCGCCTATCGGTTACCCGGAAAATGCGCTGAAACGACGCAATCTGGTACTGGACCAAATGGCAGAGTGTGAGTTTATTACCAAGGATGAAGCCGAACAATATAAAGCTACGGAAATTCAATTATCAGAAGTGCGTGTAACTGCAAAGGAAACCGGCAATAACATGACCTACCAATCCTTTGTAGACCACGTAATCGAAGAAGCCCTGATGGCATTGGAGTTGGATGAAGAAAACGCCAAAGCACTCTATACCGGCGGTTACGTCATTTACACAACCATGGACTCCAAAGTACAACAGACCATGGAAAATGTGTTCCGCAACGACAACAATTTTCCTAATCAAAATGTACAGGCTGCTATGATTGTGACAGAACCTTCTACCGGTGCAATCCGTGGTATCGTGGGCGGTCGGCATCAGCAAGCAGCCCGTGAACTGAATCGTGCCACACAGGCTTTCCGTCAGCCTGGTTCATCTTTCAAACCAATCGCCGTATATGCACCGGCCTTTGAAGCAGGTTATGGACCTGGTACCGTTGTAGACGATTATCCCAAAAGCTATGGTGGCCACGTATTCAAAAACAGCAACCGTACTTACAGCGGTTTGGTCACCATTCGCAAAGGGATTATCTCTTCCCTTAACGTAGTCGCTGTAAAGACCATGGAAATGACAGGCATTGACGCCTGCTATAAATTCGCGCAGAGTTTAGGTTTCTCCAAATTAACCGACACTGACCGCAATCTGTCCACCGCCTTGGGCGGCTTGACTACTGGTGTATCTCCGCTGGAAATGTCCGGCGCATACGGCGCATTCGCCAATAATGGGGTATACATTCAGCCTTACGCCGTCACAAAGATTACTGACAAAAACGGTAAAGTCATTTGGGAACGCAAAGTAGAGAAAAAAGTTGTTATGAGCGAACAAAGCGCATACCTTCTGACCAATTGTCTGGTAGACGCTGCTACCAATGGTACAGGTTCCCGGGCAAAGGTAAGTGGACATCAAACTGCAGGTAAAACTGGTACCACATCAGATAACAAAGATGCTTGGTTCGCCGGCTATACCAAGCAATATGTCGGTATTGTGTGGGTAGGCTACGATACACCGAAAAAATTAGGCAGCAATGCTTTCGGCGGTACCATCTGCGCACCAATTTTCAGTAAAGTCATGAATCCTATTCACGAAGGATTATCTGCACAAAACTTTGAGCAGCCCGCCGGTATCACCAGCGTGGCTATTGATACCAAATCCGGTATGCTGCCCAGCAGCTTAACCCCTTCCGAATATATAAAAACCGAATTATTCAACAGCAAATACGTGCCAAAAGAAACCTCGGACGTATGGGAAGCTGTAGAAGTTTGTCCGGTATCCGGTCAATTAATGACCAGTGGTTGCCCCGGCCCGGCTTCGACCAGTGTAATTCTGAAACGGCATGAACCATGGGTACCGATCGACGGCGTTGTCCCTGCCGATGCTTCCTTGGAAATGTTGACCGAATGCGAAGTACACAGCGGTAGCGGCGCTGCCAGCATTACCTTATCTGGTAACGGTCAATACGACTCCAGCGGTACACTGAACGCGGTACAGCTGCAATGGACACCGGTAGAAGGGGAACATCCGTTGTATATGATTCATCGCTCCAGCTCTCCGGACTTTAGCGATGGAGATGCTCTAGATGCTACTACCGCTACCAGTTATACCGATAGCACACCTATCGGTGGGACAACAAACTATTACAAGATTGTAGCGATCGACGAACAGAGTTCACAGCAATTGGGCGTTTCCGGTATCATGTCCTTTGCAAGCCAAACCGATACTGAACAGCCATCTACACCGTCCACGCCCAATACGCCGACTACCAGTCAGCCGCAGCAGCCAGCAGCAACCAACAACGTTTCTCTGAGCGGCAGCAGCAACAGCGGCGCTGTAAACCTTAGTTGGAATGCTCCCGGCAGCGGCAGCTATCAGTACTACGTTTTCCGTGACGGCGCCCAAATCGGCAAAGGCTCTATTATTACCGGTACCGGCTACACGGACAATGAGGCTGAAGCAGGAGTCCAGTACACCTATTATGTCATTGCTGAAAATACAAGTACCAGGGAAACTGTACAGTCCAATACAATTTCTATTCAAAACTAAATTGCAGTATCCTTAAAAAGAATCTCTGTCAAAATAAGCTGTGCCACTATCTTTTCTGATAACGGCACAGCTTATTTTTGTTCCGGCAATATTAAATTTCCTCTGAATCCAGGCCTTTTCTACGCGAGGTTAAATCTCTATTTGTTATGGACAAGACTATGCAAATACAGTAGAATATAAAAAAGGAGTGATTTTCATGGCAAAAAAACAAACTGCAACCAACTGCGAGCAGTGTGAGCATTATGTATATGACGATTTAATGGACTATTACGTCTGTGAGATTGATTTAGACCAGGATGAGATGGAAGCCTTTCTCAACTATAACACCTATCACTGCCCTTACTATCACTTTGCCGACGAATATTATCTGGCGCACAAACAGTAAAAAACATTCCACCCGCCTATACATCTATAAACAGTTGAATTCCTGTGAAGCTCGTTTGACGCCCTATGCTCGTCAAAAAAGTTTCACAATTTTTTTGTTGCTGTTTTTCCTCCAAGGTCTAATCCCCATTGTCAGTGGATTTTACACTGGCGCATGAATTTCCTCTACCGGTGTATTCCAATCAAACACCACCTGTAATTTCAACTGTTCCTCGCTGTTTTCATGATCTCCTGCAATTACTTCTACCTGCTGCAGCCTCCGCGCTTTATCTACCCACAACGTATAATAAAACTCACTCCAAACGGAAGTGAGAAAAGTACTTTCCCCACTGCTGCGCACTTGAAATTTGCGGCACTTCACATTCTGTACCTTTTCTTTTTCTAACTCAGTCACTTCCGCATTGGCATCATAGACCAAGCAATCCAACGGGTTGATTTCCTGCAGCAATCGTTCTGTGGCCTCTGCATCATAGCCGGCCATCTCCATCCAGTTACCGCTGACGATATCCTGCCGATAAAAGGTATCGCCAATCTGGTATACTTCTACAGTGCTGTCCACCACATCTACAGTACCGGACAAATGCACATTCTCTCCATTTTTTTCACCATGCAGACGACTGATTACCTGGGTCTCCCCATTGCTGATGCGGCAAGCTTCGCTCTGATAGCTATATATAGGAGCTTCCACAGCATACATCAACGCTTCTCCTACAATCTGCTCCGGCGGCGTGCGCCATTCCCGCCAAGCATCCATCCCCACTGAAAAGCCGCAAGCGCCTATCACAAAAATAAGAATGGCCACCAACAGATATTTGATGCGGCCTCCCACTAAACTTTTAAAGAATTCCATAAAAAAACCTCCCTGCATTCCCTTTGTTTATATGTACGAACGCAAGGAGTATTTTATGATTTTATTTTTTGCGCAGTTTCTTTTATTTCTCGTCTGTCTGGCACAGAGCCTGCAGCAATTCCAAAGGAACTATTTTATACTCCGCATTGCCTAATAAATCCTTGTACGCATAGTCAAATACAACCGCTGTAGGATTTTCATCGCCGAATACTTCCAAATGGGTCTGCCGCGCTACCACTTTATTTTCCATCCCGCAATAGTGGGGCAAATACCGAGCAATCTGCTCTGCAGAGCAATAAAAAGCAAACACGCCGTCATGCCAAAGCGCATCGTTGCTTACCGTGAGCCATACCGGAAGCTTACGCGGTTTTTCATGCAGCGCCAAATCAAATTTCAGCAGCCATTGAAATTTCCGCGTTTGCACCTGCTCATTTTGCTGCACAAAACGCCACAAAATATCGCAAAGCCCCAGCTTGGACTGGCTTTGGTAATGGCAGTTCTGCGCCACCCAAAATTGAGACAACTGCTCAAAAAAAGAAAAAGGCGTATCATAAAGCGGCACCAAGTAATCCAGTGTGTGCAAAAATTTCCCGCTGTTGTAATAGGTCTCCACCATTTCTTCCACATATTTAAGCCGCAAGGTATCGACATAAGGCAATACATGCGTAGTGAGCACCTCATACGGCGCCGTATCCTGATACACAATTTCAAAATCCTTTTGGCGGTGATAAATCATAGAGCCCTTCAGCACTTTCAAAAATCCCAGCTGCAATTGCTCTGGCTTTAGTGCATATACATCGTTAAAAGAACGCCCAAAGGATGCATAATCCTCATACGGTAAACCCGCAATCAAATCCAAATGCTGATGGATATTGCTTCCCTCTTTAATTTGCTGCACAATACCAGAAAGCTTCGCAAAATCCACATTTCGATTAATAGCCCGAATGGTTTTTTCATTGGTAGACTGCACCCCGATTTCAAACTGAAACAGCCCTTTGCGCACCGTTCTCAAAAAATCAATGGTCTCCTGGTCCAGCAAATCCGCCGTAATTTCAAAATGAAAATTGGTCACTCCATTGTCATGCTGTTGTAAATACTGCCAAATGGCCATGGCATGGCTCTTTTTGCAGTTAAAAGTACGGTCGATAAACTTCACCTGCCGTACATTGTGATCCAAAAATTTTTGCAAATCCGCCAGCACCTTCTCCAACGGCACAAAACGAACCCCTTTTTCTATAGAAGACAGGCAGTAACCGCAGCTATAGGGGCAACCCCGTTGGGATTCATAATAGATAATCTGATTTTGTACATCGCTGAAATCCTCCTCATATGGAAAAGGTAGCTGTGCCAAATCCAGCGGCTGCTGTTGGGGCGTAGAGTAAACACACTCCCTTTCGCGGAACGTAAGCCCGTTAATATCGCGCAGAGATGCCGGCTCCCCAAAGTCCAGATAATTCAGATACTCTGTGAAGACTTGCTCTCCCTCACCCCGCATAATAATGTCTACCGCCGGATTTTCCTGCAAAAACGTTTCACTCTCGTAGCTGACCTCCGGCCCGCCAAAGCCGATGATACATTCAGGCATTATCTTTTTCAATAACGGACACAGCTGACGCAATATTTCCACATTCCAGATATAGCAAGAGAAGAGAATCACATCAGGTGCCTGCCGAAATAATTCATCAGCAATAAAATCCAACCGCTGATTGATGGTAAACTCTATAGTTTGTAGATTATGCCTTGTGCCATTGTCGGCAAACCGGCTCAAGTAACGCAACGCTAAGCTAGAATGAATATATTTGGCGCTGACTGCCGCCAACACAATTTTTTTCATATACAGTCCCTCATTTTACAAACGCACTTTTTGTGTGAAATCTTATACTGCTATTATACCGATTTTTTGCTTACCTGCAAAGAGCGTTGCAACAAAAAAGATAAGACACTGTGCGGCTACACAGAATCTTATCTTTTTCACAATTTTCTTTTACACAACCTGTATCCCGTTTACATACACCATCTTAGGCCGTCCCATAATTTCCAGCGGGTGATTGTCCCATACGACGACGTCTGCGTCTTTCCCAACCTTTAAGCTACCGGTACGGTCATCAATTTTGAGAATCTTCGCCGGTGTAATGGTCAACGCTTTGAACGCATCGTACTCTTCCATTCCTTCCCGCATGGCAATCCCGGCGCAAATGGGTAAATATTGGATAGGCGTACAGGGGTGGTCAGTAATAATCGCCACATCCACGCCTGCTTTCGCCAAAATGCCCGGCGTGCGGAAGGTGACATGCTCCATTTCCACCTTCGCCCGGTTGCTCAGACTAGGACCCACAGTCACAGGCACGCCTGCCTCTTTTAACTCATCTACAATGAGATGCCCGTCCGTACAATGCTCTATGACCAAATCCAGATGAAATTCATCCCGTAGGCGAATCGCCGTGAGAATATCGTCTGCACGATGGGCATGGGCCCGCACGGGAATGCCGCCATCTAAGGCTTTGGCAATATGCTCTGCCTGTAGGCTGAACTCTTTGTCTTCTTCATTTTTTTTCAAATATTCTTTTGCTTCATAAAAACCTTGCCGTGCAATGGCCATTGTTGCCATCCGGGTGGACGGCGTTTTGTCCTTGTCGCCGTAAACTCGTTTGGGATTTTCTCCAAAAGCCATTTTCAATCCCGCTTCTCCATTTATCAACATATCACGATATGTTTTTCCGGCTGTTTTCATAACGGTAATCAGGCCGCCAAATACGTTAGCACTGCCCGGTGTAATCATCACCGTGGTAATACCTGCCTTTACTGCGTCCTGAAAAGAAAGATCACGATAGTTGATGGCGTCCATTGCTCGCAATTCTGCTGTATTGGGCTCGGTCATTTCATTGCAATCATCACCGATAGGCTGATGAATTTCTTCATCAATACCCATATGGGTATGGGCATCAATAAATCCTGGTGTAATAATCCGCCCTTCTACATCTATCACTTGGGCATCCTGCGGAATTGTAACATCTGCTCCTACGGCAGTAATTTTTCCATCCGCAATCACTACAGTGCCCCGTTCTATAATACCTTCTTCCATGGTATATAGCTTTCCATTCGTTAATGCAATCATTTCTGTTCTGCTCCTGTCTTCATGGTCAGCGCAATGCGGCTACGACGTAAGTCTACATCCAGTACGCGAACCTTTATAATATCACCCACAGAAACTACCTCCATGGGATGCTTGATAAACTTACTGCCAAATTGGGAAATATGAATCAGTCCATCTTGTTTCACACCGATATCCACAAATGCGCCAAAATCCACGACGTTGCGCACGGTCCCCATGAGCTCCATACCTGGTTTCAAATCTTCCATAGAGAGTACATCGCTGCGCAATAACGGCGGCTCCAGTTCTTCCCGGGGATCCCGTCCCGGTTTTTGCAGCGCGGCAACAATATCCCGCAATGTCGGTTCCCCCACTGCCAGCTGCCGTGCCATCTCTTTTATCTGTACACGGCCCAAGGCTTCTCGAATTGCTGGAAGGGAAGTCCCTGCCAAATCCTCTTTGCTGTATCCCAGCTGCTGCAGCAATGCTTCTGCCACTTGATAAGACTCAGGATGCACTGGTGTATTATCTAACGGATTTTCCCCGTCGGCAATGCGAATAAAGCCGGCGCACTGCTCATAGGCTTTCGGTCCTAACCGGGGCACCTGCAAAAGCTGTTTGCGATTGGTCAATTTTCCCTGCTCGTTGCGCAGCTTCACAATACCATTTGCTGTGGAAGCTGTTAAGCCCGCCACATATTGCAGCAATGCGCCAGAAGCTGTATTGACTTCTACACCCACTCCGTTTACGCAATCCTCCACAACTGCGCCCAGCGCTTCATCCAGTTTTTTCGGCGTCACGTCATGCTGATACTGCCCCACACCTACCGCTTTGGGCTCAATTTTCACCAGTTCTGCCAGCGGATCCTGCAAACGGCGTGCAATCGAAACTGCGCTGCGCAAGGACAAGTCATATTCAGGAAATTCTTCTTTGGCCAAAGGTGATGCCGAATATACCGAGGCCCCTGCTTCGGATACAATCACGTAGTTCACACCAGGGCACTTGCGAATCACATCGGCGGCCAAAGCTTCTGATTCACGGGAAGCGGTTCCGTTGCCAATGGCGATGATATCCACATGCCAGCGGTTGATGAGCTGCTCCATCAATGCAGCTGCTTCTTTGTATTTTTTTTGTGGCGGATGGGGATACATGACACCCACTTCCAGCACTTTGCCAGTGTCATCTACTACAGCCAGCTTGCATCCAGTACGATAACCCGGGTCCACACCCAATACCGTATGTCCTTTTACCGGTGCCTGTAAGAGCAAACTATGCAAATTGGCAGAAAATACTTTAATCGCCTGCGCTTCACCCTGCTCCGTTAATTCATTGCGGATTTCCCGCTCAATAGCCGGAGCAATCAATCGCTTCCAGCTGTCCTTGGCTGCTTCTTCAAACAATGCCTGGGCATCGGCTGGACGTTTCTGCCCATAACGGCGATGAATCGTCGCTATAATCCCATCCTCTGGCTGTTCCACCTTCACCGAGAGGATTTCCTCCTTCTCCCCGCGATTTACCGCCAATACACGATGGGGCGGTATCTTTCGCACCGCTTCTTCGTATTCATAATACATCTCATAGGGCGTTGTTACTTCCTCTTCCAACGTTTTGCGAAGTTTTGTGACTAGTACGCCCTCTTTATGTGCCAATTGACGCGCCACTTTACGCAGCTCCGCATCATCAGCCAAAATCTCCGCTATGATATCCATAGCACCCTGTAATGCTTCTTCTGCTGTGTGTACCCCTGCTTCTTCATCTATGTATGACTTAGCTGCTTCTTCTACACTGTTTTCTCCAGTACCATCCAAAATAGTTTGCGCCAAAGGCTCTAGCCCTTTCTCCCTTGCCGCGCCTGCTCTGGTTTTCCTTTTTTGCTTATATGGCAGATAATAATCTTCCACTTCCTGCAGCATAGCTGCCGCTAAAATGCGTTTTTCCAGATCCTCAGTCAATTTTCCCTGTTCACGTATTCCATTCAAAACTTCAATTTTGCGCTGTTCCAGCTTGCGCAGATATTGCAGGCGTTCTGCCAGCTGCCGCAATACCACTTCATCCATTTCACCGGTTACTTCTTTGCGATACCGCGCTATAAAAGGAATGGTATTCCCGTCATCTAAAAGCTCCACAGTCTTACATACTTTCCCATAGGGACGATTGATTTCTTTGGCCAATCGTTCCAATAGTTGTTTTCTCTGTTGCTCCTGCACCTGCTGTTCCTCTTGTTCATTCAATACTCATTTCCTCCTCCCTGACAAATGGTGAACGCAATCCCATACTGATTTCCAGTGCCTGGTCCACCTGCTCCATCACCGCTTTGTCCAAAGTACAAATGCGTTCCTTCAGCCGTTGCTTATCAATGGTACGTACCTGCTCTACCAGCACCACAGAATTCTTTGACAAACCGTTTTCCCGGCCTGCCAGATCTACGTGTGTAGGCAATTTTGCTTTACACATTTGCCCGGTAATTGCCGCCACAATCGTGGTAGGGCTATACTGATTTCCCACATCATTTTGGATAATCAGAACAGGACGCACGCCGCCCTGTTCTGAACCGACTACCGGATCCAACTGTGCAAAAAACACATCTCCCCGTTGTATTTTCGTCATAATTCTTCTCCAACATCATTCTCTATTCTAAGTGACATTCCTCTGTGAATTTTTTCTGTTCGACGAACGTTCCCGCCACAGTCTTCTGTCATGTGATTCATTCGCCAACTTAAAAGTTTTCGTCTACATAGAATTTGGGCACCCGCGGTGCAATTCCGCAAACAATTTCGTGTTCAATGGTTTTCAGCTCGGAGGCCATTTCTGTAACCGTAATAGATACGTCATCCTCTTCCCCCAACAGAGTCACGATATCGCCTGTTTGCATATCTGGTAACTGAGAAGCATCAATCATAAACTGGTCCATACATACCCGCCCGATGATGGGCAGCTTTTTCCCACGGCAAATGACATACCCAAAATTGCTGAGTAGCCGATTATAGCCATCGGCATACCCTACCGGTACAGTAGCCACCAAGGTATCCTCCTTGAGTTCAAAGGTACCATTATAGCCGATCAGTCTGCCTTTAGGCAATTGCTGAACCCGTGCCACCCGTGCTTTCCAGGTCAGCGCCGGTTTTAAATCCGCCACGTTATGCATTTCACTGGAGGGTTGAAAACCATACAGCATAATACCAGGGCGTACCATATCCAAGTGTCCTTCCGGCAAATCAATAATCCCAGAGCTGGCTGCCATATGCTGAATAGGAATACGCACACCGGTGCGCGCTTGTAAATCTTCATTAAATTTTTTGAACGTCGTTAACTGATTTCTGGCAAATGTTTTATCCGCCTCATCAGCTTTGGAAAAATGGCTGAAAATACCTTCCACTATGACACCCGGCAATTCCATAATCGCCTGCGCTGTCAACAATCCGGCTTCATTAGCCTGAAACCCAATGCGCGACATTCCGGTATCCAACTTCAGATGTACCAGTGCTTTTTTCCCCATTGCCTGTGCTTTTGCACTGAGCCGCTGTGCTTCTGCTCTGTCAAACATCGCCAAACGAATGTCATTGTCAATGGCCTGTTCATACCCTTCCTCCGGCGTCCAGCCCAATATCAGAATCGGGCAGGAAAATCCTGCTTCCCGGAGTTCCATTGCTTCACTTAACATAGCCACTGCCAAAAAGTCAGCACCTGCCGCTAAACACGCTTTGCTCACCTCTACAGCGCCATGGCCATATCCATTGGCTTTCACCACTGCGCAAACCTTTACCTGATCTCCTACTAATTTTTTTACTGTTTCACAATTGTACTGTAAATTGGCTGGGCTGATCTCCAACCATGCTGGACGGTATGCGTTCATACCTCATCACCTCGTTAAAATTGTTGGAATGGCATCTACTAAATCTCCTGCTTTGCTGCTGATTTCTCCTATTTTTTCTGCCACAGCCTGTCCCGCCAAGCCATGCAGATATACTGCACAACAGCAAGCTTCATCAGGCTGTAGCCCTTGCGCCAAAAAGGCGCCAATCATTCCTGTCAGAACATCCCCGCTTCCAGCCACTGCCAATGCAGGACTGTCCGTAATATTCATATACAGTTTACCGTTAGGTGTGGCAATAATCGTATTGGCACCTTTCAGCACTACCCATGCCTTGTGTTTTTCCGCAAACTCCTGTGCTACCACCATACGATTACTCTGAATATAGCTGGTTTCAAGTCCTGTCAAACGCGACATTTCGCCAGGATGGGGTGTCAAAATCACCGGACCGCTTGCCTCGCGCACCTGGTCCAGCCAGCTGTCTGCAGTATTCAGGCCATCTGCATCAATCACCATGGCACAGCGACAACTCTGTAACAGTTGACCGATCATCTGTCCTACCGCTTCACTGTTTCCCATGCCAGGGCCAACTACAACTGCCTTTTTACCCCGCAAGAGCTCCGGCAGCAGTTCTACACTTTCCTCCCCAAACTGCCTCCCATCTGGCATAGGCTGCACCATGGCCTCTGGCACATTCACTGCCACATGCACCTGCACTGCATCAGGCACTGCGCAACTCACCAAGCCTACGCCGGAGCGCAAGGCAGCCTGCGCCGTCAATGTAATAGCGCCGCTCATTCCCATCGAACCGCCTATTGCCAGCAAATGACCATAAGTCCCTTTGTGACTGGTGCGGCTACGGGGTTCTTTCCACACTTGCTGATATGTATCATCAATAATCTGACAATTCAGACCTAATTCCTCATAGATTTCCTCGGGAATTCCGATATCTTTTATCACTAACTTTCCGCAATATTTTACACCTTTACTCAACATATGGCCCCGTTTTGGCTGCGCCAACGCCACAGTATAATCGGCTTTCAAGCAGCGGCCCCAGATTTCACCATTGTCCCCGTTCAGGCCAGAAGGAATATCAATGGCTACCTTGATACAGCTACGGCGGTTGACAATATCTATAATCTGTTCCGCCCGACCTGATACATCACGATTGATGCCTGTACCCAGCAGCCCGTCCAGCAAAATATCGCTGTAATTCACAGTCACCTTAAAAAGGTGCATACTGTTTTCGCTGTCCAGCCAATAAATTTTTACTGGTAAACGGGATAGGATCTCGTAATTCTGCTGTGCGCTGGAAGACAATTCCCGCTCTCCATAGATAAACACTTTTACTGCAATTCCCATACAATGAAGATAACGCGCTGCTACCAGTGCATCACCGCCATTGTTTCCGGTACCTGCAATTATCGTAATACTCTTTTTATTCAGCTCTTCAAATTGCTCCTGCAAAAATTCTACAATTGCCTTTCCAGCATTCTCCATCAAAACCATTTCTGGAATGCCCAATTCCTGAATACTTTTGCGGTCTACCTGTCTCATCTGCTCCGTCGTTACAAGATACAAAATTATTCCCCCTCCAATACGGCCGTCGCAATGGCATATTCTTTTGAGTGGCTCAAACTGATATGCACCCGCCGTATATTCCGCAGGAGGGCCTGCTCCTCTGCGGCACCGTGAAGCACTACCTTCGGCTGCCCTCCCGTTTCATTTATGATCTCAATATTTTTTAGTCCCAGCATTCCTATGCCTGTACCGAAAGCCTTGCCCACCGCTTCCTTGGCAGCAAACCGGGCTGCCAAAGATTGCCACGGATCGGCTTTGCGTTTACAATAAACAATTTCCTGTTCGGTATAAATTCGCTCCAAAAAATGCGGATTTTTTTCAATAGCCTGCCGGACACGCACAATCTCAACCATATCTGTTCCTACGCCAAGCACCATAGTTAATTCATCACCGTTTCCACTACATCGGCAATCTGTCGTGCCAACCGCTCAATCTGCTCTTGCTGTTTGCCTTCTACCATCACGCGCAACAAATTTTCTGTTCCGGAGGCCCGCACCAAGATGCGTCCTTCCTCGCCCAGCTCCTGCTGTGCCGCCGAAATGGCCTGTTGAATCTCCGTTTTTTCTTCCCAACCGTGCTTTTCCTGTACCTTTACATTAATCAAGGTCTGCGGATACTGCTCCATCTGCTCTGCCAATTCCGCTAAGGTTTTCTTTCTCTGCCGCAAAATCTGCAGTAACTTCACACTGCTTAAAATACCGTCTCCTGTAGTATTATCCAGTCCGAACACGATATGCCCCGACTGCTCGCCGCCCAACACAGCGCCCTTTTCTTTCATCCCTTCAATGACATAGCGGTCGCCTACTTTGGTTTCCAGTGTTTTGATACCCCGTTCCCTCAGCGCAATCTTTAAGCCCATATTGCTCATCACTGTAATCACTACAGTGTCTTTCGCCAAAATGCCCTGTTCCTTTAAATATTCGCCAAAAATCAGCAACAACCGGTCGCCATCCACTACCTTGCCATACTGATCTACCGCCTGCAAACGATCCGCATCGCCGTCATAGGCCAGGCCCAAATCTGCCTGACACTCCACTACAGCTTTTTGCAGCTGCTCCAGATGCGTAGAACCGCATTGGTCGTTAATATTCACACCATTTGGCGCACAGGAAATGGCTGTCACGTCAGCGCCTAACGCCCGCAAAAGCTCTGGCGCAATGGCACTGGCTGCCCCATTGGCACAATCCACTACCACGCGTAACCCAGAAAAATCGCCCTCCACTTTGCTTTTGATAAAACGGCTGTACCGTTGGGCGCCCTCTGGGTAAACAATCACCCTTCCCACATCTGCACCCGACGGACTGGGAACCTCTTGCAGTTTTGCCTCAATCACAGCTTCAATGGCCGCCTCCATCTCATCAGGCAGCTTTGTCCCCAACGGACTGAAAAATTTAATGCCATTATCCTGATAAGGGTTATGCGATGCGGAAATCACCACCCCTGCCATGCAGTTCAGCATCCGAGTTAGCACTGCCACTGCAGGAGTTGGCACTACCCCTGCCTGATATACATCAACGCCGGTAGAACAGATTCCTGCAATCAGACTAGCTTCCAGCATATCCCCGGAAATGCGTGTATCCTTCCCAATGACCATTGCCATTTCTTTATCAGGCAGGCCATCCCGTTTTAATACAAACGCCGCAGCGCGGCCCAACTGATATGCCAGCTCCGCTGTCAATACAGTATTCGCTTTTCCTCTTACACCATCAGTTCCAAATAATTTCAATTGCTCTCCCTCTCATTCTTCTCATCTATTTCTTCTGTAGGAATCGTATCCTGCTCATTCGTCTTCTCCGTCAATATTACATCTACTTGTGCAGGGGCAACCTGCTCTACGTGCAAAGCGCCATAACACTCCACCTGCACCGGCAAGGTATGGGTTCCTCCGTCCAAACCGCTGCAATCCACATATAATACAATATTAGCCAATTCCTGTTGATTTTTTAACAGCGTTTCATTTCCGCTCAATTGCACTGTCACCGCAGATTGTACCACTTCCACTTCCATATTAGACGGCACATTGTGCGCTGCGACTGTCATTTCATGATTTACACGACCTTGCTTCTCCTGTATCATAAAATGCACCACGATACGTTTTTCACCTTCTATCGCAACACCCTCAGGCACATGCAGCCACACCTCTTTTGTGATCTCGTTGGTAATCCCGCTCACATCAATGGCTTCTGTTTCGATATCACTGATTTCATCTAAAACTTGACTCAATCCGCTGATTGTCACCTTGTTCGGCAGTACTTCTGTACTGGATATTTCATATCCTTCAAGCATTGTTCCGCTGGTACGCACTCGCACCGGCACTTCTTTATTTATCTTCTGATCAAGCTGCAGCGAAGTCCTATTGGGCAAATAGCTGATACGTTCGGCCATCTCCGGCGCCTTCAGCTGAATCTCGTATTCACCAGTTCCTACTTGTGCATTGCTAAGGTCTACAATAGCAGAAAAATCCTCCTTGCGCAACCCTGACAATTCATCTTCTTTGCCCCGCACTGTCACCCGTACAGTAGTTACACCATTGCTGACTTCATAGTTTTCTTGTTGATTGACATATTGCACCGGTATATCAAAATGCATACTTTTCACCGGATTTTGTTCTGCATCCACATAAAACCAGAGCATTACGGCAAAAATAACTGCCAACAATTTCAGCATACGTTCATTTTTCTTCGACTCAGTTGTTTTTACTTTCACGCTCATCCCTCCATTTCTGAAAAATTGATTTGGATGTATCCGTGTGCAGTCCTTCCAGCAAGCTTTGGCGCAACGTTTCTTCACTAATATGATACTGCAGCTTTCCGCCCTCAGCAATAGAAATTGCGCCAGTTTCCTCCGAAACGATGCATACCAACGCATCGCTCACCTCAGAAAGACCTATCCCTGCCCGATGCCGCGTCCCCAACGCCTTACTGATATTGATGTTTTCTGATAACGGCAAATAACAGCTCGCAGCTAGAATAACATCATCCTCTATAATAACAGCACCATCATGCAGCGGCGTATTGACAATAAAAATATTGCCCAAAAGCTGACTGGTCAGATTGCCATTGATTTTAATTCCGGTGTTTACGTACTCGCCTAACCCCACTTCCCGCTGCAATGCCAACAATACCCCTGTATGGGTACGGCTGGCCTCCGCAAGAAAGGGCACCAGCTGATCGACAATACGTACCACCTCGGTATCCTCTCTACTCTTTTTGCTGCCGGGAATAAAACTGCTGTTTCCCAACTGTTCCAAAGCGCGGCGCAGTTCTGGCTGAAATACGACAGGAATGGCAATCAACAGCATCGTTTTTATTTGCTCCAAAATCCAGTTTACCGTATTCAGTCCCAGCACGCTACTACTGCTCACAGCTGTCAAAACCAATAAGAGCAGCAACCCTTTGATCAATTGCACTGCCCGTGTGCCTTTTACCATAGAAATCAATTTATAAATAAAAATTGCCACAATCGCAATATCTAAAATATGTATGGGATTTAATAATTCTGTCCACTCAGCCATGTCGTATCAGCCCCTTTGTATCGTTTATTTTTCTTTCCTAGATTTATATTCTCGTTTTATCAAAAATTTCTTTCTATGAACCAGAAAAAATCTACAAGAAAATTTAATTTTCCTATGGAAACCCTCTTTTTTTTCTACGCAACTCTGCTATAATAAGGTTTATTGCAGTATCCAAAAAGATGGAACTTTAGTATATAGCTTGTTAACATTATAGCTTATTTTTCCTATTGCAACAAAACTATTTTTGCAATTTGCAGTAAATATCTTTAATACGTACATAATATGTGTACAAAAATTTTTCTCAGAGAGGAGATTCTATCTTGAAACAAATACACCTGCCCCATTGGTTGCCTTGGTTAACTTTCATTTTTGTCCTAATCGGCTTGTTTCTTGTTCAAGAACTGCGTATTCAAAGCGCTATCTCCGCCGCCAGCACCGACCCCAAGACAGAAGTGCTTATTTCTCTGATTACCAATTTGGAAAGTGAAACTGCAGCCTTAGAGGAACGACTATCTACACTGCGGCAGGAAACAGAAACAATTATCAATCAATCCACCACAGGGGAAAGCCAGCTCACCGACTTACAAAATCAGTTGACTCAACAGCAAATTCGCGCAGGTATTACTGCATTAGAAGGTCCTGGAATCGCTATTTCATTAGATGATAATAATGCTGGTCTTAACAATACTCCTGCCGATGATCCTAACCGCTACGTTATTCATTATGAAAATTTGCTTTATATTGTCAATGATTTGCGCAATGCTGGCGCAGAAGGAATCAGTATCAACGGACAGCGCATAGTGGTTTCTTCGGAGATTCGTTGTGTCGGAAATGTTATTTTAGTCAATACAACTCGTTTAGCGCCGCCTTATGAGATTCTTGCCATCGGTGATCCCCAAGAACTTGAGGATGCTATTTCTACCAGCACCACCTATCAACAATTAGCTCTAACCGGATTTCCTGTCAGCTATAAAACTACCAGCAGCCGCAGTCACAAAATATCATTACCCGCTTACACTGGCAGTTTTTCTACAAAAATTTTAACATCTGTCTCGCAAGAGGAGGTATAAACAATGGTTTTTCTCATTCCCATCCTTGGCCTATTTGCTGGTATTCTGCTGGGCTCCATTATATCAATTCAAATACCATTGGTGATGGCCAAATACTTATCCATTGCTGTATTGGCTGCATTAGATTCTGTACTAGGCGGTATTCGCTGCATTTATGAAAACAGCTTTAACGGATTTATTCTGCTTACAGGCTTTATTTCCAACGCATTATTAGCAGCCTTTTTAGCTTTTTTGGGCGATCAACTCAGTGTAGATTTATATATGGCTGCTGTATTCGTATTTGGTGTGCGTATTTTCAACAACTTGTCCACTATTCGGCATTATATCCTAAATAAATTCCTGAAAAAACACAATATGCACGCTGTACAACATTATGAATAAATTCTTACAGCATTGATTTCGGCAGAAAGGATTCGTATCACATGAAAAAATATATCCATGGCTGGCATATTTATCTGACTGTCACCTTTGTGCTGTTGGGTATTCTTATCTCTACTCAAATTCAAACACAACACCGTCTTATGTCAGACCTTTCTATGCAATCTACTAGCGATTTAAGTATTATGTTGAAAAACCTCACTGATAAGCGCTGGCAACTGTCAGAAGCAATTGACGAAGCGGAAGATAATCTGATCACCTATCAAAACGACTACCAAAATGATGCCGAACTGATTGACCGCATTAACAATGAATTAAGCCGTTTGCAGCTCATTAACGGTACCGCAAAAGTGCACGGCTCTGGCATACAAATCACTGTCAGCGGCAATATGCTGGCTTCTGACCTGATTGTCATTCTCAATGAATTATGGGCCGCCGGTGCAGAAGCCGTAGCAGTCAATGATTATCGCATTACTGCCACCACCGGCATCAACTATGTCGATGCACAAAACAAAACATATCTCACCTGCGATGGCGCGATTGTACAAGATCCCATCAAAATTCGTGCTATCGGCAACAGTAAAATTTTAGAAAAAAGTTTGACGATGCCCGGCGGAATTGCAGATAATCTCAGTCTTTATCAAGTATATTTACACATCACATTGCAGGATGATATCACGTTGGAATCTCTGCCCAATCAACCCCAGCTACGTTATGGCAAAGTGCCAGAAAAATAAATAACTTTTGTAGAAGCCTATCACTATGTTATGGTCTGCAATATAAAAATCTGCTGTTTACATTGGAATGGTACAGTTAAGAAAGTGAAAGGGAACATCTCAACATGCGTAAAGCATATAGAGATGTTCCCTTTTTTGAGTAAGCCAATAAAGTCTTTCATTTTTTTAATTTTTTGTGGAACAATATTTTGCTCTCTAATTTGCCCCTTCCCCCATTTATGTTTTTGATATGTACCCAGAATCCTGG
>DKVF01000095.1:0-6553 GCA_002491065.1 Peptococcaceae bacterium UBA7185
AATATTTTCGCTCTGTTTGTATTCACTTTTTTAATTATCGACATTTCAATAATTCATCGCTCAATTTTAAAATTTCAGGTGCCAGTTTTTTTCGCTGCCGCTTCGTAATAAACTTCTCCAGCAACGGCGCGCCGGACATACATGCCAGACCCAGCACGCCAAGAAAAACTCCCAACACAAACTGTCCATTGCTGCTTGCTCCAACGACACTGTGAAGACCTACAGCAAAAAGTAAAACACCAAACAGTCCCAAAAAAATTGCTGCCAATACACCAGGCAGCCTTGCCCCCTTATCCAATTTTCGTAACCGTTCCACGCCCTCGTCAGATGATGCTGCTGATAAATATTTTTGCCGGATTGCCTGTATCTCCGTCTGTTGTTTCGCTGAATAGGTATAGAAAAATGTATTCTCCTGTTGTTCCTTCTCCATAAACTCTAGCCTCCTGCCTGATAGAAATTCAATTTCCATCAGATTTAATCACGAGTCTTAGGCAAGCGTACCACAAATGTGCTACCCACGCCCAAAGCACTCTGCACAGAAATTTCGCCACCGGTAATCTCAATAGCCCGTTTCACTAGCGCCAATCCCAAACCATTGCCCTGCGTGCCATGAGAGCCGTCCCCTTGATAAAATTTCTCAAATATATGCCGACCAGTTTCCGCATTCATACCGCAACCTGTATCCGCCACACTCACCATCATCCATTCCTTTTCTTCTTTCGTTTTTACAGTAATCCGGCCGCCTTCATCGGTAAACTTTATCGCATTGGAGAGCAAATTATTCCACACCAAGGATAATAATTCCCTGTCAGCCTCCACAATCACATCATCAATATCAATTTCCATCTGTATATTTTTGCGTTCCCACATAGACTCCTGCGCTAATATACATTCTCGCAGCTGTTCCCCCAAATTGTAGGATTTTGCATCAGGATAGATATTTTGGTTTTCCAGCTTGTTAAGCCGAAGAATATTTGTAATCAGCTCCGACAGTCTGCGCGAGCCATCCGCCACTGCACGTGCATATTCCATGCGCTGCACCTCAGGCAAATTCGGCGCCTGCAGCATAACAGCATAATTTTGCATCACAGCCAACGGCGTCTTTAGCTCATGAGACACATTGGCTACAAAATCTGTCCGCAAGGTTTCCAACCCCGACAATTCCTCCGCCATTTTATTAAAATCGTGAATAATCAAGTCCAGCTCGTTCATCTCGCCCGATTCATGCAAAGGTTGAATCCGCGCTGAAAAGTCTCCTTGCGTGAGCTGATGTGTAGCTTGCAGAATACGCCGCACTGGTTCCTCTACCGTTTTCTTATGCCGAATGCCATCAAATACAGAACAGGCAAAGCTGAGAAGTATCACATTACCCAAAGTCAGCAAGGCACTTCTGGCTAGATTAGTGCTTTCAAAGTGCATCGTACGCAAAAATAATAAGAAACACGCGCTGACTACGAAAGCAATAAACAAGAAAAATATCAGATAACGCCTGAGAGAAAATAGACTTCGAGCTACGCGAGGCGCAAAAATTTGTTGACTCATTTCAACACCGCCTTATAACCCAGCCCATGCACTGTAACAATTTCAAAGTCATCACAACCCGCCAGCTTATCCCGTAGCTTTGTGATATACACATCCACCACACGCGAACCAGAAGCGCTGTCTACATCCCAAAATTCGTCCATAAGCTGCGCTCTGGTAAAGGTTTTACGAGGGTAAGACAACATCTTATACAGCAAATCGAATTCACGCACCGTCAAATTAATCTCTTCCCCGCCTAAGTAAGCGGTATGTTCGTCTTCATCCATAGTCAACCTTCCCACTGTCAACCGTTTACTGTTGACAATTTCAGAACGGCGCAGCAATGCCTTCACGCGCAGCGTCAACTCCTCCAAATCTACAGGCTTCACCATATAGTCATCAATTCCCGCATGAAACCCCTTCTGCTTTGCCGCCAGATCATCCCGCGCTGTCATAAACAAAATAGGAATTTTTTTGTCCATCTCCCGTACCGTATCCACAAAAGAAAATCCATCTACATTAGGCATCATAATATCTGAAATAATCAACGCCACGGAACTTTCGTACAAAATATCATAGGCCTCATTAGCGCTCAAACATCCCACCGCGTCAAACCCCTGCTGCCGCAAAAACGCACACACCACACGGTTCAGCTCTCGGTCATCCTCCACCACTAAAATACGGACCATATTCTTCCCTCCCCAAAAAGCAGTCTCAAAAAATGTCACACTTGATAATTCATTTTATTATAACATGGAATTGTTAAAAAATTATTTACGCTCACAGGAAAACAAAAAAATTCGCTGTCTACCGAAACATACAGCGAATTTTTTATATACCAGCCTATCAAATTACTACTGCGCTGGTTATGCACAGCAAAAACTATCTGTTCCTCGATGCCTTCTTCATCTTATCCACGTTTCCACTGTTTTTCAAAAAGGTATCCACAAAACCATCCTCGATTTTCTGATAGGCATCCACAACACCGTCCTCAATTTTTTGATAGGTGTCTACAACCTTATCCTCTACCTTTTGATAAGTGCCCACAACAGTATCCTCCATTTTTTCGTAGGTGTCCACAACTGCATCCTCTGCTCTTTCGTAAGCATCTGCCACACCGTCGCGAAGCCTTTCGTATACATCCGCAGCTTTTTGCGCTGATTTCGATTTAAAATCTGCCATATGCAATTCCTCCTCTTTTTTATACGTTTATTCTATCCATCAAATGTTCCCGAATTACTAAGAAAATATTGCTAAATTGTTAACAGGTCTTTTTGCCGGAAATCTGTCTTTCGCAAAAAACTTCTTTCAATTAATATCTCAGAAACATTTCCCTGACAAATCCCCAACATTGACATTGTAAGATAACATCATCAAAGGCAAGAAAATATTTCAATATAGAAAAATTTCATTTAGGAGGACGATTTCTCATGGAACTGTTAAAAATGACCGGTAAAAAAATTTCAAATTTACACTTTGGCCTGGTGCCCTGCATTATGTTTATCCTTATGACACTGCGCACCTTCACATCAGGCAACAATGTCATAATCAGCGGATTGTGCGTTGCGTTTCTGCCCTTCTTCGCACAATTGCGCAGTACTCTCTGCACCGAAGAATCTGGGCGGAAAGAAAACGAACTGCTCAGCATCTTTCTCATGAATCTCATTTTTATTGCAGTCGGTATGTTATATCTGAGGGGAATTACCTGGCTGGGCAGCATATTTTACGCAGGCTACACTGCCAGTCCTGTACTCCGTGAATTATTTTTACTCACATACTTATGTGACATCGCATTCATCAGCATTACCGTGCCGCTTACCTTTGCATTACAGCAGAACCAGCGCACAGTTTTGGCTGTTTCACTGGCAAATCTGGAAATTGCGTTTATGATATTCGCCAATAAGGCGCTGCTTCTGCTGGGCAACACATTCATGCTGGAGCAATCCTGGCTGCTATATGGGTTAACCATTTTATTGCCCGTCATATCCTTAAGCAGTTTTCTGGTAAAAGAAAAAGCCGCAAAAAATCTACGACAAGAACTGTAATTTTATATCGTTTCACTACCCCATCCCCATTGCAAAGGGCCGTCTTGATTTTAAGACAGCCCTTTGCTTTGTATTTTGGTTTCATCTCATTAACATAAAAATTACCTTACTGTTTCGACATTTTGCTCCTATAATACTCCTATAATAAATATCAGAATAACGCACAGCAAGAAAGTGAAAACTATGTGTTAGCCAAAAGTACGACTAACACACTCTAATGTTTCATGTGAGACATTAGAAATTTTTTACGAATCGTTGGTGAGAATTTTGCACAACTCTGTTCCTTTTGAAATTTTTCTGCAAAAACTACCTTTGTCAATATGCGGCCTGACGCTAGGTCTCGGCGCCCTGGGCAATCTGATGCTGGCGTACAGCAAAATGTTTCATTGGATTTACATCAGTATGGCAGCAATCTTGTGGCTACTGCTGGTACTAAAGCTCATTTTTTGCTGGCCACAAGCACAGCAGGAGTTAAAAAATCCGTTGAACTTCAGCGTATTTGAAGCATTTTTTATGACGCTTCTGCAGATTTCTGCTGCAATCGCTCCCTATTTTTATCAATCTGCCTTCACGCTCTGGCTGGTTGCCAATATAGGTCATGCTATAATAGTTTTATTGTTTAGCTGGTACTACTTACGCAATTTTCAGCTGCAAAACGTGTTTGCCACCTGGAATGTACTTTACGGCGGCAATATGCTGTCTGCAGTTGTTTCAGTTTCATTCCAGATGCAGCATGTTGGCCAATGGATTCTCTGGATAGGTTTTTTCCTGTTCTTGCCCTGGTATTTTGTCGCGGCCTATCGCTATTACAAACTGCCAGTGACAGATGCCGCACTGCCCACAGTTTGTATTTTTTCCGCGCCCTTTAATCTAGCGCTGGCCGCTTATCTAAGCTGTACCGCCCAGCCGTCTTTCACCATTGCTCTGCTTTTCGCAGCCATCGGACAAAGCGCTTATATTTTTGTGTTGTGCTGTCTGCCTAGAATCTTGCGCCTACCCTTTTATTCCAGCTACGGCGCACTTACCTTTCCTTTTGTAATTCCCGCTGTAGCATTGGAAAAGCTGCTGCACACCCTAAATACAGCGGGCACACAGCAGCTTGCCTTTTGGAATATCATAGTGCGAATTGAAGAAAGTATCTCTATTATAATGGTCACCTATGCGCTCTTACGTTACTTATATTTTTTATGGGGAATCGCTCAATCCACAAGGAAAGAAACTGTGCGTCCCCCTGGTCTGTAACTTGTCTTCATACAGGACAACAGTGCATGTTATCTCTTAGCAATGGGAAAGCGAATCTCTGTTTCCCATTGTTCCACATTGCTGACGCCGTTTTGATGATTTTTCCAATAAATATCATAAGGCGCAGCAATCACCTCATACCCATTATCATCAATCCATGCTGTCAATGCGCCGTAAGCGTCCGCCATAGAAGCATACGCGCCATGATGAATGGTAACCGCACACAAACTGCCGCTTATCACATGGTCAGCCTGCCCTGCCGCTACCGGCACTGCCACCTCAATGTCACTGTTGTCGGGGTCAAATACCCGATCATGATAAAACGCCATTACAGGCCCAGTAGGCTGACAATGTTCCCTGGCAACACGTTCAAATAATTTGCCGTAAGCCTGACCAAAATCATCCACACTCATCTGCTGCCGATAGCCAACGACTGCCAAATCCTCTGTTTCTTTCAATACAATTTGATACTTATTCTGATAACTCATAATATCTCCCGTCCTCTCAAAATCAGCAAGATGTTGTTCCAGTTCATACATAATAACACTGACTTGCGCTAACTGCTGCTCCAAAATATTTTTCTGCGCAGATAATTTTGCAGCGAGCAAACACTTGTCTTTAGTGAATAACAATTGTTGAATCTCTGCCAATGAAAATCCGTAACGCTTCAGGCGCTGAATCAATAACAGCTGCGGCACTTGTTCGGTTTCATAATAACGATAACCACTTTGCGCATCAATATAGGCAGGCTTTAGCAAATCTATCTTGTCATAATGACGCAGCGTCTTGATGGTAACCTGGCATGCGCGGGAAAATTCTCCGATACTCAACATACTATCCACTCCTTTGAATTTGCGATTCGAATCGTTGTTCTTAGTGTAAAACCTGACCTTAGGGCAGAGTCAAGTATTTTTGAAAAAATTTTCAATTATTTTCTCAGAAAGCTCATATAAGTTTCTCTATCGTCAAATTGCTCTGTTATTCTAAATAGAAATATTTTTTGAGCAAAAAAATATTTCCCAGGCAATTATTTCATGGGAAATAAAAAATCATTTACATAATCCAGCGTTTTCTTCTCTATAACACTCGCTCAAAGAAATTCCGTTTTCCCCTGTGAATAACCTTCCTATCAAGAAGATTATCCACAGAATTATCCCCAATCTCCTATTAGTTATCCACAAAACCTTTCATAAGGTTTCCAAACTATCCACAAATAAATCACAATTCATTCTGTTATCTGCCCGTCAAGCGATTGCCAACCATGTCGATTCCTACAATACAAAGTTTCCCACAAATACTTTCTAAGCAAACACACCCAACCAACATACTTTCAAGTTGAAACATTTTCCCGTTCCTAAGGTATAACTTTTTTCTTGCTGTTTCTTATTGTATCCAATCTATATTTGTGATAGAATAAAAACGTTGGCTGTACAAGAACAGCCTTTTTTCATAATTCTGTAGTAATACAGTATACAGGAGGACGTCATGAAAGAAAAACTATCCTTTACACAACTTATTTCTTTGTCCCTTATGCTGTTTGCACTGTTTTTCGGCGCTGGCAACATGATTTTTCCGCCTGCTATGGGACTATCCGCCGGCAGCCATGTCTGGACGGCATTGGCAGGCTATATTGTTACCGATGTGGGGTTACCCCTTCTCGCTATTACGGCCGTAGTATTTGCCAACCGTTCTCTGACGACAATGGTGGGACGGGCAGGTAAGAAATTTTCTACCTTTTTTATCGT
>DKVF01000095.1:6859-9815 GCA_002491065.1 Peptococcaceae bacterium UBA7185
TCTCATGTCTCGCTATATTCTGTCATTTTTACAGCTTTGTTTTTCGGCGCTGTCTATGTATTGTCCGCCAATCCCAATAAGATTGTGGCCATCGTAGGGAAGATTCTCACACCAATCTTACTGCTTTCTATTTTCATTATCGGTATCAGTGCTATCGTCAATCCTATCGGCCCTGTCGGACAACCTGTCGGTACCTATGAATCCATTGCCTTTTTCAACGGCATCATCGAAGGCTACATGGCTATGGACGCATTAGCTGCCTCTATTTTCGCGCTTATTGTAATAGAAAATGTGGAAGCTATGGGCATTCAATCACAACGCAATATCGCCAAATATACTTTATTGACCGGAATTCTGGCTACAATCGGTCTTGCCGTGGTATACGGCATTTTGGCTTATGTAGGCGCTACATCAGGCTCTTTAGGCCAGTTCTCCAATGGAGGACAATTGCTTGCCGCCGTAGCCCATCATTTGTTTGGGACAATAGGCATGCTTATTTTAGGGATTGCTGTATTGTTTGCCTGTCTTACCACCGCCATCGGGTTGACAACTGCCTGTGGCGACTATTTCAGCGACAACTATACAAAGCTGGAATATAACCATGTCATTATTGCTGTATGTCTGTTCAGCTTCCTGGTCAGCAATATTGGTCTGACACAGCTGCTCAATATCACCTTACCTGCACTGCTCATGGTTTATCCTGTATTGATGGCATTGGTGCTGGCATCCTTTTTAAATCGTTGGTTCAAGGACCGTCAGCCTATTTATGCTGGTATTCTCATCGGTGCAGCCTGCGTCAGCATTCCCAACGGCTTGGAAACGCTGGCAGCCAATTATAATATTCAAATCGTAGCATTGAGTAATCTTCTGCAAAGCATACCTTTTTATGAATTGGGATTGGGCTGGGTGATTCCTGCTGTGATTGGCGGTATCATCGGCGCTATTGTAAACACAATGCGAAATAAATCGTAAAACAAATATCGTTCGGACATGCAAAAGCGGAAACCCTTCAAAAAAGAGTTTCCGCTTTTTTCCGCATGGAATGCAAATTTGTTCTTCTGTATTTTTCCTTCTTTATTCTATCATCAAACCTAATATCGCACCTGTTAGAATACAAAAATATGGGAAAACTTTTATACTTATTTGCATTACTATATTCCCTCCAATTATGATTCCTACACAAAGAAGCAACACTGTGTAAACTCCATGCTGCAATATTTTTATATTTTCCCTTTTTTTCTTAATGCATGTCGGCATAAAGAGGTTGGCGTACAAACTTGCAAAAACTATTGCCACAGAAAAGTATTTTAATGGATACACAAGATAAAAATATGCAGTATTAAAAATAATATTTATGTGTCTGTAATATACGTATTTGAAGTAAAATCCAGTATATACCAAGCAGAATATTGAAATTATTGTAAACGCTCCCACAACTATCTTCAAATTCTTTTTTTGCTCCATTTTCTCAACCTCCCACCCATATCTATTTTCATTTGCGTCTGGTTCACATGCCAGGCTTACTGTCCAACGAATTACCAAAAGAGTTCTATATTCTCATAGTAACATACCTGCCAGCGTTTTGCAAGAAAATATCCCCAATTGGCAAACATCTGCACGAAATCATTTAACTGTAAAAAATCGGTTCTATAATAAATGTTGGGGTGAAAATAAAAAACGAGGATTAAACTGTCCGTAAAAAGTTACACTTTTCAAAAGTGAGCGAAACTGAAAGAAAAAAGAGAAGCATAATCCTTCCCAATTTGGTATGCTAGAAGTGCGAAAACCAACATCAAAGGGGGATGAATTATGCCTGACTGTTATTATATCAGAAAAATATTTGATTTGCCAGAGTATTTTGTTATTACTGAATGTGAAGAAAGCGAAGGTATCATCACCATCCATATTACACTGGAACGCACTGCACATCATTGCCCGCATTGCAATGTTCTGACCGATAAGGTTCATGATTACCGGAAACAACGTATTCAGCACGCTGTTGTAAATAACAGGCCTGTTTATCTGTTATTCAAAAGACGCCGTTATGTATGTCCGAATTGCGGAAAGCGTTTTTACGAGAATAATCATGAAGTTATCCGGGATCAGCGTCATACCAGCAGTTTTCATATGATGATCTTTGATAAGCTGGCTGATCGCATCTCCGTGAAAAATGCTGCAAAACAGCTCTCCTCTTCTGTCAGCGCTGTTTATCGGGCAATGCGTCAGATTTCTTATCCCCATCCTTCTTCCTTTCCGGTAATTATAGCGATCGATGAATTCAGAGGGAATATCGGTGAAAAATTTCAATGCCTTTTAACAGATCCAGTGGATAATACCATCCTGGATGTTCTTCCGAGTAGAAAGCCGGAAGAACTATATGCGTATTTCAATCAGATCCCAATAAAAGAGCGGATGAAAGTAAAGTATATTGTTATGGATCTGTCTCCACTGTTCCGCAGTGTCATGACTGCTGCCTTCCCAAAAGCGGAGATCATTGCGGATAAATTTCACGTAAAACGATTGTTTCTGTGGGCTCTGGAATCCGTCCGGAAGGATGTTCAGAAAAAGTTCTCTAAAACCCGCCGGATCTATTTTAAACATAGCAGAACCTTACTCCTAAAGGATTATAAAAATCTTTCAGATGAACAAAAACAGCAGCTGATCAATATGCTGGATGTTGCTCCCGATCTCAAAATTGCTTATGGGCTGAAAGAATTATTCAATCAGTTTTTAGAAAGCGAAACCATACAGGAACTGGCAGCAAACTATAAAAAGCTGGTTATGGATATTGAACAGGCAAATATTCCGGTGTTTACAAAATGTCTTAAGACAATAAACCAGTGGTATCATGCGATATATCTGAGTATAACAACCGGAATAAGCAATGGGTACACCGAAGGTCAAAATAATAATATTAAGGTTTTAAAACGTAGTGGTTCTACAATAAATGTTGGGG